>CAIQPO010000069.1 GCA_903873735.1 Candidatus Collierbacteria bacterium | reverse complement strand
GCTTTTTTCACTAAGGGAGATTTTCTAACACGAGATTTGGCGATATCTGCCATAAAAAATGGGTATTTATTATTTTGATAAGAATTGGAAAAACTGATCCATCTTGGAAATCTTAAAAGAAGACTTAAGAAACAACAGCTCTAATTTTACTACACTTCTCCGTCTATATGTCAAGCTCATTTCAAAAAATTAAGCCTAATAAGGGTGAAACGCGTAAGGCATGAGCTGCAGCGCCGACATGAGAAAATGGCACTGCTAGCCAAACCCATTTCACCTTTACTAGGCTCAATATATCAAACTAGAAAGCATCATATCACACACGCCTATATTTGTCAAATAATATATTCTAGGTCTATATATCAATATCAATATAGCTATCTCTGAATCACAAAAAAGCCCTGCTATTGCAGGGCAAAGAAATCAATTGACCCGGCGGATTCGGATCGTGCGCGTATAGTTAACGGCAAGACGTGGAACAATGCTACAGAAGGTCGCCAAAACCACGATCCCACCACAGACCAGCTGAGCAATAGCCGTCGAGCTTCCATCCTGTGCACCAGCAATGGCACGCTCCAGAAAAGGAAAGGCAAAGGGAATCACCACCAATAGACAGCAGGCAGGTATCCCAATGACCAAAACTACCACCAAGACCAAAATCAGGGCATACTCGACCAGACCCTGCCCTTTTTCCGAATGCTTCACTGAGTTTAGGAGATTCTTCATCTTTCCTCCAAAAAGAAATGAGTATAAATGTACCGTGTTTGGTAATATACCACACATCCCAATACAATTCCAATTTGCTACACTAAAGTATGGCAATAAAAAAGAAGGTCTTCATTAACTTAGGTGTTTCCCTTTGGATAATGGCCATCATTTTTGCCCTATTCCCCATCTGGCCAAACATCTACTATAGAATTTTTCCACAAACTTCAGAATCACTCGCCTCTACAATCGCCTACACCGTCACCAAGGAAGCAAACGCGATTACAGTATCGCCTACACCCACCCCATCAATCTCCCCAAAAATTACACCCAGCCCCACTCCCCAAATGCCTCTACCGGATTTTGACCCATCACTACCAGAAGAAAATGGTTTAATCATCGATAAAATCGGCGTAAGAGGTGAAATTCATGAAGGAGACAACTGGCAGGAAACTCTAAAGAAAGGTATCTGGCGAGTACCCAACTTTTCCTCCCCCGACCTCCCCCAATCAAACCAACCCGTAATCATTGCTGCCCATCGCTGGGGATACCTCGATTGGTCAGCCAGTTTCCGAAAACTAAACTCTTTCTATAATCTTCCCAAGCTATCTACAGGAGACAAAATCGAAATTGTCTGGAATCAAAGGAAATTTGAGTACACTGTATACTCAACTACAGTCGACACCAGCATCACCGATTATAAGGCGAACCTCATCCTCTATACCTGCCAACTCTGGAACTCTCCTACCAGATTCTTTGTCTACGCCAACAGAATCAAATAGATCAATCAGCATCATTATTGCTTTTCCAGGCAAGAGATAGTAATATAGGATATCTCAAATTAGGAGGCAGCCATGAAATGGCAAGCACTTTTGGAATCAGGTTTCAATAACTTCGAAAAAAACTCAAAGAAACACCGGCTTTTTGTCTATCTCAGTCTCGGACTCATGGTCGCAGCGGTCGTATGTCTCATTGGACTCATGATCACTGTGATCACCTACAACTCTGATGGACCATCCTACTCCGCCTACTGGCTGGTTGGAGCTGTGATTTCGTACATCCTGGGCATTATCAGCAAGCGCTACGCCGATACGCTATTCTTCAAAAGCCTGGATGAACTCAACGGCAACCTTGAACAGGTTTTGGCAGAGCTTGAGTCTGAAGTCAACTCCCAATAACCACCCACACTCGCTTTACGCGAGTGTTTTTTTATTGATATATACATTTTAATTAAACATATTGAACAAATAACATAATTTATAAAATTTTGTCTTTTAACCAATAAAAACGCCCCTCAGAAAGGGGCGAAAAACAACCTAAGGAGCAACAAAAACCGAACCATTGATGTCTGGATTGTCAGATACCATGGTAAAACTATCACCATTGCCGGAGTACTGGGCTAAATCGATGGCCTTTTGAATGATCGGCAAAAGTTCCATCTTTCCTTCCACATCCAAAGCGTCGAAATGGAAGGCTACCAGCTCTCGCCCGTATACCGAAGGATCCACTACAGCCGGCGATCGGGTCATCTCAACCGAAACCGGTTTAATCTTCAGCGGCTCTTCTGCCAAAAAAGCCTTGTTGAGTAAATCAACCGGGAAGCTATAAGTAACCGTCGATTTTCCGTTGGTCGCCGTCACGAATACATCACGCTCCCCGATTCGGGTTGATACCACATAGTCGTCAGACTCTGACTCCAATACTGCATTGTGATAGTTGACCAGACCAGAATACTCACAATCTGGGGCGCCTTCAAGATATACCCGATCCACAGAGCTCTCGATATTGACCTCATAAACCGAAAACTTATCAATCTCGATCTGTCTGATGAAGTTGACACGTTCTGGCAACAGGATTTTGAGGTTTTCCTCCATGATCCTGACACGGTCATTCAGCTGTTGAACTACATAGGTGGCATCCTTGTTATCAACAACATAGACATACCAAACGTTTCCTTCCCATTCCTCCCTATCATACTTGTAAACCAGCCGGTATGGCACATCCACCTGATAAATGGTGTCATTCTCGGATCGAACTTGATAGCTGGCGGTTACATCGCAGGTCACATCAGCATATTTCGCCGCTTTTCCAGAAATACTTGGAGCGCAAGCAGCCATCGAGACCAAAAATACCGCAGCCAACAACCAACCAAAAAACTTTTTCATCAATGCCTCCGTTAAGGTGCAATTTTTCTTTCAACCCTGATTTTATCAGCACAATATCTTCACAGTCAAATATATAAGATAAAAGCTCGTCATAAACGAGCTTCTTATCTCACAAACTAAATTTAAATACTAAGACACCGTTGGAGGAGTAGGTACTTCACCAACCACTTGTTCCGCTGGCTGTGTTTCAGTAGCCGAAAGGTCTGGGGCTGGGGTGAAATCAGCTAATCCACCACTAACTGCCGCAGGTTCAGAAACTGGAGCAGCTGGCTCCGCAACTTGAGATGCGTCTGGAGTAATATCCATAGCAGTGGTAGGCTCAACATCCTCAAGTTTCACCGTCATCGCTGGTTCAACTGGAGTTTCAAGTGCAGCTGGAGCTACAGGTGCAACTTCAACCACTGGAGTTTCCTTAGGTGCTACTCCCATCGACTCTCCAAACTTCTTTTTGTATTCAGCAAAATCAGCTTCCATCTGTTCAGCTTTAGCTGTTTCTTCCATGGCTACTTGATAGGCATCATCAGCCAGGTTTGTAAGTTCCTCAAGTGGATCATCGCTTGCTGGTGTAACAGGCAATGGTTGGTTGTTTTTGTCTTGTACTGGATCCATAAATCTTTATTACTTATTAATTAACTAGTCTTTTTAGCCATCTTTGCTCTAAGGGCATCCATCTGTGCCTGCAATTCTGCTAGACGTGTTTCCTCAGCACCAATCTGCCATTCTTCCCTGCCTGTTGCCAAAGCTTTTCTCTTCTTAGCTTCTGCCTCTATCATCTCGTCAGCCTTACTTACTACTTTTTCGGCTTGTCTCTTAAACCATCCCATCACTTTTTCAGCTCCTGTAGGTGTTGTCGCTTTCTTCTGAATAGCCGCCAACTCTCTCTTTCTTGCCTCAGCAGCCTCAGCTTGAGCTAATAGTTCAGCTTCCTGATTTTCTTGAGCTCTCACTAAAGTCTGTCTAATTATTGAATCAGCACCCAATGCTTGTGACCCATCCACAATGGCTCTTTCCATTCCTGCATACGCTGCAATCGCTCTATCTGGGTTACCTTCAGCTTCTGATAGCGCAGTTTTACTAGCTTCTAAGACTGCTGCGTATCTAGCCGAGGCTTCACGTTGAACTACTATTGGACTATCAGGCGAAAGTGACCATTCTCTCTTTTCCTCGTCATACTCAAAACCTAGTTCAGCCAAGGTATCCTTCATCACCGCCTCATCAGTAACTCCCATCTCACCCAGTTTGGCTGTATATTCAGCCTGTAAAGCGGCAGCATCAACCTCAACCTTTACCTCTGCTACCTCTAAACTCATGGCAGTTCTTCTACTCTCATTGTAGTCATCTATCTGATCCTCTTGAGCTGCTACAGTTTTTGTATCTCCATATCTATCGTAGGTTCTATCTACCACCTCATCCAAAGCCTGCATCTGCATTCTCACTTCTCTACCAGCACCCACCGCCGCATTTCTTGCCTCTTGAGACATCTTTTGTAGTGCTGCCAAGTTGTCTACAGACACCGTACCATCCATTCCTTCCATTGGCTTCATTTTTTCAGCCGCATCCAAGCACAAAGCATCCGACCTCTTCTCACTCTCAGCCGCTCTATCAAGTATGGCTTTGTCGCTAGAAATTGGAAGTTCTACCAATGCACCTCTTTGTAATTTAAGTGACTCATTTCTCTTTACCAACTCTCTTTGGTTTTCAGCCTGAGACCTTACCATAGTAGCTAATTCAACCTTAGGGGATGTTGGCTCCTCCGGAACTGAATAATCTTTTCCTTTTACAATTCTGTCTGCAGCCTTATCAACTGCTTTATCATAAGTTGCCCATTCTTGATTTACCTGCCTACCAGATTCAATAGCTTTTCTTCCAGCCTCTACTTGCTCCCTCTTAGTTCTTACCGCCTCTGCATTTTGATTATCAACACCTACTCTTCTATTTATTTCTCTAGACAACTCCGTCTGCTCTACTCTGGACGGCATTGCTTCAGCTTTCTTAACTGATTCTGCTGATGGCTCTACTCTTTCAACAGGTTTTGGCTTCTGAAAACCTATCTTTTCCCAAAAATTCTTTGGCTTGGCTGGCGCCATCTCTTGTGTAACCACACTAGACTCTATGTTCATGCGATTCTTCTATTTATTAATCCTTATCTGTCAGTATGAATTATTTTTAAAGTAGTGTCAACACACCCTATAATTGACAAAAAGATGTCACTATGTTAATATACCCTCATATGAGATCACTATTACCGATCATATTAATCGTCTTGGCTCTTACCGGAGCGATTACTTATGCCCTGGCTAAGAAGACCATGCCAAACAAAGATTTGAATAGATTTGGTCTTTCTGCCAATCAGCTAGAAAGCAACATCGTACCAAAATTCAGAATTGACACCGAAACTACTCCAACTCCAAAAGCTCCTACTGCTACACCTACAGTTACAGTCAAGGCTATAGCCACTCCTACCATTACTCCAACCCCAACTCCTACCCCCAGTGTCTCTGACACTGATGGCACTAAAGGTAGAGAAAAAGTCGCCACCAAATCTGGTTCTAAAAAAATTGCTGTCAAAACCACTGTCTGCACTCCTGTGTACGGAATGGCCAACACCTGTACCGAACACGTCGTTGTCGACACTGGTGCAGCCGATTCAATCTTCTTCAACGCTGCCGGACTTTCCTACCTTGGAGGTTTAGTAGCTTTCATCAAAGCCAGATCCATGAAAAAGTAATACTTAACTAATATATAAATAAAAAAGAGACTTGAAAAAGTCTCTTTTTTTGTTTCAAATTTAACTCATAAATCGCAATATTTTTCTGCACAAATTAAATCAAATTAAAAAAGACAATATAATATCCCATAACACTTGACATTTTAACTAACATGTGGTAATATAACACCATTCTCGAAAGAGAAGCACACTTACAATCGGACTCTATTCCAACTCACTCACGGAGGTTACCCATGAAACTCGGAAAGAAAATCGCACTCGGTATTCTGATCGCTGCTTTGGTGATCGGCGGCTTGTTTGCCGCAGTCATCTTCGGCTATCGCGCTGGCGCCGGCTCAACCGAGCCCAAGCCCACCGAACTGGCCATGCCCGGCTGCAAGCTGGGTGATGCCATCATCGCCGAAGGCACCCTCGTCACCATCGCTGGCGTCGAAAAGCGCTGCGTGGCGAACGAAGACGGCACCTTCACCTTCAAGCCCGAAAACGGCGACGAAACCAAAACCGACAAGACTGGCACCGACATCACTGCCACCGGCACTCAAACCACCCCCCTCGAAACCGGCAATGTGGTTTGGTACAACGCCTGCACCAGCGACGCTCTAAGCGAAGACGTCTCGGCCTTGAAAAACAACGGCCAGGTCGTCCCCAACGCTTACAGCTTCCTCGACCGCAACGAAGCGGAAGTGGCGATGCCCAATCAAACCGGCTACTGGCACATCGAGATCCCGGCGAACGTCTATGGCCACATCTTCTTTCCCGTAAGCGGCCTGACCTATCAGGTTCGCGGCCCGGGACGCGTGGTCGTCGGCGCAGCTACCTTCTGGTGCGATAACGGGGGCTCAACCCCCCACAACGCCCAGTATCAAATGGTTGATGCCAAACGCCTCGATGAAATGCTGCTCGACAGCAACTGGGAATTGACCGGCGACGGCGCCATCGGCGCTTGGGTGAAAATCCCCGATCCGGCCAACCAGCCCAAATAACCGAATAGTGTGCACCCCAAAGAGCCGCCCCAAAAGGCGGCTCTTCTTTTATCTACTTTTTTGACAAAACACACTTTCAAGCTTTAGAGATTCTGAGGAGAAACCATAGTGAAAAAGATCTTTATCCCCGTATCTGCAGCTTTGATCTTCGTAGCCACATTCATACTGTTACTCCAATCTTCTCCGGTAAAGGCAAGCGAAAACCCCAATTGTAATCAACCCACTGACCATGCCTGGTCATGGGTACCACAAGACTGGGGCGGCTACTGGCATTTTGGTCCAGTCACCAGCACCAATAGCATCACCATTACCATTCCCACCCACATCTGGTTCGTGGACTACTACAACGGTGTCACCCTCCACGGAGAAACAGGCGACGTCATTACCAACGTGATGGAAGCAAGCGCTTTTTGTTTTGAGGCTACTGCCACTCCCTCACCCACAGCCTCACCTACTCCCACTATTACCCCTTCTCCCACCCCAACGCAGACACCCACAGTCTACCATCAATACCTTGCTCTCCTCCTCCTGCCCATGCCCCCCGCTCCCCCTCAGGCACAATGCGACTGGCCAAGTCCCACCACGGACTGGAAATGGGTAAAGAACATGGACGGCTCCGAAAGCTGGCATATTGGTCCACTAGCAAAAGAGCTCACCATCACTGTGCCTGCACACATCGAAACCGTCTATTCCAGCCTGCATGGCAACCCCAACCCCGCAGCCCAGGTAGGTGTCTCTGTAACTTTCCACGAAGCAACCGCCTTCTGTGTATCTAAGTAAGTAAGTGCTATATACTAATGCCCCAGGCTCACCAGCCTGGGGTTTTTATTGTCTTCTTCATCTACCACTTGACAAAACTATCCTTATCATATATATTATGAGATAGCATGAGAAAATTAATATCAATAGATCTAGTAATCCCCGTTTACAACGAGGAAAAAAGATTAAACCGAACCTTCGATAGCCTTAACTCATTTAAATGTCCTTCACCTCTTAAGATTAACAGGATTATATTTGTAAATGATGGTTCTAAGGACTCTACTTTGAAGCTAATCAGGCACACCAGGATCAAATTTCCTAAATCTGTAATTAGCTATAAAAGAAATCAAGGAAAAGGTTTCGCTGTCAGAAAAGGCATGTTAGATTCAAGTGCCGATTACGCCCTTCTGACAGACGCTGATATTTCTACACCCCTTTCCGAAATCTATAAGTTTATACCTTTTATGAAGGCAGGCATTGACGTAGTTATAGGCACCAGAAAGAATGGAAAGTCTACAGTCGTCAAACACCAGCCCTTTATAAGAGAAAACATGGGTAAGGTCTTTACCGCCCTTTCTCGACTAATCTTAGGAGTCAATGTTACCGACTTCACTTGTGGCTTCAAAGCTTTCAAAACAGGTGCTAGACAAGAAATTTTCAAGAGAGCCAAAATCCACAGGTGGGGCTATGACTCCGAAATTCTCTTTATCGCCCACAAACTAGGCTTTAATATCGTTGAAAAAGCTGTCGTCTGGGCTGACCAAACCAATACTAAAGTAAAACTCCTCAAAGACGCCATAGATTCCTTCAAAGAGCTTATTCAAATAAGGTACAACTATTTCTCTGGAAAATACCGCATCATTTATGGCCTTGGCTCAACTGTCTATAATATGTATTCATGAGACCTTTGGTCAGTATTTGCTTACCTGTTTACAACGCCGAATCATTTCTTCCCCAGTGCCTTGAAAGTATCGAGGCTCAAACTTATCGACCAATTGAATTAATTGCCGTCGACGACTGCTCAAAGGACAACTCCCTTAAGATTCTTAAAGAATTTTCTGCCGGTCGCCCTTGGGTTAAAGTCTTCCAAAATCCTCAAAATCTTGGAGTAAGTCCCACTTTCAACTACGCCGTTGCCCAAAGCACAGGTAAATATATCGCCAGGATGGATGCCGACGACATCATGCTACCCAAAAGACTCAAGCTCCAAGTCCAGTACCTAAGAAAACACCCCCACACCGTAATAATTGGTGGTCAATGCCACATAATCGACAAAGATAGTCTCATTACAGGTAAAAAAATCTTCCCCACCAAGCATGCTCAAATATTAGAAATGCTCTTCCGCACTGTCCCCATGCAACAACCTACAGTCATGATAAATAGAGAGCTTCTTCCCAATGACTTTCTCTATGGCAATCAATATTTTTCACCAGCTGAAGATTATGGATTATTCTTTTCTGCAGCCAAGTACGGCAAGCTCGCAAACCTTAGTCAATTCACCCTTAAATATAGAGAGCACAATACAAATATTTCTCTCACCAAACCTAAATTCACCTTCTGGAGAATCTGGCGGGCCAGACTCGATGGTATCTTGCATCAAGGATACCGTCCTTCACTCAAATCAATTCTTATTGTCCTCGCCCAAACCATAGCCATACTCATATTGCCCCAAAAACTCATCTACCCCCTCCACAAGCTAACTAGAGGCATGTCTCACTAACCTCTGATAAACTTGATTTGTGGCCAAAAATATTACCAAACTCAAGCACCGTTTTCCTCTAAAACAGATTAGAGGAGTCCCCTCCTTCCTACGGCTACACTGGCCAAGTCTTTCTCTAATCCTTATCACCCTTATCCTGTTTCTTCTAAACTACGAAAAAGGCACTTTCTTTATCGGCTGGGATAACTTCCTGGCTGAATTTAATCCAGAAATGAATCTTAAGCGATCACTTTCTGCAGTTTGGCAGGAATATCAATCGCTTGGGCTTCTTGGAGGTATGGGGCATGCCGCCGACATCATCAGACAGCTTTTTGTACTGTTTCTTGTCAAAATAAGTGTTCCCATCAATCTCATTCGCTATCTTTCAACTCTCATTCCTATGCTTATTGGACCACTTGGAGTCTACTATTTTCTTGACCGGCTTGTATTCAAAAGCAAACTCAATTCACTCACCTCACAGCCAGCTGCCTTTTTCGGCGGTCTTTTCTACCTTCTAAATCTTGGAACCATGCAAACCTTTTTTACCCCATTTGAAACCTTCATTTATTTTTATGGTTTTTTCCCCTGGCTAATCGTCACACTTGCCCAATTTCACCTCCACCCCACTCTTAACTCGATCTTCAAATTATTCGTCCTTAGTATATTGGCAACTCCCAGCTTCTACATCGAAACACTCTTTGTAGTCTTTGGGTTTGTCCTCATCCCTTTTTACCTACTAAACTTTAAATCGATCAAGGTTACCCTAATCTCTAGCATCGCAATTTTATTCGCAAACCTTTTTTGGCTACTTCCAGTAGCATTTTTCGTCCTAACCAACGGCCGAGTGGGTGAATTATCAAAGATAAATTCTGTCTCTACCCCCGAAACCTATTTAAGAAACCTTGAATTTGGAAACATTTTTGACCTAGCCTTGCTAAAAGGATTCTGGTTTAACTTCGTTGATTTGTCGGGAGGCACCAACAAATTCGACTTCATGCTCTCAGTTTGGAGATCTCATCTAGAAAACCCCACCATTCTCATCATTGGCTACATTCTTTTTGCTGTTATCCTTACTGGCTTTTACTACTCAATTAAAAAGAAGTTCACCCATTCACTCTTCATTACTCTTACAGCAGCAATTTGCCTATTCTTTCTTGCCGGCGGAGGTCTTCTACTCAACCAGCGCCTCCCTCTTGTTGGAGAGCTTTTTAGATCTCCTTTTACTAAGTTTTCTACCCCACTAATCTTTTGTTACTCGTATTTCTTTGCCATTGGATCAGTTTTCCTTCTTGATCTATTTACCATCCTCCACTCACGTTTCGCCTACTTACTTACTATCTTCACCATTGGCTTCTCAATTGTCATTTTTATGTCCCCCGCCTTTTCCGGTCACTTTCTCTCTCCAACAATGAGGCGTCAGCTACCTGGAGAGTATCTAGAATTATTCTCCTATCTAAGCTCACAAGACAAAAACCAAAGAATCGCTAACTTCCCCCAAAATG
This sequence comes from Candidatus Collierbacteria bacterium, assembly GCA_903873735.1. Classification (GTDB taxonomy): domain Bacteria; phylum Patescibacteriota; class Microgenomatia; order UBA1400; family MFAQ01; genus CAIQPO01. The sequence goes on along the minus strand of CAIQPO010000069.1, from coordinate 5,327 downwards.
ATTTCTGGGGATGGCTTTACTACGACTGGGGTTATCGAGGCTCTGGATTCCTTTGGTATGGTATAGAACAGCCAATCCTTGATCGCGCCTTTGATGTGTGGTCAAAAACGTCAGAGGATTACTACCAAGAGATTAACCAAGCCATATACTCAAACAACTGGGATAGATTTGATGAAATCCTCAAAAAACACCAAGTCGACTGGATTTTGGTAGATCTGCATGTCATCTCCCCAAGTGGCAATCACACCCTAAAAAATGAAGACCTACTTTCTCACCTAAACCAGAATAAAACAGACTACAATCTGGAGAAAAATTTCTCTGACTCGATCTTTCTATATAAAACAAACGAAAATAAATTCTCTTCAAATTTCCTATCACTACAAAATCCCAGCTTAAACATTAGACCTTTCCAGTCGCTACCCCTTCGTCCAAACACCAATCTCCTCACCGACAAGAATCAGATTACCCTTCCCTCTATAGTTATCAACAGCCAAGACCTACAAACCATCTCTATTCCTTCGTTTACCCAAGCAGAGTCATTAATTCCTACCCGTATTTCATACCAAAAGGCTTATGGTTATTTAAATCTAAAGATCGAGCCCATTATCCCTCAAATCACAGTAAACGATAAGCTTGAGCGGCAAATACCCAGCCCCCAATTCGTCACATTACCATTAGACAAAAATTCCAACAGCTTAATAATCCAAATCGATAAGGAATACTATGAAATCCAACTTCCCGCAGAAATGGATGAATTTGAAGGATACTATCCATTAACCGAAGCTTATCTTCCCACCAAAGAAAACTTTCAGGTTAAGCTTTTCGATGGCTCTTCAACAGAAGAACTAGACATCACCCCAGACTTACAAATTGCCACCCCTTACCAGTGCTTTACCAACAAGCCCAATAGAAAAATTGAGAAAATAAACTCTCAAAACTCCATCACCTTAATCGGAACAGATGTAGTTGGATGCTTGTCAGCTTCACTTCCAGTTTCATACCAAACAGGTGCTTACTCCGTCTCATTCACATACTCTTCACCCACACAAACATCTGCCAACATAAGTATTTCTAACCTAAATCTTGGTGCGTCAGACATGACCCAGCCAATAGATCCCACTAAAGAACCAAAACGAGTTAGGATTTTTTCATCCACTACCAGCGATCCTCAAAAAGTAAACCTCATTCTAGAAGCCAACAACTCCACCCACCCCCAACAAATTGACTACTCCGATGTCCGACTCTACTTCCACCCTATCATCTACCAAACCCTTAGCTCAATTCCTCATATTTCATCTTCATTCTTCAACACCGAAAAAGGTCAAACAAAGCTAAGCATCTCACTGCCACTAATAGACTCAAACTACAATATCTACCAGCTTCCAAACAGAAATCAACTCTTACCAGAAATAAGAAACTGCGACCAATTTAATCGAGGAGAATTCAATAAAAAAACAACCGAAAAAAGTATTAATTATCAGAGTCGCCAAGCCATAGCTTGTGACTTTCTAAATTTAAGACATCTACCTCACTCATCAAGTTACATCCTTACCTTCACTGCTGAAAAACAATCAGGTCTCCCCATGTCAGTCTGCCTTGAAAACCACACCACTAGTCGATGCGATATTTATGAAAGGTTGATAAATTCAACCAGCTCTCAATCACTAATCCAACCAATTACCAACAACCAAGAGGATCCTGGTTATTCCCTTCACCTCTTTAATCAATCAATAGGTAACATCCCCACCATCACCAACCTTAATAGCATCGCCATCAATCCCTTCCCCCTAAATTTTCTTCAACAGATTACCATTTCTTCATCAGACAATCCCAATCAAGAAAAACCCTCTAAAAGCCAGCATAAAATCCCTCACCTTTACACAGTCACCACTGAAAGCAATGCTCCAAAATTATTAAACCTTTACCAATCATATTCGCCCTATTGGCAGGCTTTCAAAATCGACGACGACTATCTATCCAAAGACCTCATTACCCAAGTCATCCTCGCTCCTTATATTGCCTTAAAAGCCTCTCCACTCTCCACCTACCACACCGGTACAGAGTGGTTTAATTCCTGGCAAGTCACCCCGGGGAAACATAATATTCTGATAGTCTATACACCGCAGTACTTACAGTATCTTGGCTTCATTGCCATCTTGATTTTCCTAACAATTCTAGTCTTTTTATTCTCCATTAAAATAATCAAAACCGTTTTCCAAAAGCTCCAAAAAAAGAAAAAATAGGCACAAAAAAGCCCCAAAACGGGAACGGCTGCCTGCCTGCCCAACTGACAACCATTCCCATCTTGAGGCCTTTTGTTACAGTTGACACTGCCACAGGTCAGTTGTATTCTGATAGTGGTTATTGTCATCTGTCCTGACAGTGACCATCAGATAAGAGCATTGCTATTCGAGTTAGGCTACGGTAGTAATGCTCTTTTTCTATGATGTCAAAGCCAAAATAAATTTTTAAGTAACAATAGTCAAAAAACTAAGTGATCAGCGACTTAAAATAATCAACTGCTGACCCATCTTTCCCATCTTTTGAATTTGCACAGAAGAAACCACTTTTTTCTGGTTTCTAGACATTCTTAATGCTCTCTTTCTGTTTTGTATTAGCTTGTTAAGCAAATTAATCATAGGCAGTTTAATTAATTTTCTTGATCCTAAGGGTAATATAACATAATCTGTCAAGTTATTCAACCTATATAGAATTTAATAAATAACCCATATATAAAATAGCCACAAAAAAATCGAAATATACCCCCACTAGGGTTAACTGAGAATTGGGTTTTGGATCCAAGCAGATATAATCAGTAACAGCATGCCAAAATCCTCAACAATTTTTTTCTGCACCCAGTGTGGCAACGAATTTGCCAAGTGGGCAGGACAGTGTCCTGCTTGCAAGGAATGGAATACTCTTACAGAATCAGAGTCGGTTACAAGAGTAGGTAAAAAAGGTAGCTCATCAACTGCTAAAGCTGAAATTATTCAAGCAGCCACAATAAACAAACACTCATCAGATCAACCCATTACTACCAATATAGGAGAACTAGATAGAGTACTAGGCGGCGGACTTACACCCAATGGCGTCTATCTTATTGCCGGACAACCAGGAATCGGCAAGTCTACTCTACTATCACAGCTTGCAAGTAAATTTCCAAACGAAGTTTTCTATGTTTGCTCTGAAGAAAGTCCTTCCCAAGTAAACGCAAGACTTAAACGGCTAGACCAAAAAGCCAAAGACATAAATCTAATTAACTCATCTGAAATTGACTCCATTTTTAGATCTCTAAAAACAACCAGCAACGCACTTTTAATTATCGACTCTATACAATCTGTCTACACCGAAACCAATCCCACTTCAGCTGGTTCGCCTAGTCAGATAAGAGACTCTGCCAATTTGATTATCAAAAACACTAAAAATTCATCTCTTACCACCATTATCGTAGGTCATGTCACCAAAGAAGGTTCTATTGCTGGACCAAAACTCCTAGAACACATGGTCGATGTTGTTACCGAACTGTCAGGTGACAGATCCTATGAGCTTAGACTTCTACACACTATAAAGAATCGATTTGGCCCTACAGACGAAACAGGTATTTTTAGAATGACTAGTAAAGGACTTGAAGAAGTACCAGATCCATCAGCCATTCTCCTTGAAGGAAGAATTGACGGACCTGGTTCATGTCTCACTATGATTTCAGAAGGTACCCGACCACTTACTGTTGAGGTGCAAGCCCTTGTTGTACCATCAGCTATTCCTGTTCCCAGAAGAGTAGCCAAAGGAATATCCTCCTCTAGGCTACAGCTTGTCTGTGCTATCGTCACCAAACACACCAAAACTCCCCTAAATACTCAAGATGTTTTTGTAAATGTCACTGGCGGTATTGATATTAAAGACCCTGGTGCTGATTTAGCTATTGCCCTTGCCATAATTTCCTCCCATAAAAATACTCCTCTCCCTCCGGGAACCGTCGCCTTTGGCGAACTAGGATTGCTGGGAGAAATTAGAAGGGTCAAGCTCCAAGACAAAGTCGTCAAAGAAGCTAAGGTTTTAGGTTACAACAATCTCATTAGCCCTCTCTCACACCATCATCTGAAAGAGATTTTTATCAGAAAAAATTAACAAAAGATGAAAGCAAAAAAAATAATAGGGAAACTGTTAATCCTCTTAAGTTCTGCAATATTTCTTAGATTTGGATTATTACACTTCCTCGAATCAGAGAACCTTGCAATTAAAATTATTGCTCTTATCGCTATCCTTTCAATCGGTGCTCTCTTTAGCTTAAAAAAATCTGCTGAAATAATCGAGGAGTCAACCGAAGTTTTAAGTGAAAAAACCAAACTTGCAGGCGGCCTTCTCCAATCTTTAGGAACTGCCTTTCCCGATATGATACTGGGTGTGACCGCTGCCTTTGTCAGTTTGAATTTAAGGCACACCGATTATGAAAGAGCCATAAACTACGCTATCATCGCAGCCGCAACCACTTTTGGCTCAAATATATACAATATTGGACACGCAGCCTGGTGTATTTACCGACAAAATCTTGCAGACACAAAAAATAAGAAGATTCTGATGTTCCCATATATTCCAGCAGGTGGCTGGATCCTTCCCATAAAACAACATAAGCGTAAACCAGCATTTGCAGAAATTGAGACCTCTCAAAGTGTATTAGTCGCCCTCACTATTCTTACAGCCATAGTAGCTTGTTCTATGGTAATATTCGGAAAAGTCGCCTCCCCACCACCTGGTATCTCAGAGGATCTCTACCAACTATCCTCACCTCTTGGCTACCTCATACTTTTTATCTCAATTGCCACCCTCTACACATTTAGAAAAGCGCATAGACCAGGTCCTGGTTCAGAAGAGGCAAAAAAACAAGAGGAAGTGTTACTTCATACACCTCTAATTATCACCTGGTTTAGTCTATTAATTGCAGGAGCCACCATTCTGTTCACAGCCGAGTCAATGGTTAAATCAATCGAAGTATTTTCAATAATCACCAACACCCCATTTGTTGTCGCAGGTATACTAGCTGGATTAATAGGCTGTCTCGGAGAGATGATTGTTGTCCATAACTTCTCAGTAAATCAAAACGGTCGCATTGGCGATGCCATTGTAGGGGTAGCAATGGATAATATTGTTACAATTACCGGCGCCGCCATTGTTGCAATTATGGGTGGAATATTCTTGGGAGGAGGTTCACTTATTTTAATCTTCGTCATCATTCTCAGCTTAAATACGATTCTTCTCAAACAAATTTCTAATCTTAAAAACATATATCTAAATACCAACTCTTGACAAATTTTGTAACATATATTACT
>CAIQPO010000068.1 GCA_903873735.1 Candidatus Collierbacteria bacterium | reverse complement strand
GGAGGATTATAGAGAATAGATTAGATATCTTTTAGCTGTGAGGTGTAGTAGTATTCTGAGAAGCCTGCTTGTAGGCAGAGATATAAATAGATTACTAGTAGGTAGGAGGGAATAAAGTAAAGCGCAATTGCTGAGGTGATTACACCAAACATAAGTGGAATACCTCGAAGCCTGTATGATAGTTCTTGAGTGTTTTCAAGAAAGTTTACCTTATCTTTTTTGGATAGAAATATACATGTATATATAAGTTTTTTACCTGGAAGAATGTTTGGAACATATTTAAACTTGAGTTTGCTAGCTTTGATGTATAGGTTTTTGGGAATATTTCCTGGAATTGAGAATTTACCAAGCGAGTCACTGACGGTGGAATGCCACACTTTGTAGGTGACAAGCGGATCATAGAAGTCAATGCTGGTAAAGGGCAGTGTTTTATTCTTTTTGTTGCCGATAAATGGAAATATGAGAGAAAAGATAAATTTGTGCGTAAGCTTAAGAGGCGTGGCTGTGCCAAACTGTGACATTGCTAGGTGGGTGGGTAAGCCAAATACAATTATTAGGAGCAATAATGGTATGGGGTTAAAGGGGGTTTTCTTGATTGGTGTGTAGGTTTTTGGTGGAGGGGTGGGTGCTTGAGGAGGAACAGGAAGAAATTCTGCTGGGCTGAAAATTTCTTTGAAAGTGATTGGTAGTTGTGGAGTAGTGGGTGAAGGAAGTAAGAAGGGTGGTGCAGTGGGTACTACTGGAGGAGTGATGAGTGTGGTGGGAGTGGTGGGAGCTGGTGGGGTAACGATTGGAGGAGTGGGTGAGATACCGGATGATCCAGAAAGGAAGATTAGATAGAATGGGGGAAAAGTATAGCTATTGTTTGATGCGTCTGTAGCTGATAAATAGACAGTGTAGGTATAGTTGGGAATTAGATTATAGAATCTGTGCTTAAATTCTCCATCTGGGTAGTTGTAGACCTCTGTAGTGCTAGTGCAGGTTCCTGGGTAATTTATGGGGCAAAGTAGGGTAAATTGTAGGTTAGCAAAGTCTTCTGTCTCACCTTCAAGGAGGGGGTTTTGAGTGACGTATAGATATCTTTGATCAACAGGGGGAATGGTATCTTCATCTCGTGAGTCCCAGTGCAGAGTATTTTTATCGACTTTATTCAGTCTAATGTAAGGTGCTGTCGAATCGATATAAAAGGTCCATGTATCGGACTCTGATGAAATATTATTTTGGTTATATGCCACCACTTTCCAGGTGTGGTAACCATTGCCGAGGTTTGTTCGAGGATCTAAGAAAAAAGTGTTGTCTTCTCTTCTGATATTGTAGTAGTAGTATTCGGTATTGATGATATTATCAGGGACATTCGAAGCAAAGAGTTGACCGTCTAGATAAAAGTCGTAGTGGCTAAGTGGGGTAACTGGTAGTGGTGATGGTCGTAGCCAGGAGAATCTTTCTCTTTGGTTATTGGAGGTGGTGTTGTTTCCAGGACTTATTAGTTGTGGTGGGTTGAATGTCTGTTCTTGGATCTGGGCACTTACTGGAATGCCGCTAGGAGTGGCATAAAGCGTGTAGCCTGTGGGAGTGGGTGAGCCTGCTGATGCTGGGGTTGAAGCCAAAAATAAACCTGCCCAAGTAAGAGCTATGAGTACCATCCCCTTTGGCAGTAAAGAGGTCATTAATTTAAGTATAGTTTATGCTGGCTGGTGAGTGAAGTCCGGGTTAATCTACGGTGTTCTTCCTAGTTATTTTTAGGATGACTGTCAGAAAAATAATTGAGGCTGCTATTCCTATCAATATCTTGATGGGGAGAATAATTAGAGTTATGGAGGACGAGGTATTGGCGTTTTCTGATTTTATGTCTATTCGTGCGGTGTATTTTCCTATCATTTCAGCACTGGGTTCGAAGAGGAAGGACTGGGAATTCAGCGTGGAAACCACTCTGTCTGATTTGGCGATGACGTATTGAGGTAGTACAGGAACAATGTGTATGGGGGTGTTTTCATTTCTTTCAATCTTAAATATTCCTTTAGTTTCAGCTAGAAAATCACCATCGTTTTTAGCATTGGCTGTGAAACTTATGGGGGTAATGGAGTCGATTATATATATGTCACCGATTTTTAAGTACTTGCCGAACTCTGGGGTAATATCAGTAATTCTAAGAATAGTGGAAGGGTTAGCTTGGGAGCTTATGGTTAGTAGGAGATTGCTACCAATTGAGGCATTAACATAAGTTCCTTGGAAGTTGGGATTAATTTCAGTTTGGTAGGTAGAGATCAGGAGGGTGGCATATAGGTCTTTTAGCGGAGCAGTTTTGGGAATATTGATCGAGAGAATAATTTGATCTGATTTACCCGCTTCAAGCTCGAATGGCTTGCCGAGTTCAATTTTTGAGTTGGCAAGCGAGAAGTACTCAAGCCACTTAGCAGTATTTTTAGGGTCAATGATGGGATTACCTTGATTATCACTCTCAGTGAATGGAATTATTCTGGCATAAAGGAATTTTGAGTTTTCGGATAGGTTTTCAATCTTAAATACCTGGGTAATTGTTTTCCCGGGTTTGATGTTTATTTTGACTAGTGGAGGATAAATGGAAAGTCCGATATTGGCAGCATGCGCAGGTTTGATAAAAGCTGCTTGGGTGATTGTGAAAAGAAGGGTGATGATGATTAGATTTTTCATGTTCTAGAAAGAAGGAATGGCAATATATTGAAGACTATTTTGGTAAGTGCCTGCTGCTTGGGAGCCGGATATGTTTATTTTGTAGGTAGCAGTAGCTGAGGAGCCGGTGGCGACATTTGGCCTGGACATGACCGTAGCTGGTGAGTCGATGTTTTGAATAGGAAAGGGTCTGAAATATGTTGAGTTGACGAAGTCGGAGGTGTCGACATCCGTTCCTTGCATGTTGTAGCCAAAGCCATATCTGGTATTTGATGTCCAGGGTGTGGCATCAGCGATGGTGCAGGTGAGGGCCAGGTCGCAGCTCGTGTCAGGGATGGTAGCTGATCCATTGGAGATTCTTAGAGAGTTACTTTCTACTACTTTTACAGCGTAGCCGTAAGCTGAGCCGGTGGTGACTGTGAGTGTGTTTGTTGCGGTAGCAGGTATTTGAGGAGATACAGTGCCAAAATTGATATCCAAATTAGAGATTGTGAAAGTAAAGGGTACGAGAGGGTGTATGTATTGAAAGCCTGCTTTGACAATAAAACCTGCTGAGTCAAATTGCCCTTGGGCTGTTTGTCCAATAGTGGTGCCAAGCTCGTAATTTGGTGAGGAAATTTGACCTCCACCAATATTGATAGTGGAGAATTGGATAAAGTAGGAAGACGAGTTGAGGTTGTCTGCTAAAGTGTGACGTGGTTTGGCAAGTGTGAAAAATATGCCATTAGAGATTATTGCTATAAGACAGGATAGAACAAGAAGTGGACTTTTTAGATGTGTTTTCGGGTTATTTACTGTAAATCCTGACCTCGAGGTATCTAGTTTTGCTAGCCTTTGATATGGTCGAGGATTATTCATTGATACAGTCGTTCTTTGTGCCTGTAGTGGCTGATAAAACCCGAATAAGTTAGGCATTTTGTATCTTATATGTTTGTCTTATCTGATTGCTCTTCAATGCTTCTTTCAAGAGAGTTGGTAGAGGTGTAGAGTGTGATTAAATCTCTTTGAACGCTCTTGAGTTTTTCTGCAAAAGCTTCTGGAGTGTGACCTAGATTGGTCTTGGTATTGAAGTAAATCACTAAATCAGAAACAGCATTCAATACAGAAGCTAAAGATGGTTTTGCTTGGGTGGATATCCAGAGAAGAGAGTCAGTTTCTTCATCTTTAATGGCCTCTTTTAATATTCTGATTTTCCCTGCGGCCTCAAGATTTTTTAGATAGGAATTTCCGAAAACAACAGCCAGTGGTGTCATAAATACTAGGGAGATAATGCTGGTGATGGTTTGAGAGTTTAGATCCGATTTGTTGTGCCATAAGAAAACTGAAATAATCACAGTGGAGGAAACTGCTGCAAGTGATGGTTCAAATAGAAGAGATAGTGAGAAGAGAAGAAAATTTATTAGGAAGAAAAGTGGTGAGGTTACTCCACCAGTAGAAAAAACTAATAAAAGATTGATTGCGGTTAAGACAGTGGCTGTAAGGAAGGGAAATGTTTTTTTGGACCTAGTGATCGTAAGTACAATTCGCGT
>CAIQPO010000067.1 GCA_903873735.1 Candidatus Collierbacteria bacterium | reverse complement strand
TGAAATTATGGAGCTTTTTGAAGAACTAAATAGAACGGAGAAGGTTACAGTCTTGGTGGTGACTCATGAGCTAGATGTTGCCGAAAGAACAAGAAGACAAATAAAGATAAAAGACGGGGAGGTGGCAAAATGAACTACTTCTCAAATATTTTAAAGTCAGCTTTGATAGATTTCGGAAAAAATAAAGGTCGCACAATTCTGACATCTCTAGGAATTTTGATTGGAGTTTTGTCTGTGGTGCTTTTAATTTCTTTTGGCTTAGGGCTAAAAGAATATATAAAGCAACAGTTTAATAGTTTGGGTACTAACTTGGTCTATCTTTTACCTGGAAGCGTGTTGAGTAGGGGTGGAGGTTTTAGCAACAGCTCTGCGACCATTGGTCCTACCTTTGAGGAAAGGGATTTAGTGGCAATAAAGAGAATACCAGAAGTCGTTTATGCAGTACCTGTGTACTCTAAAAGTGTGGAGGTAGAGGCAAATGGGAAGTCTGAGGCAGGGACGATTTATTCAACCTCAAATGAATTTTTTGATTCAAGGAATATTAAGGCAGAGTATGGTGAGGTCTTTTCAGTTAGTGATGTTCAGAAAAGAGACAAAATTGCTGTTATTGGTCCCAAGCTGGCGGAAAAACTATTTGTGAATAAAGCATTATCTGTAGGGAAGCAGGTGAGACTTTCTGGGCAGATATTTAGAGTGATCGGCGTGGCTGAATCAAAGGGCGGAGGTGGCTTGGGTGGACCCGATTTTGACTCATTTGTGTATATCCCCTACAAAACAGGATACATATTCAATACAGACAAAAAGTTTTCAACTTTCATTATTAAGGCGCAATCAGCCGAAGATATTCCTAAAGTAAAAGAGGAAATTAGTAATGTCATGCTTAAAAGATTTAAGGATGACGAATTCTCAGTAGTGGAGTCTACTGAAATACTAAACGCTATTGGTTCAATCTTTAATATATTAAATGTGGTGCTCGTAGCAATCGCTGCAATATCACTTGTTGTGGGCGGAATCGGAATTTTAAACATCATGTATGTAACAGTTTCTGAAAGAATAAAGGAAATTGGAATAAGGAGAGCTTTGGGGGCAAGGAGAAATGACATTTTATGGCAGTTCTTGATGGAAGCGGTTGTGTTATCTCTTTTTGGAGGTATAGCTGGCTTAGCCCTCGCTGCAGTTATTGTGGCCCTTATACAGACGATATTCCCTGCATATATTAGTATTGAAGCAGTTGCCCTCGCAGTAGGTACTTCTAGTGCTATTGGTGTAATTTTTGGAGTATTTCCTGCCAAAAAAGCGGCAGATCTTTCACCAATTGATGCGATTAGGTACGAATAATTATTTTGTGAGAGAGATGACTCTTTCGATGTTTGTTTTGTCGGGTCCGGCTTTGTTTTCGCCTGGTACCTCGAGAAGTAAAGGCAAATGAGATAGGCGGGGGTGATTGATGAAGTTTGAAAGACCGCTAGATCCAATTTTTCCTTCACCGATATTAGCGTGATTATCACGGTGAGAATCTAGCTCTGTGGCTGAATCGTTTAGATGGATACATGAAATTTTTTCCAAGAGTCCCCTCTTATCTAAATCGGATACAAATAAATCTACTATGTCTTTATTGCGAAGGTCAGTTCCCGATTCAAACAGATGGGCTGTGTCTAGACACAATCTAATTCTGTCGGATTTTAACTCCACCACTAGCGTCTCAATTTCTTCAATGGACCCGATTTTCCCATTTTGACCGGCATCGTTTTCAAGAATTAGGTTGGTACTAGTGGTTGATGAAAGAATTTTGTTTATACTTTCGATAATTTGTTTTTTAGCAGAATCAAATCCCCTTCCTTGGTGGGAGCCAATGTGAACTATCACACCAGCAGACTCAATTAAAGTACCGTTGTTTAGGTCGGCTATTAGTGAGTTTATGGATTTTTCAAGCAAGTCTTGATTGTCGGTGGCCAGATTTACAAGATAGAGTGCATGGATGAAAATGGGGTCCAGGTGAAGCTCATTTTTCCGAGCAAGAAAAGCCTCGACCTGGCTTGGCGGAAATGGCGTTCTTGCCCAAAGTCTGGGAGAGCCGGCGAAGATTTGCATACAGTTTCCGCCAATTGAGATCGTATTGTCTATGGCATTAGAGATGCCCCCGGCGATGGATACATGACCTCCAATCTTCCTCATTTTTCCTCAATAATGTCGACAGAAGAAATGACAACGTCCTTTAAGGGCTTATCACTCATATCAGTTTTGGTATTGGCAATTTTGTCGACTACTTCTGTACCCTTAACTACCTTGCCAAAAATTGTGTGGCGATTGTTTAGATGAGGAGTTTTTTCGACGGTGATGAAGAACTGTGAGCCGTTTGTGCCCGGGCCGGCATTTGCCATGGCTAGAAGATATGGTTCTGAAAAAGTTAGGCTTGGATCGAACTCATCTTTGAATCTATATCCAGGTCCACCCATACCGCTACCTGCTGGATCTCCACCTTGGATCATAAAGCCGGCAATCACACGATGAAAAATAGTGCCGTTGTAGAGAGGGGTATTGGTCATTTTTTTGCCATCTTTGGGATTTATCCATTCACGAGTGCCCTTAGACAAATCAATAAAGTTTGAGACAGTAACTGGGGCTTTGTCGGGGTAAAGGGCAATGGTAATGTCTCCTTCTGTCGTATGAAGGATTGCGGTAATGTTTTTGGCCATGGGTGTGGGAGTTTGATTATTAATTGTTTCAGTGGGGGTAATTACTGATATTTTACTGTCGGTTAACTCGAGAGTGTTTTTTGTGTTGGTAGAAGTACAGCCAGCGAGTAGTATTGCTGATAGAGTGATTAGAGGAAGAGTCTTCATTTTAGAGAACAATATTTTTGTCTTGATTGTTAATACTTTTTTGGAGAGCTTCTGATTCTTTTAGCCTAATTGAAAGATTGTGATCAGTGGCAATTTTAACTGACTGGCTATTAAGAGTTGAGGCTTTGGTAAAGTCTCCTTCTTTTAGGGCGATTCTAGTAAGGTCATTTAGAGCACCTGTCTCCCAAACCCTAATGTGATATTGATTCATGTCGCCGGTGCGAATGTCTTCTAGACCAGAGATGATCATGTCTTTACCCTCCTGATGGAGACCGGTGAGATATTTTACCTTGCCAATATGAGCCTTTAGTCTACCTTTTTCTGGTACATCGGCATTGGTGACAAGGAGTGATTTCTCAAAGAATGGCAAAGCTTCAGCTGCCTGACTGCTGATGAGTAGGGCGTCGGCGTGAGTACTTAAAGCTATAGAGTGAGTGCGAGGATCGATGTGCTCCTGGTGGTCTTCAAGAATATATATGGCTTGATGTGAGAACTCAACTGTGAGCTTTTGATAGAGGGCATGACTGGTGTGTCTGGCTAGAATTTTATAAGTAAGTGACTGACCGCAAAGGCAATGAATTTGAGCAGAATAATCTCCTTGAGAAAGTGCATCAAAAAGGATGTCTGTATATTGCTTTATGGCTTCAGAGAAGTGTTCGGACTCTCTTTGATTTCCTGCCTCACTCAGTCTTTTTTCAAGCTCGGGTGTCATTTAATTATGATAACATGAGAGTATGCAGATGCCGGTGGTTGTTGGAGTTATCGTGGCTTTGGTTTTTATAATCTCTTTTTCGGGGTGGTTTTATAATTTGATTGCTGGATGGGGAGAATTTGTCCTTGATGATGCATTTTTTAAATACAGAATAATTTCCGCTTGTTTGATTTCTTTGGTTTTGGTGACCGGCACTTTCTTGGGTCTTGCCTATGCATATGAGTGTCCCAATGAGGAAAGAGAGGGAATATTTGCATCACTTAATTGTGATGACTTTAGAAGAATAAAGGCGTCAGCGGAGTCGACATTTAGGAAAGAAACGGTGGCTGTTCCCAAAGAGGAGGATCAGATTGAGGATGACAGCGTATATATTTTTGATCAAACCAACTAGTTTTTTTTACCCGTAATTAGTTTTTCTAGCCATAGCACCCCTTGATAGATCCATCTTTCTAGGAAAAATTGGTTTTTGTGATGGCTGGGATGGGAGTGTGTGTTTCTAGCTCCATATGGTTCTTTCCACCAAGCAGAAGTAATTACCCAGTCGCCACCCTGTCTTTTTACTGCGGCGACTATTTCATAACCATTAACAATTTTAATGTGTTTGTTTGAGTCGGTGGTCGAGCTTCTCTCAATTCTATCGGGGAAGCGGACGGCACTATCCACCCAAGAAGGATCCAGGCCACGTTGTTTGATTCTTTCGTAAAGGTGATTTGTCCAGATTACTTTTGCCATTATTTCTTCTGAAGAACTACTTTATCAGGATCTTCATAGAGAGGACTACTGGTGTCAACTGTAAAAACATTTTCTTGATTCTGTGATGGGGCAGCGCCATCAGGTGCATCCTGAACTGCTTGTTTGGTCACTAGGTCACTAACCAAGGCAGGGGGGAGATCCGGAAGAGCTTGGGGAGCGTCCACAGCTGGGGCTATTAAGGGTGCCGGGGCTTGAGTATCTACTTTTGGCTCTTCTACAGGCTTGGCTTCTACTACTGGAAGTGGGGCGGCAGTAATTTGAGGAGGAGCTGGAGGGACTTCTGGGGTTGGGGGGGCTGACTGAACCACAAGAGGAGCTGGAGGTACCTGAACGGGAACAATTGGGGCGGGTTGGCTGGTAACCTCTGGGACTTCCTGAATGGCAGGTTTTTCTTCTTGAGCTGCCATTAGTGAGGGTTGGTTGGGGAGTGGAGCACTAGAGCCTGCTACTGGCTTGGGAATGTCTATAGCGCCAGAAAGTAGTTTTTCCGATAAGGAGTTTGGGTTTGGTGTGGTGGTAGGGGTGGAGGGTGGTGCTTGGGGTGCTGGAGATTGCTGGGGGTAATAAGCTTGAGGAGGATATTGAGGATAACCAGGATACTGGGCTTGTGGAGGGTACTGAGGTTGACCTTGTGGCATTTGGGGAGGTAACTGGCCTGTGTTTGGTTGGTTGTAGTATTGTGTTTGTCCGGCGTATTGAGGTTGGCCCTGTGGCATTTGGGGAGGATATTGAGGATAACCAGGATACTGGGCTTGTGGAGGGTACTGAGGTTGACCTTGTGGCATTTGGGGAGGTAACCCCTGGTTAGTGATTAGATTTGGGTCTAGATTGATTCCGTTCGGTTGATTGTTATCCATTAGCTTTTGTGGCAATTAAGTCCTAATTTAAGTGTATAACAAATTGGAAATTTGTTTTAGTTATTTTGTTGAGGAGGCACCAGAGACTTGGCCAGAGTCGTTTTCTTCAATGTAGGTCTGGGGTGAAGTGAGGACAAACACGAGAGCCGTAAGAAGAAGGGCAATGAAAAGAATTATGTTTAACAATGCAGATTGTCTCACCTTGTCTAATTATTACACCCTATTCTGTAAGTTTTCAAACGAATTAGAATGTCTGAGCCGGAGGAGGCGGTGGAGGTGCATTTTCACCCTGGGGAGCTGGATGGGTAACGCTGTCTTCTGGAGGGGCGGGTGGAGGAGCTTCGTTTGATAGATGTGGTGGTAGACTCATTGATGCAGCAGTCTGTGTGGGGGTAGACACTGGCTGACTAGCTGTTGGTTGTGAGGCAACTCCCACTTGGGCTAGGGTACCTGCAAGACTAGTCTTGGCAGTTTTGTCCAAAACAAACAAGACAATTATGGCTAGTAGTGAGAAGGCCATTACCACTCCGGATATGGTCATGTAAATTTTTCTTTGCGTACGAGAAAACATTGGGGTAAGGTCGGATGCTGTACCAACCTTTTCTTTGGCTTCAGCTAAATATTTATCGACGGTGGGGTGGATGGGATATAGATTATCTACTTTAGACAGGTCGTCCTTGGCATAGCGATAGTAGTTGAGCCAGAAACTCTCGAGTCCTTGCTTCCAAGATGTGTAAGTGTTTCCAGATTCATTTTTTATGTTGTTTTTTTCCATCAAGGCTTTTAGATCGTTTATGTCTCTTAGGAAGTTGTAGTTACCGCCTCCGTCTTCCGGAGTAAGTCCATATGTGGCTATTCCAATTACCTCTCCATCGGCGTTTACGGCTGGACCACCGCTGTTGCCGTGTGTAATGGAGGCATCGGTTTGGATTAGATTTTTTTGATCTCCCTTGGCTTTTTTGAGGGCAGAGACTACACCTCTCGTAACTGTGGGTTCAGCATTGGCAGAAGTATCAAGAAGCATGCTGCCAGTGCCTGCTGCTACGCCTGGAAAACCAATGACTTGAAGCGAGCTCCCAACTGAAGCTTTAGAACTATCTCCGAGAGGTAGGGCTGGGAAACCTTTGCCTTCTACCTTGATTATGGCAACATCTGATGAGGTAAAACCTTTCTTGATATCGAGCTCTTTGTAATCAGAATCGATTAGCTGGGCAGCCAAAATATCTTCGCCTGCATTTACTCCTGTGGTTTTGGAAATGGTGATGGGAGTGGATCCGGCTTGGACAAAGTATTTGTATTTTTCGTCGGTGACAGAAAGTAAGTTTTTTTCTTTGAGCTGTAGAATTGCCCCCGCAAGCTGATAAATGGATTCTTTGCTGTTGTGAGCTTCTTTGACTTTTTGAGCAATTAGCTCTTTGGGCACTTCCTGACCAGTGGTTTGCTTGAGATATTCTTGAGTAAAGTCGACAAGAAGGTTATCCATCTGACCAGTGGTAACAGCAGCAACAATGGCAGAATCTCCACCCAACTTAACCACATGACCATTGGTACCAATATGTCCTTCAGAATTTAAGAAGAAACCACTACCAGAAGCGGCTAGACAGAATGGGTATTGCTTTCCGGAGATAGCGGTACCTGGGAGCTCCCCTAATTTTGCATTAGCACAGTAACCGGTGAGAATCATCACCACTGATGGTCGAACTAAGGCTGCTAGCCTAGCACTTTCATCACTTGAAGTACTAGCGCCTTTTACTTTGGCAAGAGCTGCTGACGGAGTAGCCCCCGAAATGAGATCTTTGACGTCATCTAGGGATGTACCCAAGGGAGCAACTGCTAGAGCTGATACATTGTCGATTACAGGCAAAACGGTGACTGCTTTAGTTTCTCCGTAAAATTTATACAAACTAGTTCCTGGATCAACATTTTTCTTATACAAAACAAAGTTTTCTCCTAGAAGCTTTGGAAGAGCTGAGGAGGTAAGGTTGGTACTTAAATCAAAACGGACAGTGATTGTATTTTGGCGATGAGAAAACACTGGCTCTTTATCTTGGGGAGAAAGCCAGAGGGTATCGTTGTAGGTGACTTTTACTGGTAGGCCAGCTTTAGTACCATCCCAGTAAGGTGCATCTTCAAGCAAAACTACATCATTTAGTGCTTGTCTTTTTTGAGATGGAACTCCCCCACTCGCTCGGCTGGAGAGATCTTTCTGCTCATCCAACATGAGCATACCAAACCCCAGACCGGACAGTAAAAAGGTGAGGACGAATAACCCAATCAGACCTTTTCTAAGATTCATGATTTAAGTGTACAACAAAAAGCCCGTCTATTGACGGGCTAAGATTAAAGCCTACCGACCCAAGGGTCAGGGTGATCAGTACCACCAGCAAGGTTAATGTCTTCTACATCAGTTGCTGTGAGGGTTTTTCCTTCTTCCAGGCGGCGAAGCCCATGAAGAACCCAAGGAGCGGGTTGGTCACCAAGATTCGCACACCTCATTCCTTGATCGAAAAGATGTTGAACATATTCTGATTGCCACTGCTCCAAGCCGATCTCGGAAATAGTTTTGATTGCCATGGCCACCTCCTAGTTAAGTTGCGGTTTTGTGGATATTATAACTCTTTCCAGGCTGATAGAGATTTTTTCGCTTCCTCAGGGGTGAGTATCTTTACCACAATCCCCATCTGCACCAAGACATAGTCCCCTACTTTTGGCTTGTCGCCTGATAAAAAAACCAGACGGTTTTCAGAAGGATAAGCTACTTCAACTTGTTTGTCTGTCACTCTAATCACTTTTCCTGGGATAGCAAGGCACATATATAATGGATATTAACATGGATACAAATAAGAAACTGGTGATAGGTTGGTTTTCATTTACTTGTTGTGAAGATAGCACAATACTTCTGACAGAAATGCTGAACGACCATCTGACCGAGTGGAAGAAACTTATTGAGTTTAGGTACATGAAACCACTGAAGTCGAATAACAGGATTGAGGGACTGGATGTGGCATTTGTAGAAGGAGCAATTTCTTCGGAAGTGCAAGCAAATGAGCTGAAAAAAATCAGAGAGAATAGCAAGTATGTGGTTGCAATAGGAGCCTGTGCCTGTACTGGTCAGCCTTCGGCAAGTAGAAATAATTTCGTGTCTGATGAAATAAATTACAAAATTGCTTTTTATATGTGTCACTTTGATTACAGCAAGAATGTACAAAAAATCAGTGATTTTATAAAGGTTGATGATCAGGTGAACGGTTGCCCCATGGATCCAAAGGCTTTTGTAGAAGCGGTGGGCAAGTATTTAAAATTGTTTAATATAACTCAATAAATATGCATACAGGAGAGATTACGATAGAAAATATTACTAAAATTGAAGGGTCTGCGGGTTTGAAAGTGACGGTACAAGAGAGGAAGGTAACTGACTTAAAATTTATTATTAAGGATTACCGAAGATTTTACACAGAGGCGGTAAAGGGCAGGCCTATTATGGCTGTGCCGTCTTTCCTGTCGAGAATTTGTGGTACTTGCTCAATTTCGCATCTTTTTTGCTCGATTGAGGCTATTGAGAAATCTCAAGGAATTGTAGTGACTGAACAAACTAAAAAGCTGCGTAAGTTAGCTTATGACGGCCTGATGATTAGAGATCATGCGCTGCATCTATATTTCTTTGTGTTACCTGATTTGCTTGGAATTGATTCAATCTTGGATATCCCAGATGAGGAAGGAAACTTGGGCCACCAATTGCTACACGACTCTTTTGACATTAAGCGACTAGGAAATGATTTATCAGTGGCAATGGCTGGAGCAGCAATACACGCACCACTGCCTACAGTAGGCGGCTTCTTGCGCTTACCAGATGCGTCTAAGTTTCCAGAACTTATCTCTAGGCTTGAGGCAATTCGCCCTTTAGTGCTTCGAGGAATTGATGCTTTTGCAAACTGTAAAGATGTGCTAACCAGGAATTCTGATTACCTAGCTTTAAGAAATGATGCTGGATTTGATTTTATCGAGGGCCAGGTGGTAAATACCAGCGGTAAGAAGATAGCTGAAGAAAACTTCCATGATTTCTTAAAGTCAGTGATAATTCCATATTCACAAGCAGAGGGATACGTTTTTTCTGACAGCCATGAAGATTATCTGGTGGGCTCACTTGCTCGTATAAACCTAAATAAAGATTTGCTAAACAAAAGAACACAAGCTGATGCGGCGAAGTACCTTGCCCTTTTCCCTTCAAACAATGTGTACCACAATAATCTAGCCCAGGCGCTTGAGATTCTTCACTGTGTAGATGACGCCTTGGATGTTTTAAAGGAAATTACTATGGTAGAAGAAAAACCAGTAACCGTCCCGGCTAAACACGGGGTGGGAGTGGGAGTCATTGAAGCACCAAGAGGCACTCTGTATCACCTGGCAGAAGTGGATGAAAAAGGAATGATCGTAAATTACGATGTGATAGTGCCGACTGCACAGAACCAGATAAATATTGAGAATGATTTGAAAAAATATTTTCAGGAAAATCTGGAGAAGGATGAGAATGTCCTTCGACTAGAAGCCGAAAAGATAATTAGAGCTTACGACCCTTGTATGTCATGCGCCACCAACTTTCTCAAGATTGAGTGGATTAGATCGTAGTCTGGAGAGCTTGAAGGTGGTATACCAATAATGGTGAAGTGTTTGACCTTACCGATTTTGTGGAGGTATCTTAGCTGAAAACCTAGATCGTAATCATGGGCGCTAGTGCGAGGTGGAAGAGTAAATTGGGAAAGATTTTCTTCGGTAATTTGGACGATTTTGTCGATACCAACAACGGTATCAACAATTATAAGAAAATCTTCACTGGGAATATCATCATTTGGCTTTATGTGGACGTAGATGGTGTCGTTTATGGGTTTTAGGTGTTTGAGGACATTGGTAGCTTGGTTGTCTATTTCTACATCTTCATTACCCAAAAAGTAGATATTTTTCATATTTTGTTTTATTAATTATGATACAAAAGATAAATGACAAAAGAAAAAGTAGGAATTGAGATTGCTGCCAGGTATGCACTTCAGCCAAACATGCTAGGCTTTTGTGGTGACGATCAGTGTCAGAAGGTTTTAAGGCAGTTTCTTGCTGGTGTAGAGGGCGAAGAGACAGCTAGAGAAATTTTGGAAAACCACGGCTTTCCCCATTTGAATTCCTTTGTCGAGGCAATTGGAAAGTTAAGAGGAAAAGATTCATACGACCCGGAAGTGGTAAGGAGTTACTGGCTGGGTGGAGACCTGGCTATGAAATCAGCTGAAGGGAGAAAATATCTAGTTGAAGCATATGAGAAAAATATGGGGAAGCCTTTTGCCGATGCCTTGAATAGAGTACTACCCAGAGAGATTTATTTAACTCATTTTAGCCAGGTAGCTCTAGTAGCTGCAACCGATTATGGC
Source organism: Candidatus Collierbacteria bacterium (assembly GCA_903873735.1). Taxonomy (GTDB): domain Bacteria; phylum Patescibacteriota; class Microgenomatia; order UBA1400; family MFAQ01; genus CAIQPO01. Next base: position 21,803 of record CAIQPO010000067.1, on the reverse strand, counting down.
TTTAACGAGAGGCTGGCGGTGATAAACAAGTGCATGGTGGGCGCTGGTATTGTTCAGAAATTTGGTGATGGTAAGGTGGTAGTCGAAAGAGACTGGTTGATGAAAAATGATGAAAGATTCCAAATGGGAACTAAACGGATTGTGGAAATTCTTGATCCTGATTTAGTAACCACTTTGGAAATGGGAGACTTCGTGGCTGTGCACTTGGGATTTGTGACTCAAAAAATTTCCCAATATGAAATGGAAAGTATCAGATACTGGAATAGCTTGGTCGTGGAGAGTGGTTTAATAAGTTAGATGGGCCAGACTTTTTGACCTGTTTCGGTGTCTACAATTTCAACCGCTCTAACTGGACAAGCTTGGGCTGCCATAAGAATATTAGCCTCTGTATCGGTGTTGCCTTCTAGAATAATTGCTTTGTTTTCTTCATCAAGCTTGAAGATGTTTGGGGAGACGGCAATGCAAGTGCCAGCACCGATACACATACTGCGTATTACTTTTACCTTGTATTTGCCAATTTGTACTTCCTTGTCTTGTGGTGTTTGGGTTTGGTTTTGATCGTCCATAGTTTTCTATTATTAATGATTAATGTTGTTTGGTAAAGAGCTCGCTGATATCTCTCACACTTGCCTCTTTACTAATCAAAGTATTTTCGGCAATTTGAGGGAATTCGCTTTCTGCAACTGGTCTGTTTTGGCGATAAATTATGCCAAGGGGAATTTGTTTTGGCCCCCATTCAATGGCTTTGGCTAGAGCAAGAGCTTTGTTTTCAGGATCGTAATCTTCTGGAAGTTTGTAGGTATTTTCCATGTAAAACGAGGGAGAACACTCTTTATTAAAGGTGACGCAGGGTTGAAGAATTTCTACCACCGAAAGTCCTTGATGGTTGTTGGCTGCAATCATTAAGTCTGTAAGTCCGGCAATGTCACCTGTAAACCCTCTGGCGACAAAAGTGGCACCAGCAGCAACCGCTAAATGCGAAACCAGGAATGGCTCGTCTGGGTTACCATCAGGGGTAGATTTGGTTTTCTGACCTTTGTAGGTAGCTGGCGAGGTTTGACCGGTGGTTAGGCCATAAATACTGTTGTTGTGGAGAAGAATGGTGATGTTGTGGTTGCGCCTGCAGGCGTGAATGAAGTGATTACCACCCTCTCCCAGACAGTCCCCATCTCCGGTAAAGACAAAAACATTTAGCGCGTGATTGGCAAATTTCATGCCACTAGCGACAGGGATAGCTCGACCATGTAGGCCTTCAAAAGAGGTTAGTTTGACGAAGTTGACCATGTGACCATGACAGCCAATGCCGGCAGTGAAAACGGTGTTGTGGTTGTCCCAACCAGCTTTGACGGCTGCATTTTTGAAAGCCGCCCAGATACCGAAGTTGCCACAGCCGGGGCAGAAATTTGGAGTGATGGGAGTTGCTAGATCTTGTAGAGTGGTCATTTTGAAGTTAAAACACTGGTAATCCTGTCGGAAATTTCTTCGGGGAAAAATGGCCTGCCATCGTTTTTCAGTAATTTGTCGAGGATGTCGACACCGGTTTTTTCGCGTATAAGACCTGCTAGCTGACTGGTGCTACTTGCTTCTACGGCAATTAGATACTTAGCCCTCTCAAGAATTTCTTTTAGAGGACCGACTGGAAAAGGACTAAGCCACTTTACATGTACATAATTTACATTGGGGTGTCTTTTGAGTGCCTCAAGGACACCTCCTTTGGTACTTCCCCAGGAAACTAGGGTAATATCAGCGTCGGCAGGACCAAAAATCTCTGGAGCTGCCATATCCTCTTTGGCGCAAAGATCTAGTTTTTTTAATCTCTTTTCCATCTGGGCATTTCTGTCGGAAATGGTTTCAGTATCGTAACCAAACTCGGTGTGTTCGTCGGAGTTGCCGATGAAATGATTACCAAAACCAGGGAATGACCTAGGGGAAACCCCTGATTGGGTGATTTGGTATCTTTTGTATTCAGAGTCGATAACAGTGGTGGTTTGGCCTCTATCAATACGATAGTTTGAGTAATCAAAATCTTCGTAACTTTGCTCGCTGTCGCAGATATTTTTGTCGGTAATTACTACCACTGGGGTTTGGTATTTATCAGCGAGATTGAAGGCTTCTTGGGTGAGATAAAAGGCTTCTTTTGGATCTCCGGCGGCCAAGACTATCCTGGGGAACTCACCTTGGTGGGAGTGAAGAATAAAGCGCAGGTCTCCTTGCTCGCTCCAAGTTGGCATACCTGTGGCTGGCCCTGCTCTCATACCTTCAATAATGACCAACGGAGTTTCGGTCATGCCAGCAAGTCCGTAACCTTCAGTCATAAGGCAGAATCCTCCGCCTGATGTGGAGGTCATTGATCTAGCTCCGGCAAATGAAGCACCTATGCTCATGTTTATAGCAGATATTTCATCTTCGGCTTGTTTGAAAATATAGCCATATTTTCTTTGATTGGCAGCCAGTACATGCATTACATTTGATACAGGAGACATGGGATATATGGAAGCGAATTGCAGACCGGCTGAGATAGCGGCAAAGGCAATAGCTTCGTTGCCATTGATAACCATTTTGGGTGAAACAACATCTCTTTTTTGGAGAATATGTTCAAAGCCAAAGGCAAATTTTTCTTCGGCGTAGTTGAATCCGGTTTCGGCGGCCTTTTGGTTGGCTTCGATTAGTGAAATGTCTTTTCCGGCGAGGTCTTCTGCGATTAGGTCCTTAAGGAGAGCAAATTCGGCCCCAAGAAGTGACACTGTCGCCCCCATGGCAACGTAGTTTGAGGCGATTTCAGGTGCTCCTGATTCTTTGGCAATTTTTTTGAGAGGTATGGGGAATAACCTTGTTTTAGTGGAGAGATCTCCTAGGTCGTAATTGGCCTCTTCTTCATAAACAATTCCCGCCTGATTTACCAGCTCTGGCTGATGAATCTTGATTGTCGCAAGATCTAGAGCAATTAAAAAATTTACACTCTGTACTGGACTATTTACGACATCCTCGGAGAAGATGGTTTGAATTACGTTGTGTCCACCTTTAATGAGAGAAGGATACTCAACATAGTTGAAGATGTTGTAGCCAGATCTCACGGCAATTTTGGAAAAGACCAAACCCGCCGACTTAACACCCTGCCCCGCCTGCCCACCTATCTTGAGAGAATATGAGATTGATTGATCCATTTAATATTTTTCTTGATAAATATGTTTTTCGGGACAGCCGCCTTCCAGGAGAATTTTATTTGATTCTTCCACCATAGATTTCCCCCCACAGATGTATGCGGAAATTTTGGTTTTGTCGGGATAGTCTTGATTTAAGATATCGGTAATGTGGCCATGAAGTCCGGTCCAGTCTGGCTCTGGCCTAGAAAGGCAAAGCTTGAAGTTGAAATTTGGATGTGCAGCAGCAAGTGACTCAAATTCCTCTCTGAGTATGATGTCGGCTTGGAAGCGCATACCGAAGTAAAGGGTAATTGGTTTTGAAGTTTTGTTGTTTGCTAGCAGGTCGTGGATCATCGCCCTTAAGGGACTAATACCTGAACCAGTGGCAAGAAAAACCAAGTTTTCTGAATCATCTTCTTTGTAGGTAAAACAGCCAAAGCTACCAAGGAATTCTAGCTTTTGACCTTCAACTACTTTCTCGAAAAACTGGGAACCAACTCCCCCGGGAGCAGTGTCGATAATCAACTCTATGTTTTTGTCAGGGGTTTGGCCGGCGATGGAGTAAGAGTTTAGCTTAGTATCGGAAACCTTGATGCTGATAAACTGTCCGGCAGTAAAGCTGAGTGGCTCATCTGGCTTAAGTAGGAAATAGTGAAATGTGCTGGCAAGAGTTTTGTGAGTAATTACAGTGGCGTTTTTGAATTTTGGTCCGGGCATGGTTTCTTTAGTATCGGTGAAAATGGTTTTAACATCAACGGCAGAAACTCCATCTCTGTTTACAATCAAGGGATTAATTTCAATTTCCTTAATTGATGGGCAAGAGTCGGCCAGTGAAGATAGTTTAATGAGTACATCAACAATGGGGTTTAAGTCGAATGGCTCTTCGCCTCTGAAGCCTGATAGTAACTTGAACGCTTTGGATTTTTCTATGAGAGTCCTAGCCTTTGTCTCTGTAAGTGGACCAAGCGCCAGATTGCGGTCTTGAATTAGCTCCGCCAACTTTCCTCCTGCACCAAACAAGACAACATTGCCAAAAGTAGGATCTCTTTTTACTCCAACAATTAACTCATGACTAACTGGTATTTGTTTTTGTGCTTGAATTCTAATAGAAGGTTTGATATCTGAAGCTTTTGAATCAATCCTCTGCCAAAGGGCATGCCATTCACGAACGACCGAATCTCTGTCGTTTAGGTTTGCCACCACCCCACCAATTTCCGCCTTATGGAGGAGATTGGGGGAGGCGGCTTTGATCAAAATGGGGAAACTATTTTCTTCGCCAAATATTGAAGCCTCGTTTTCGTCGACGACTATTTGTGATTGGGGGGTAGGAATACCTACCGACCTCAAAAGTGATTCACCTTCAAAGCCATCAAGACCGGGTAAATTTTTTGATTGGGCAGAAATAATGATGGACTTGGCTGATGAAATATCTGGAGCAGGAATTTGACAGACAATATCATTGTCTTGTGCCCTATTCTTAAAAAGATGCCAGTGGTACATGGCAGCTAAAGTCTTTATCGCCCTTTCTGGGAAAGGAAAACTGGGAATTCGATTATTATTTAGAATGCTTTCACCTTCGGCAGTGAGGCCACCTCCAATAAAGGAGCACATAATGGGCTGATGATATTTTTTGGAGAGATCGCTAATGATTTCTGCAGTTTTGGCAATCTGGGTCATTAGCTGAGGGGTGAGGATTACGACGACAGAGTCAACTGAACTCTCTTGTAAGACTATCTCCAAGGCTTGACCAAATCTGTCGGCAAGAGCGTCACCCAAAACATCAATTGGGTTTAAGAAGCTGGCCATTCTAGGTAAAAAATCGGAGAGTTTGCCTCTTGCGTCTTGAGATAGATCTGCCAATTCAAGTCCAACTTCTGAAATTGTGTCGGTACTTAAAACTGCCGGACCACCAGCATTTGATATGACTGCAACTCTTGGACCCGAAGGGCATTTTTCCCAAGCAAAACCTCTTGCTAGATCGAAGAAATCACCCAACTCGTGACAGCGAATAACACCCGCCTCTTTTAAGGCAATATCTAGCACAGAGTCTGCACCAGCGATGGATCCTGTATGCGACCTCATTGATTGGGCGGCAGCTTTCGACTTTCCTGGCTTGAGGATAAAAATTGGATTTTTAGAAGTAATTTTTGAAGCAATTTTTATGAATTCTCTGCCATCGCTTATAGACTCTAGATACAAACCAATAGGGTGGACATCAGACATGCCTGGGGAGGTGTTTTTTGATCCTGGATTGGCTTCGAAGTATTCCAGTAAGTGATTTTCATTGATAACGGTTTTGTTGCCGATGGTAATAAATTGACTAAAACCTAGATTGCTAGCTTGGCACCAGTCGAAGAGGCTAGTGGCTAAAGCTCCAGACTGTGAAATGACACGAAGATTTCCTGACTGTTTGACTATGCGTCCGAATGTGATGTTTATGGGTAAGTCGTTGTTGGCAAAACCTAGGCAATTAGGACCAATGATATTTATCTGATACTGATTGGCAATGGCTTTTAGCTGTTCCTCAAGTATCTCCCCCGCGGGTCCAATTTCTTTAAATCCTGCAGTAAAGATGACGGCGTTTTTTACACCTTTTTCTCCAAGATTTTTTAGTGACTCGATAGCAAGTTCGGTGGGGAGAGCAATAACGCCAACATCCACGATTTCTGGAAGTGAGGCAATATCTGGGTAACACTTTAAGCCAGATATCTCTTCGGAATTGGGATTAATTGGATAAATGGTACCGGTAAAGCCTGATTCCAGAATGTTTTTTAGAGCTATAGCTCCAACTTTTTCTGGTGATCTAGAGGCTCCTATTACCGCAACCGTTTTTGGCTCGATTAGGGCACGTAAATCTATGGGCATTAATTTATGTTAGCAGAAAAAAGCGGCTTTTAGCCGCTTTCGTTTTATTTGGGTTTCTTAGGACCCTTACATCCGCAAGTTGAACACATAATATTACTATTGATTGGTAATAGTAATCATTATTACATATACAAGAGAAGAGTGGTTACTGACCTACTATTAAAGAGAGTACATCACTCCCAGAAATTGTAGTCTAGAGGCCTGTTTTATAACAATAATCCATCTTAGCAAAATATAGGTTAACCCACCTTGGGATAGTGACATTTCTTCCATTTTTTCCCAGAACCACACCAGCAAGGATCGTTTCTTCCAAGAGATTGAGCGTTTTTTTCCTCATTGCCAGTTTTTTTGTCGGTCTTGTTGTCTTTTGGTGTTTGAGCAGGGACTGCGCTGGGCATAGCTTGAACGCGGAAAATTCTATGTGCCACTAGATCATCAATTCTCATAAGAAGTGACTCGAACATGGAAAAAGATTCTTGTTTGTACTCAACCAATGGATCTTTTTGGGCATAGCCTCGGAGCCCGATACCATCACGGAGATTATCAATGGCATCTAGATGACTCATCCAAAGTTCGTCGTATGAATCTAGTGTAACGATCTTATTAATCTGATTCATCAAGTCCTCTCCAAAACGCTGTCTTTGGTCTGCGCGAGCCTGTTTGATGATATTTTCTAGATTTGTCTTGACAGTGAGGTAATCTTGGCCGGCGATGGTCTTTTCTATGAGCTTGGCTGATTGTGGATCAAGAGGCAGGATGGACTGGAACTCTTTGACAAGATTGTCCGACTCTTCTTTGGAGATTCCTGAAGCCGAGTAGGAAAGCACCACTTGATCGACGGCTTTAAGTATCGCCTCGTCTACAACTCCTGCAACTATCTCAGGACTACCATTGAGAATGTTGGCGCGGCGTTTGTAGAAAATTTGGCGCTGTTTGTTCATGACGTCGTCGTACTCTACTAAGTGTTTTCTTTGATCAAAGTAAAACGACTCAACTTTTGCCTGGGCGGTTTCGATAGCCTTGGTAACCATACCGGCTTCTAGGGGTTGATCTTCGGGGACTTTAAGAAAGTCCATGAGTCTACTAACTTGGTCTCCTCCAAAGATTCTCATGATGTCGTCTTCAAGGGAGATATAGAATCTGGAAGATCCAGGGTCACCCTGACGCCCTGATCTACCTCTTAGCTGATTATCTATACGTCGCGATTCGTGTCTTACTGCACCAATGATGTGAAGTCCCCCATGCTCACGGACTTTGTCTGCCTCTTTTTTCCATTCATCTTGGTCTCTGCCGGTTGGGTCTCCTCCAAGCACAATATCTACACCTCTACCTGCAATATTGGTGGCAACTGTAACGGCCTTTAATCTACCAGCTTCGGCGATAATTGAGGCTTCATTTTCATGGTTTTTGGCGTTTAGAACTTGATGGGGAATGTGTTTTTTCTTGAGATATTGAGTGACGATATCGTTTTGTTCGATGGATTTGGTGCCTATCAAAACAGGCTGACCAATTTGGAATTTTTCGGCAACTTCGGCGATGATAGCAGAGTATTTAGCTCTTTGAGTTTTGTAGACAACATCTGGATGATCTAGCCTTTGGATCGCCCTGTTGGTAGGAATGGCAATGACATCAAGATTGTAGATTTTCTTGAATTCCTCTGCTTCGGTGACAGCTGTTCCAGTCATGCCAGCGAGCTTCTTGTAGAGTCTAAAATAGTTTTGGAGGGAAATGGTAGCAAGGGTGCGGCTCTCCTGCTGGATTTTGACTCCTTCTTTGGCCTCAATTGCTTGGTGAAGACCATCTGAATATCGCCTACCAAACATTAATCTGCCGGTATGATCATCTACAATTATTACCTCATCGTCTTTGACGACATAATCTCTGTCTTTTATAAAAAGGCTTTGGGCTTTCAGAGCTTGCTCTAGATGATGAAGGGTGTCGTATTCCTGCTGATAAAGATTCTCTACATTCAGGATCTTTTCAATTTTTCGCAAACCATGGTCTGTAAGGGTGGCTGATCTTTGTTTTTCATCTACTTCAAAGTCAGTATCTGATGAAAGAGCTTTTACTAGTTCGGCAAAACGGTAGTATTTATCGGTGGCTTCGGTATCTGGAGCGGAGATAATGAGTGGGGTGCGAGCTTCATCAATCAAGATAGAGTCGACTTCATCAACAATAGCAAAATGATGCGATCGCTGGGCTAGAGACTGTGGCGATCTGGCCATGTTGTCACGGAGGTAATCAAAGCCAAATTCGTTGTTGGTACCGTAGGTAATATCAGCACGATAAGCCTCGGACCTTGATACTGGCTTCAAGTGCTGAAGCCTTCTGTCTGTGTGGGTTGAGTCGACAAATTCGGAATCGTAAATTGAGGCGGGTAAATCTCCAGATCCTGAATAAATGACGCCTGTTGAAAGACCGAGGAAGGCGTATAGCGGTCCCATCCAGCCAGCGTCTCTTCGGGCAAGATAATCATTAACAGTGACTAGATGTGCACCCTCTCCGGTGATTGCGTTGAGAACCATGGCGGGGACTGCAGAAAGCGTTTTTCCTTCTCCTGTTTTTTGTTCGGAGATTTTTCCCTGATGAAAAGCAATGGCAGCCATAAGCTGAACATCAAAGGGGCGCATTTTAAGAACTCTAAATGAGGCTTCTCTGGTAAGGGCAAATACCCAGGGCAACACATCATCGAGTGTTTTGCCATTTTGGATTTCTTCTCTTACCTTGCCGATTTCTGGAGCAAATTCATCATCTTTTAGCGCCTTGGCTTTTTCTTCAAGCAAGTTTATCTCTTTAACAATTTTGGAAAGTTTCTCTATCTCAACTTTATTTGGTTGGAGAAGGCTGGTAATGAAATTTATCATATCGAGGTTATTATAAAGGTTTCACGCGACAAGAGAGATAATAATGTTTGTGCCAGTATGGGCTTTAAGTGCCAGAAACTTAGTATTCAGCTTGTTTAGAAACTTTTGCGAGACATTCTTTGTTTCTTGATACCACAAGCGATTGATCAGTACGAAACGGCAGTTGTTTTTCAGATTTTCAATAAATGTGAGAGATTCTAGTCTGACTGGTATCTCTTTGCCCACAAAACAATCGACCAAACAAATATCAAATTTTTCTTGGTTTTTTTGAGCAAAGTCTTCTGCGTCGTCGGTTATTATTTGTAGATTTTTTACCTGATTGAGACGACCGTATTTTTTACCAATTTCCACCATATCGGGATCTATTTCAACAGCGGTAATTTTGGCTTTGGGATAGAGCTTGTTTATGAGAATTGCATTTGAACCAGCAGCAAGCCCAAGAAGTAGAATCTTTTTGGGAGTATAGCTTTTGGGTATTAGCTGGTGTATGCCTGATTTCCAAATATGAGTCATGATAGACCCAGACTCTATCAGGCCATCTACAATGATGGTGGGTTCCCCTCCCCAAATATTTACACTAATATTCCGATTGAATTTTGTATCTCCCAAATGGATCACTTTGGGGAAAAAGTAGTTAATCAGTGACATTTTTGGCTGATTTGGTAGCTTCAATTTCTGCCCTAATCTGTCTTGCCAGATCTCCCCACTCTTTGTATTTTTTGTTTAGTGCCCAGCGATTGATTTTTTTGGGTGAAATTTTTTCAGCGATTAGAGCAGCGTCGAGTAAATCTGCAGCCGCCCTGTCTCGCTCAAGGTAAGAATCGGCTCCTGAGACGATGGCGACAAAATTTTTGTCGTTGACTTTGGCGGTGACAATGGTTGAGTACCCTGCTTTTTCGGTGTAGGCGATTTTTAGACCATTCACTCCGGGGTAGATTCCAAGGAGTCCGTTCCAGTTTGGCAAGTAGTATCTACCGTGCTTGTCGGTTTTTTCGATATCTTGTCGGTCTGTGGCTGCGGCAGACGAAATTTCAGGATAGTTTTCCAATACATTGTGAGTCATTTGGGCGATATCAGTGAGACTTGAGAACTGATTATCATCATCAAGTCCATCGGGATTGGCAAAGCGGCTAGTTTTCATCCCGATTAGCTGGGCTTTTTGATTCATTAGTTTGATAAATTCTTTTTGAGTTAACCCTGCTTTCTTGGCTGCTCCGTCGGCTAAAGTTTGGGCTGCGTCATTGGCGCTGGTGGCAATTGCTGCTCTTAGAAGTTCGGACGCGGGCATAATTTCACCCGCCTTAAGCTCAAGAATGGTAGGTACTTTATTGATGGACTCTGGAGTTGCTGTAATTTCGGTGTCGAGAGGAATTAGATCGATAGCCACCATACTAGACATTAGCTTGGTAAATGAAGCAGGAGAAATAAAATCACTTGTGGCTTTAGAGTAATACACTTTACCGGTGTCGGCGTTGTAGACCATATATCTCGGGAGAGTAGACAGACTTTCTATTTCTGTAGACATGGCAAAGTCCAGATTGAGAGGAGCGGAAATTCTTTTTTTAATTGCTTCACCTCCATCATTTATTTGTCCACCGAATGGTGATAGAGATGGTTTGTTTGATTCGGTATAGGTATAGGCAAGATATATGCCAACGAGAATCAAAATGGGGATAAGTGAAAGAATTTTTTTAAGCACGTGTTATGACTTCTTTGCCGACAAATGGGACTAGCACCTCGGGCACTTTGACTGAGCCATCGGCTTGTTGATAATTTTCAAGAATAGCACCTAGGATTCTTGGAGTTGCCACTACGGTGTTGTTTAGGGTGTAAACAAATTTGATAGTACCATCCTTGGATCTGTACTTGATATTTAATCTACGACTTTGAAAATCATTGAAATACGAGTCCGAATGGGTCTCTCGGTATGTGTTTTGGCTAGGGAACCAGACCTCAACATCGTACTTTCGTCGCTGGCCTGCACCCATGTCACCAGTACACATAAGAAGCACGTGATAAGGAAGTTTGAGATCCTGAAGCAACTCCTCAGTGTGAGAAAGCATTTCGTCGTGCATTGCCCTAGTTGTTTCTTCGTCTGCAATTGTGTACACAACCTGTTCAACTTTGTTGAATTGATGAACCCTGAAAATTCCTTTAGTGTCTTTTCCATATGATCCAACTTCTCTACGATAACAAGGAGAAATCCCAACCATCTTTACCGGCAGGTCTTTTTCGTCGAGAGTCTCATCTTTGTAGAAGGCCGTAAGAGACACTTCGGCGGTGCCAATTAGCTTTTGACCATCTTGTGTTTGGTAGTGATCCTCTTTACCCCAGGGGAAGTATCCAGTGCCCCACATAGCATCGTCGTTTACCATCCAGGGAACTGTCATGGGTGTATAGCCTTTGGCAATCATTTTTTTGAGGGCGTACATCAGCAAGCCATATTCCAAAAGAACTAAATCATTTTTGGTAAAGAAAGCCCGGTTGCCAGCAATTCTTACGGCTCGCTTGTTATCTAAGAGATTTAAGTTGTCTGCTAGCTCCTCATGAGGTAAAACAGGAAAGTCGAAGGTCGGAGGTTCTCCCCATTTCTTCACCTCAGTATTACCCGATTCGTCTTTTCCGAGTGGAACATCTGATGCTGAAGGATTGGGAACATAGAGCATTAATTCAGAAAAGTTTTTTTCAGCTTCTTGCAGCTTGGGATCCAGTTCTTGGAGTTTTTGTTTGATTTCTTTTCCTTTGGCAATTTGTTCATCACTTGGTCTACCTTTTACTCCAGCAATGTTTTCGTTTCCCTGAAACCGAAGTTCTTCAACCTCTTTTATTAGCGTTCTTCTTATTTCATCTGCAGCCAATACTCGATCTACGATCGACGGATCCATTTGTTTGTGAGCAATGGCTGTTTTGAGGCTGTCTTGGTTCTCTCTTATATAGTTAATGTCTATCATTTGAGTTTATTTTATTACTAATTTGCCCTGAAGATACAAAAAAACACGCCAGGACTGCGTGTTATCGGGCTTTGCTTTCGCAAAACAGTTGCCACCATATAACAATACTCAATTTAGCGATTACGGGCTTTCCCGCTTCCGTTGCTACCCGGAAGAGCTTGACAGTTGGAGGCTGTCTTAACGCTTGTAGCTTGTATTTTAGCAGATTAAAGCGAGAGAGATGGAGCAACAGATTTCATCGAATCTAGGCAGATGGAGACGAACGTTTCCAGAGGAAGATTCAAACCTTCAGGGTTGGCGCACATAGCTACCTCATCTCTTCTTGTGCCTGCTGCAAATTTCGGCTCTTTTAAGAAGCGTTTCATTACAGAACTTAGCTGGACATCAGCTAGTTTTTTTGACGGGTAGACATAAGCCACTGCCATAATCAAACCAGTGAGGGAGTCGGCGCAGAAGATTGACCATTCGGCTTTGTTTTTGGGTTGGTACCCTGTTAGTTCCGGGGCGTGAGCTTTGATGATTGAGTGAATAGAATCAGAAATATCTAGATCGTATTTAGCCAAGGCTTCTTTGGTTTTATTTGGATGATCTTCCTTGTATGGCTCGGAATAGTCGATGTCGTGAATTAATCCGGCTAGTTGCCAATCTTCCTTGGGAGGGTCTTGGGGAGATAGAAGCCCATTTTTTTGAAAATAATCAAACAAACCAGACATGCAAGCTTCAAGGGCGAGTGAGTGTGTGAATATTTTAATGTCAAGTTGTTTTTCTAGAGCTTGCTTGTATTTTTCTTCCATAGGATTGATTGTATAACAGGGGCATAAATTGAACTTATATAGGTTGCGTGATAAAATGCCCGTTACCAAGAACTTTTCCATACGGAGGTTGCTATGAGTGATTATGATTACGAAGATGAAGAAAATCGTCCAGAAGTGATCGAGGCCAAAGGCCGTGCAGAAGCGATGGAGCATGAAGCCTATGCCAAAGTGCTTGAGGCGCGTGCCAAACTGCATTGGACCAGCCAGCTACTTCACACCCTACTTGATGGCCTGGGAAATATCATATCCAGAATGGGATGTTTGTTCATCCTCCTGGTGATTGTGGCTGGAGCAGTGCTCTTCTTCAACCCTGCTCTGGTTCAATCTCTCTTCGGACCTCGCTAGGACGAATGCCCGCTTCATGCGGGCTTTTTTATGTAAAAAAACCACCCTGTATTAGGGTAGTTTGTTTGACTATTTGGTATTAAAAATGAAGATCTGCTTGTCGGTTGTAATTGTCCACTTATTTGATTTAACTGGACCATCGACAAAGAATATCAACTTTTCTTCTTCTTGGCCGACAAATACTGTCTTTTCACCTTTTTCTCCGATGAGCGCGGGTTGTTTTTCTTGGATGACTCCAGAGCTTAGAACAACAACAAGATAACTATCAACCAACTGCTCGACGCAGCCTGGGGGAGAATTCTCAAGCTTGAACTGGTAACAATCTGCGAGATAGACTTTGGACAATGCCGTAGTTGATTGATCTTGTGGAGAACAGGCAAGGCCAAAAACAGCCACAAACAAAACTAAAATCAGCAATGGAATGTGTTTCATCTATTTAATACTCCAAAGGTGCGCCACTTTCGTGGATAACTGATATCCTATATTATACTTTCAAACTTGTGTTTAGTCAAAAAAAGCGGCTATTCGCCGCCTTTTTTAGAACTGTTAGTTATTATTTAACTTGATTCACTTTGTATGAGATTTTTCCAGCAGGAGCTTCAACTTCAACTACATCTCCGACTTTCCTTCCCATTAGAGCTTTACCAAGAGGAGATTCATGGCTGATTTTTTTAGCAGCTGGATCAGCTTCCCACTCACCTACGATGGTGAATTGATGTTCTGAACCATTAACTTCGATGTGAACGGTGGAGCCAATGGTTACCTCACTGTCACCTTTTTTAAGGTCAACAACTTGAACCCTGGCGATTATGTCTTTTAGCTCATCAATTCTACCCTCAAGGGCTGAAAGGTCGTCTTTGGCTGAGTGATATTCGGCGTTCTCGGAGAGATCACCAAATTCACGGGCTTTTGCCACGCGATCAATAGCTTCAGGAAGCTTGATGTTTTCTAGTTGTTTGAGCTCATCGACTAGCTGGTTGTAGCCAACTGGCGTCATTTGAACTCTCTGATTGTCTTGTTTCATATAATTTTTTTAGCAATTATTTTTGACAATAGTTATTAAATATAAAGGTTGTTTTGATATTGTCAACAATCAAATACAACTGGTTCATTCAAAAAAAAATTAGCCTCGTAGGCTATTAAATGGAAACCGGGCAGGTTTCGAATTTCAGCGAGGTAATTCAAGAATCGATTGGTATTTTACATTTATTGGCTATACTTGTCAAGTTTCCCCCACCAAAAATGTGCTTGTCTTTGGTAGAATATAAGGGCTCGATCTTTGGCCCCGTCGTCTAGTGGTCTAGGATAATTGGTTCTCATCCAATAGATCGCGGGTTCGAATCCCGCCGGGGTCACAAATAAAAGAGTTTGGCTTGTCCAAACTTTTTTGTTTGTAATAGCAGCGGGATGAGAACATGGCGGAGACAGTTTCGTAACGAACCTGTCGAGCCGGGTCCTGAAGCGAACATAATTCGACTGAAGACGAATCCCGCCGGGGTCACAATGAAAAGTCTCTCGCTTGCCGAGAGATTTTTTGTTAGTAAATTCATTTGGGAATGTATATTTATATAACTGGTATTATGTGAGTGAAAATTATGTCAAAAAAATCCCCTTCAAGAGAAGAGGGTCTTCTGTTGAAGGGGTTGGTTAAATTGGGGCAGTATACTTATCACCGTCTACTACCCAGACAGTTGGGTTCATGGCGCAGTAGGATTTGATATCAGCAACGAATGCATCCCATTCGAAGTCTGCAATAGGATACACGATTTCAGGTGTCCCGACAGGGCTCATACCAGGCTTGAAAGTGATAGCGAGCATGATTTTGGGGTTTTTGATGCCCGTGGCTTCCGAAGTTTGTCGTGCAAGCCCCATGAAATATGAGTAGGGCTGGCCTCCAATTGCCATTTCACCTAGCTCTTTAATAGCAACCTGCTTCAGCCGGGCGTGAGTTTGCAGATATTCGATTCCAGTGCTCATTGTCTAAATCCCATTTTTTTGGTTAAAGTACTACTTATTTTTCAGGATACATTAATATACTATATAAATCCTTAAATTTCAACCTATAGGTCTTTATATAGTTAAATCTGTGTTAATTAGCATATTATTTTCTATAGCGTTGAACTTTTATAAAGATAATTTTGCTTAGGAATTGACAGAAAGATATTTTTTTGCCTGGTGGTATGCTTTACGGAGTATATTTTTTGGATGCTTTACATAATCTAGAATTTCTCTTCGTTTTTGCTCCGCTTTGAATTTGCGCATCATTTCATATATTTCGTCCCTTGAAAGAGTTTCTGAGAGAATAATTGCATCTTGATGATTATCCATAAACTCAACATTCAATCTGCTCCAATCTATTTTCTCATCCACAAAGCCTTTTTCTTTAGCGTAATCCCAGATTGGTGTCCCCGGTAGTGGTGTGAGGACATACACCCCAAAACCTCTTAGTTTACTCTCTCGGATGAAGTTGAAGGTATTCATTATTTGTTCTCTTGTCTCTTGAGGAGATCCAATAATAAATGAGGCACTAGGCTCTATTCCATTTTCTTTAAATATTCGAATTGCTCGTTTGTGATCCTCAATTTTTACAGTATGACCTTTTAGGAAATTTAATATTTCAGGTGTCCCTGATTCTAGACCCATCGATACACCCTTCACATTAAGTTCCTTAAGTAGTGATGCCATGTTTTCATCTATCAGGTTTGATCGTACTGCGCAGCTAAATCTAAGCTTTCCAAGTAAGTTTTCTTCTTTTAGTAGCTTGATAATGTTTTTTATCCTTTGGCGGTTGACAATAAACAAGTCATCCCAGAAGTCGATTTCCCTAACACCATAATTTTCGTATAAGTATTTAATTTCTTTGACAACATATTCTGCAGAAAAAAATCTGGTACTATTCCAAAATCTCGATGAGGCACAAAACACGCAGCGATAAGGACAACCTCTTGATGAAAACACATGGGTACATTTTTCTATCTTCATTAAATCTCTTGCTGGGAGTGGAATTGAGTCCATGTCGGATATCGGTGGTCTTTTTTCATTTTGGATGATTTTTCCTGCGTCTCTGTATGCGATGCCTCTGATGCTTTTCAGATTTTTTGGAGAAAATTTTCGCGTTTGGATGAAAACATCAAAGAGGTCTAGAATCGTTTCTTCTCCTTCTCCCAGGACTGCGACATCCATATCCTTCGATAGGGTGTTTGGTAGAACGGTAATATGAATACCACCAATAATTACTGGTACTTTGAAACGCCTGGCGGCATGAGCGTATTCTTTTGCATAGTTATAATTTTGAGAAACACAGGTAATCCCAACGAGGTCTGGTTTAAAATTTTGGATTTCTTGTAGAACATCACGATCAATAATTTTAAACTTAATTAGTTTTTCACCATATTTTCTTCTAAGAGAAGATGCCAAATATCCAAGACCGAGCGGTGGCAGAGAAGTTTGCAATGACTTTGAGATATCTATAGCATTTATGAGCAAAAATTTAATTTTTTTCACTTTAAGGGCTTGATTGGGCGAGAGATAATAATAAATTGGTATGCAAATAAATTTGGAAATTTCTGGACGAGTTTGTATTGCCAGGTAGCTGGCAATCTATCGGTAATTTTATACAAGAAGGGAACCTTGCACATTCCGTTTGTGGGTTTGATTTTCAATATCCTAAACCCCTCCTTTTCAAGAAGTCTGGAAATACTTTTTAGGGTGTAGAAGTGGACATGGGTAGAGTCTAGAATTCCAGTGTTTGTATAGTCAAAATCTCCCTTAAGCAGACCCCATCTTATAGACGCATGAGCAATATTTGGAACTGAAACAACCAATCTTCCATCTTTTTTCAAAAATTTTCCTACTTGGGAAATAGCTAGTTTTGGATTTTGAAGATGCTCTAAAACATCAAGCATCAGAACATAATCGAAGTGTTTCTTGGGAGCGTGGCAAATCTTGATATTGTCTAGATCACACTGGATGACTTCTTTACAGTATTTTGAAGCTTTTTTTAGGGCAATTCTATCCTTATCAACGCCATATGTTTCACAGCCCTTTTTAGCTAGCTCTTTAGCAAAATAACCAGTGGCACATCCAATATCCAAAATACTAGTATTTGATTTAATTGAGTCAATTGCGAGCATGTGTGACTCAAATGGATTTCGATTAAGTTCGTCGTAGTGATATTTCATGGTATTGAGTTAATTCGATTATATATGCCTCGATTGACTTGTTTATTTTTGTAATAAGCATATACGGGAGCTTGTGTTTTAAGGCAAACCCACCCTTTTTTATTGTTTGTCATCCTATAATCTATGCTATAATAACTAAACGTGCACTTTTAGACAAACATAATAGGAGATGCCATTATGCTTACCGCTGTATTTTGCCCAAACTGTGGAGGACCTGCCAAGATCACAGATACACAATGTAATTATTGTGGTGTTGGTTTGGTTAACAATGGGACAAAGTCCCCTCTGAAACTCATTATCCAAAAGGACTTTGCCCGGGGAATTCCATCGGCAGTCTTGATGGTCATTCGCAAGGCGTTTTTGGAATCTGAAGTATGCGAGAGTAATGCTACGATCCGCGCCTTTTGCGAAAGGGTATCACTCAAACCGTTTAGAAACTCCATCCCCGAAGCCTCATCGATTAGCACCCGGGTAGACATGTTGATCACCTACCTAAACGGCATTACCAGGGCACAGATGGATCAAAGTCTGTGGTACGACCACAAGAATATGCTCATGGTATTTGTCATAGAGCTCTATGCCTTGGCATACGCCGAAGACAAAATCACCCAAGAAATGCAGGCGATGATCAACCAGCTTGTGGAACTGGGTTATTTGGAAAAAGTGTAGTAATCATCAACCGGGCCAGTCCCGGTTTTTTGTGGCTAATTTTGAAATATTGATTATGTTGTGATACAATACCCTATATTGTTCTTAGAGCGAGCGATTTTATGCTCACTTGTTTGACGGCTCCCAGTTGTCTTACTTGATTTTTCTAAAGGACATCTGGAGAGGCAATATCCTCCCCACTATAAAATGTTTAAACCAAGAAGGTTTGGTGGTCAAAATGGACCACGAAATTTTGGCCATGGCCAAAATCATAATATTCAAAGAAGAGCTAGGTTTGCGCCTAAAGCTCTAGATCCTAGGCTGTTTGTAAAACCAGCTGTAGAAGCTGATGACATCGAAGATATGGTGGTTAGTCAGTTTGCGGATCACAGTCTTGATTCCAAGATTTTGGAAAGACTTACCCACTTAGGACTGGAAAAACCAACTCCTATTCAAGACAAAACATTACCCTTAACTATTAAGGGTGGTGATTTGATTGGACTTGCAGATACTGGAACCGGTAAGACAATGGCTTTTGCCTTGCCTATCGTCCAGAAGCTCTTGCAAAACCCCAATCACAGAGCATTGATTCTTGCCCCAACTAGAGAATTGGCTGTACAAATTAGAGATGAATTCAGAAAAGTGTCTGAAGGTATGGGTATTTGGACAGTGCTCCTTATAGGAGGCTCCAATATTCAAAGACAAATCTTTGATTTGAGAAAAACTCATCACATCATAATTGGAACACCAGGAAGAGTCGCTGATTTGCACACTAGAAGAGTGTTGAGATTTGATGATGTAAAGACAGTGGTGCTCGATGAGGTAGACAGAATGCTTGATATGGGTTTCGTAAAAGAAATCACCAAGCTATTATCTTTCGTGCCAAGAGAGAGACAAACTCTCCTATTCTCTGCCACTATTGACGATAGAGTAGAAAACATCGCTCGTGAGTTTATGACCAATCCGATGAAGATTTCAGTAAAAACTGGAGCAACCTCACAAAATGTGGAACAGAACGTTATTAAAACTTCTGGAAACAAAATTGGAGTGCTCAAGGATTTGCTTAGAAGCGAACACGTATCAAAAGCATTGGTATTTGGAAGAACCAAATGGGGTGTAGAAAAGCTAGCCGAAACTCTTAAGAAAGACGGTTTTGCTGTGGATGCTATTCATGGTGATAAACGCCAATCGCAAAGAGAGCAGGCTTTGAGGCTGTTTAAGAATAACGACATCAAGGTGATGATTGCCACTGATGTAGCTGCTCGCGGAATTGATGTAAAAGACATTACTCATGTAATCAACTACGACCAACCTGCAACCTATGAGGATTATGTTCACAGAATCGGAAGAACAGGTAGAGCTGGAAAGAAAGGCTTTGCCATTACTTTTTTAGAGTAATTTATCCTATATATTGAAAATATTGTGGCTGGGTGATATACTTGTTACGTTCGATTGACCCGATCAAGCACATTCCATTGGAGGACATATGTATCTCTGGATTTCGGTCTTACTCTATTTCATTGCTGCTATTTGCCTCTTCTTTGGCATTGGCAACCTCTTCTCCATGACGATCAAAATGATCCTGTGGGCTGCTTCACAGACAGTGGCAGCAGTAAGAGGCCGGAGCACCGGCGATGTCACCGTTTCTGGTACCCTGGTGATTATTCTTACTGTTCTTGGTTTGATTTCTTCAGCAGCAGCCACTGCGTTTCTGACAGCATGGCTCCTTTCAGCTGGGTAATCGATTTGATGAACCTCTCCCTCGGAGAGGTTTTTTGTGTAAATTACTGACCCTATATATTAGACATTTATACTGAATATGGGATATAATCCAGAAAAGGCTTGACCGCCAGCACATTGATTGATGTGTGCCAAAACCACTAGAAGGGAGTAGATTGCCATGGTGTGTCTACTCATTTTCAACTCGATAATGTACCTTTTGGGTGCTTGGATGTATCACACGACCAAGGACCCGATGATTTTTATCCTGCTTACATTACCCTACTCCATGGGGATTTTGGGATGGGCACGAAATTGGGTAAGAGAGAATGATGATTGGCTGTCGGAGCGATCACATTGGCTGTTTCTTGGCAAAATCAGCTTCTGGCTTGCGGCAGTGGTGTCATTTGGATTGCTTATTTCCACGCCGGCCGAAGGCGGTGGGATTATCCTCAAGATTGCCTTCCTAATTTCGGTGTTTGCGGTTCACATCTTCGCCACAATCGCCATGATAGAGGTCTGCTACAGACTGTACTGCAGCACATACGGAAGCTTCCGGGCAGTGCGTGATGCAGTAGCCACTTCAGCCTTTTCTCGAACCTTTTACGCCTTTGTCTTGGTGGGTACAGGGATATTCCTCATGTACTCACTGATATGGAACAGGCCTTGGTAATGAATTTACCCACCCTATTAGGGTGGGTTTTTGTTTTATGATTTAGGTATGAAAATGAGTGAATTCCAAAGCAAAGTGTACTCAAAACTAATGGAGGTGAGTCAGGGAGAGGTAACTACTTATGGAGATTTGGCTAAAGTAGTGGGTGGTGGAGCTAGGGCGGTGGGAAATGCTCTGCGAGAGAATCCATTTGCTCCAAAGGTACCCTGTCATAGAGTAGTATCTGCAAGTGGCAAAATCGGAGGTTTTTGTGGTGAGATTGTGGGTGTAAAAATCACTGAAAAAATTAAGCTGCTTGAAAGAGAGGGTGTCAGATTTGAAAACGGAAAGTGTGTAAATTTTGAGAAAATTCGGCATAAATTCAAACTGATATAATTTGGCGAATATGGCTAGTATTGAAGACCTAAACAGGAAAATATTACTAGACGGAACGCCGCGTTTGCTTTATTGCCCGGAGATTGGAAGCGAAACAAAAAGTAGAATCACAGAAGTAAGGGAATTTTTAGACGAGAATAGAGAGTATAGCTTTATTCTTTACTTCAATCACATTTCCTACAACGATCCAGCAGTAGCAGCACACATTGCTGAGAGGATTGACCCGCACCACACGAGGCATTTACTTGCTCCAGCATCTTTTTCTCATACTGATCCCGATGATCCCAAAAGTAAAGGTTTTTCTTTTTTGGTGGAGATGGCAAAAAAATGTGGCGTAGAAATAATTAGAGTGATTCAGTCGTATCAGGTAAACAATCCAAAATATGGATATACAGAAGAGCAAGCTAGATCTACATATATGGATCTGATGCGACGACTTAAGCAACTTAGGTCAGAAGGAGTCCCAACTGGATTCATGATTAGTCCAGAAGGACACCGTAGCGAAACAGGAGAGATGATTTTGGCACAACCAGGCGTAGTGGCTGCAGGTAGAATGCTAGCGCCGGTAATTTATGTCCCCGTGGGTGTATCTTATTTAGGAAAGTATGATCGAGACACTATAAATATTGGAAGAAGAGTACGATTATCTGTGGGTGAGGTCACCACACAGACTGATCCAAAAGTGTATCCTAGTGTAGAAGAGTTGATGTACAAACTTGCACTGACACTTCCAGAGGAAATGAGAGGGGTGTGGAAATAGTATTAGAGAACTTCTTCTCCAAATGAAGCTGCTTCGTCTAAACCTTCAGGATAGCAATGATCAACTAAGGGGCACTTCTGACAAACCTTAGTGTCGGTAGTTTTTTCAAAGCTATGATTCCTGATTTTGCCAAAAACAGTTTTTATTAGTTTTTTAAGTTCACCAACTTCATCGTCTGAAGGATTGAAATTTTCCTTTTTAAATTCACCGGTGGTGTATGGTTCGATAAAATCAATCTCGGTTTCTGTAACCTGATAATGGAATGAGCTATCTAGCTGAGCAAGTAGTTTGTAGAAAACGAGCTGTCGTTTGTAGTCACCAGTGGAATTTTTGTTGTTGCCCTCGATTTCATTTCTTGATCTTGGCTTACCGGTTTTGTAGTCGATTACTCTGACGCTTTTGCTACTTTCACTTATCTGGTCTATTCGGTCGACTGTACCCGAAAGTGGGATATCTTCAAGCAT
>CAIQPO010000066.1 GCA_903873735.1 Candidatus Collierbacteria bacterium | reverse complement strand
GTAAATTGGAAGAGGTTGAGAAAATGAATCGGTTAATGGTGGGTAGAGAAATAAAAATGTACGAGTTAAAAGCACAATTGAATAAAATTAAATGACACCCACAAAAATATTAACTTTAAAGAATAAGATTAACCTGGTTTCAATGGTAACGGTGATGTTTTTTGCCTTTGTAGTGGTTTTTGTGATAGATCGATTTCTTGTTGGTGAATTGATATCGCATGAAAAAACTAGAATACAGGAGCAAACCGAGGGTCAGGCTAGAGAAATTGAAAACATAATTATTGGGGGGGAAGAACGCAGTACGGGCTCTTGGAGGGATGGAGGAAATTGTTCGGTACATGTCATTAAAAGATAAGAAGGTTCAGGACGAGAGCGTCCTTAAATTACTTCAGCACTTTATTGCTGGTAGGAGAGTGGATTCAGCATTTTTGCTAGGAAAAGACGGCAGTGTATTGGTTACCTCCGATACTACCTTGGTTGGGAGTAATTTCTCATTTAGAAATTATTTTATGGAAGCACTTGATGGCAAACCATATGAAGAGATTTTGATGGGTTCGGTGACTAAAAAAATGGGAGCTTTCAATTCCTATCCCGTTAAGAGTGAATCAGGTGAAATATTGGGGGTCGTGGTAGTAAAAGGTACTTTTAAAAATGTAGAAGATTCGATGAACTTGGGGATAGCAAAAAGAGATGGGTACTTGATGCTGGTTGATGATCATGGAGTAGTGGTGCATACAAATAAGCCAAATGCATTATTTAAAAGTCTTGCACCTCTTTCACAGGATGATCTGAAGCACTTGGCTGAAACAAAGCAATATGGAGGAGTTGGGTATGTTATTGAAGGAATGCAGTATCCGGTAGTACTTCAAGCAGTTAGGTCTTACGGAGATAAAACTATATCACTGGAGATTGATGATAAGGTGGATGGTGAGATTGAGATTTTTGATGTGGTGAGAATTGGAAACTATAATTACTTTTTGGTATCCGAAGTAGGCATGGATCACGTAATAAGCAATGTGAGAAGGTTGTCAATGACTGTAATAGGCTTGATATCCTTGGCAGTTATTATCGGATCAATCGTTAGATCTATAGCCATGGGTAGGTTGATGGCGCCGCTATCAAGGCTAGAAGATTATGTAAAAAAAGTTGCAGCTGGAGATTTAAAGGCTACTGTAAGTATCAAAACAAGTGATGAAATTGAAACTCTAGCTGATAATGTGAAGAAAATGGTTAGGGCGCTTAATGTATTTAATCTCGAGCTTGAAAAGAAAGTAGAGGAGCAAACAAAGAGCTTAAAATCGGCAATTGATAAGGCAGAAGAAAAAAATATTGAGTTGGCTAAATCTAGGACGGCAATGCTTAATTTGATGGAAGATATCAATGATGAAAAAGAAAGTATCTCAAGAGAGAAAAACAAGATAGAGACGATCTTATCTTCAATTGCAGATGGAGTGTTTGTGGTAGATAAAAAAGGAGAGGTGGTGATGGTGAATAAAGTGATGGAGGGTATATTGGGTAAAACGCGTATGCAAATTGTCGGTTTGTCTTATAAAAAGACATTTGTTTTTGCCTATGAAAAATCTCAAGGAAGACAGTATCCAAATTTTGTTGAACAAGTATTGAATTCCGGTAAGTCGATAGAACCTATTCCATATTCTTGCTTAGTTGTGGCGGACGGAAGAAAGTTGCCAATAACTTTAAGCTGTGCTCCAGTGACAGATTATCTGGGTAATGTGATTGGATCGGTGGTGGTGCTTAGAGACAATACAAGAGAAAGGGAGCTGGAAAAAAGTAAAGATGAGTTTTTATCGGTTGCTTCACATCAGCTAAGAACACCTCTTGGAAGTATGCGTTGGAATGCCGAAATGCTTCTTGGTGGAGATTTAGGTGACCTAACTGAAGAAGCAAAGATGGTAGTGGAGCAAATTCATGAAGGCAATGTAAGACTTATTGGCTTAGTCAATGACTTGTTGGATGTTTCTAGAATTGACCAAGGAAGAGTAATGAACCAGCCGGAGTTACTGGATGTTAATCCGATAATACTTTCTGCAGCAAGAGAGGTGGGTGTTGAGGCTGAGAGAAGAAATATTAAAATTCGATTGCATTTATCCAATCAAATACCTCATATTATGATTGACCCAAGAATGTTTAGAGAAGTGGTGGAGAATTTGATCTCAAATGCAGTTAAATACAATAAAGCAGGCGGAAAGGTTGATGTAAAGACAATCTTAATAAAAGGGATGGTTAAAATTTCATTTAAGGACAATGGGATTGGTATAGATAAGTCAGATATGGGTAATCTTTTTAACAAGTTTTATAGAGCAAAAACTGCTGTTGAAAGTGAAACTGAAGGATCAGGACTTGGCTTGTTTGTGGTGAAGAAGTATGTGGAGTCTTGGGGTGGTGAGATTCATGTTAAGAGTAGTAAGGGCAAGGGCAGTGAGTTTATAATCACTCTACCTAAGAATATTAAGTACCAAAAATTGATATCATAACTTATGCCTTCAAAGAAACCCCTAATTTTAGTTGCGGAGGACGATAGTCTTTATGCCAGAATTTACCAAGTGAAGCTCGCTAAGGAAGGATATGATGTTGTGGTTGTGGGTGATGGTAGGTTAGCTGTGAAGAAAGCTCATGAGCTAAAGCCTGATTTGATTTTGATGGATCTCATTATGCCAGATATGGATGGTTTTGCAGCCTTAAAAGAAATCAAGAAGAGCGATAAGACTAGGAAATTAAGGGTGGTGGTGATGTCGAATTTAGGTCAGGAATCAGACATGCAAAAGGCGATAGAGATGGGAGCAGAGAAGTATTTTATTAAGGCAAATGTGTCTATGACTGAGATGGTGGGAATGATAAAAGATTTGATTGGAGGAGGCGTGGTAATTGAAAAAGCGGCGGAAAGCGAAAATATTGTAGTGGCGGAGGAAAAAAACGTCAAAAACACAAAAATCGACTCTGTTCATAAAGCAGTAGAGGATGATGGCATAAAAATTCTTAAGATTTAATTGCAATTATTCCATTGGACACTTTACAAAATATCTTCAGACTAGCTGGAGATATATTTTGATGAGTGGAGGGATTCGTTCTCAGTAGAAATCTGCTGATTTCTCTTCGGAACCTGGCTCGATGCCGTCGCATCTGCGCCTGTTCGAATCCCAGTTTCTTGTCATACAAAAAAATCTTTCCGCAAGGGAAAGACTTTTTGTCTGAGCCACCTCTGGGATTCGAACCCAGGACCCCCTGTTTACAAAACAGGTGCTCTAGCCGACTGAGCTAAGGTGGCACTAACAAATGATATTTTACCTTATTGAGATGCCCAGTAAAAGGACTGACGGTAGAAATAAGCCTACATAATTGTTAAAATATGGATTGCACCTTTTAATGCCGTCATAGCTCAGCTGGCAGAGCGCGTTCTTGGTAAGAACGAGGTGTTGGGTTCGACCCACAATGACGGCTCCCTGTATCTTATTCCTTAATAAAATAGATATATGCCGAGGTGGTAGAGTGGTCAAATACTCGGGTCTGTAAAACCCGCGGCGCAAGCCTACACAGGTTCGATCCCTGTCCTCGGCACTAATAAAAACCTCTCCTTTGTGGAGAGGTTTTTTTGATGTATCCAAATTTGATAAACTGGAATATGATAAAAAAACAAGCGATAGGGATGATACTTTTAGGTGGCGTGGTTTTATCAGGATGTAGTTTGGTGGCACAGCCTGCAGATGTGGAAACAGAGTCACCAAGGCAAGAAATTAAAGGCACTTTGATTGTAAAGGGTGGAAAATTTATTTTAGTATCAGACAAGCAGAATATAGATTTGGAGAGCAGGAAAGTCGATCTAAAGACCTTTGATGGCAAAGAAATTACGGTAATTGGCGAGTATTCCGGCACAACTTTATACGTGGACGAAGTGAAGTAAAGGGTTATTGTTTACAGCTGCCGGCTTCAACAAAGTCGGCAGTTTTGAAGAGGATTTGTTTGTCCTGTGAGCCGATTTGCATAACCGCAGGTGTAGTTTTTCCTTGAATATATACTGTGAGTTGCCAAAGAGCACCCTTGGCTGTTTTGATGAACTGAGCTTTCATTTGTGATTCATCACAATCACCACAGTTGCAGTTGGAGCTGACAATTTTTACAGCTTCGTCTAAATCGAGGCCTAGTTTGTTTTGAAGAACTAGATCGTTTAGCGAAGGAATATTGTCGTCTGGAGTGACGTAGATTTGTTTGTCTACAAGTTCAGGTTCGTTCCTGCCACTTACCATGACATAGAAATACTTTTTGGTAGTCAGGTCCTGGCGGAAGAAGTATTTGGTGATGGCTTTGTCTGGGTCACTAGCGTTTTCAGTTTTCAGAAGAATAAATTGGGCATTTGGCTGGTGATCAATGGCAATTTTTAGGATTTTGTCAGCTATCGAAAGTGGCTTCATAGGTGAACCGGGGACATATGAGACTGTGGGAGTTGGGGTTGGAGTGAGTGTGGCGATTGCAGTAGGGGTAGGAGTAGCTGAGACGGTACTCACTGGTGTAGGTGAGAGAGTTGGTGATGGGGTAAGAGACGTGGTTGGGACTTCAATGATTGACGGGGTAGGTGTGACTTCGGGATTTGTTTTTTGCTTGTCGAGAGTAGTGGTAATGTCTTGAAGTTGTTTTTTAAGCTGAATCGATTGTTGATAGAGAAAGGCTGCACCGGCTAAACCCCCAATGGCTACAAAAAAGAGAATTGCAACTATAACTGGAGCGAAAGAACCGCCACTGGTACTGGCTGGAAGCGTAGCGGGCATGGGCTGAGGTGGTGTGGGTGGCATGGCTGGTGGTGGTGATAGAGGGGCAGGTGGAGTAACTGGTGTTGGTTCTGGATTTGCTGGTGGTGGAGTAATTTCTATTGATGGAGTACCTACAGGTGAAGGAATCTCATCTGGAGTTTCTTCAAATTCTGGTGCTGATTGTGTGGGGTTAGGGGCAGTAGTAGTGTTTTCGGGTACGCTTGGAGTAGACTCGATTACAGGATCGGGAGTGGTGTTTGCGGGTTGGGGTGGTTTGGGAAATTGACCCAGATCATCGTTTGCCATAGTGTCTTTAGTATGTCAAAAAGAGGTGGATATTTCAAGAGATTGGTACAAAAAAGCCCAGATTACTGGGCTCATTTTTTAGGATCAGGTGGAAAGATATAAATATTGAAGTGTTGCTTTCTTTTACGTTTATCCTTACCTTTCTTGGGTTGGTAAAGAAAAGGGAACACTTCGTGGGTGGTAAGAGTTTGGTAGGTTGGAAGGCCGTTACCTACCATTCTCCAGCGTCCGTTGGGTAGAGGTTGTAACCCCACCACGTGGAGTGCTTCAACAACAAGGACAATTCTGTAACCCCCAACTCTGGCGCCGTCTAAAATTCTGGTGGCGTCTATTTGATTGCGGGCTCTTTTGAAGGTGACCTGTTTTAGGTACTTGTTACCCAGCATGAGCTGGAGCATGGTTTGATAAACAGTGATGGTTCTTGTTTTGTCAGGACCGTATCTTTGTTGCTCCTTGAAGGCGGTGTTGTAATAGTGATAGAACCAGAGGGGGAACTCTAGTTCTTGGCTCTGATAGTCAATGGCTGCTGGCAGACAAGTGGACGAATACCAGCCAGCCAGACCCTTCATTTCAGCAAGTTCCCATGATCTTTTTGACACATCTTTTCTTCCTTTCGCTTAAAAAGTACAGAGATATTATCTCATAGCAGCAATTTTTGTTCAAATACAGGATATTAGCTAAAGTTGTGGGAGATTAGATTGAAAGGGGTTTTGGCAGTAATTGTTTGAGAAGAAATACCTTTAGTGAGAGTGTGCAGTTCATTTTTGGTGAAAGCATAGCAAAAGCGCTTATGACCTTGAAACGGGACATAGACCCATTTGGGGTTTGTAATTTTGGTTTTGAAGTCTAGGTGGTGTTTTAAGTATTTGGGCGTCCAAAGATTCCAGGTGGTGATAATGAACTTTCCTTTTGGTTT
>CAIQPO010000065.1 GCA_903873735.1 Candidatus Collierbacteria bacterium | reverse complement strand
GCATTATCGATCTGATCAACTCCACGAAGTCTAACTGACTTACCAGCCATATTTAATACGTGTAAAATAGCTGCTGTCAAAGTAGTCTTACCATGGTCCACATGACCAATAGTTCCCACATTGATATGTGGCTTATCTCTTTTAAATTCTTCTGCCATATTTTTAAATGTTTAATAATTAAAACTTAACGTACGAGAACCAGTCGCTAAGGTTTAATTACTAAATGTCCGCCTGGGGCGAAATAATTAATAATGTTTACCCTTAAATGGGCAAAAATGTAATATAAAAACTGCCAAAAGTGCAGTTGTTACTATAATAGCAAATTAAAGATTAATGTCAAACTTTTTATTTTCTAGCAGAAATTATAGTTTCCGCTACATTTTGAGGCACAATGTCATAGCGCAAGAATTCCATAGTGAAGCTTGCGCGACCTTCAGTCATGGAACGTAGTCCTGTCATATAGCCAAACATTTCAGAAAGAGGCACAATAGCTCGCATAACTTTATTCATTCCTCTATCTTCCATTCCCTCAATAAGCCCACGTTTTGAAGAAAGGTTGCCGGTCACGTCTCCCATGAATTTATCCGGAGTGACAACTTCTACTTTCATCATCGGTTCTAATATCACAGGATTTGCACGTTTACATGCATCTTGTACTGCCATCGAAGCGGCAATCTTAAATGCCATTTCATTTGAGTCAACTTCGTGATATGAACCATCCCATAGGTCCACAGAAACATTTACCATTTTGAAACCAGCCAAAATACCTCGATCCAAACCTTCTTTAAATCCTTTTTCACAAGCAGGAATATATTCTTGAGGTATAACTCCACCTTTAATTGAGTTTATAAATTCAAAACCATCAGATCTCTTTGTATTCTTTGGCAAATCTGTCACTTCTTCTTTAGTTAGGATTTCCATCGGTTTAACTTTTATTCTGACATGCCCGTAGTTTCCACGACCTCCAGATTGTTTGATGTATTTACCCTCAGCTTCAGCGTTGCCAGTAATAGTTTCTCTATATGCCACCTGCGGTTTACCAACATTTGCTTCTACAGTAAATTCTCTTTTCATACGATCCACGATGATTTCAAGATGTAATTCTCCCATGCCTGAAATAATAGTCTCTCCTGTTTCTTGATCAGTGGTCACACGAAAAGTAGGATCCTCTTGAGAAAGTCTGTTCAAAGCCATTCCCATCTTTTCTTGATCAGCTTTGGTTTTTGGTTCTATGCGAAGTGAGATTACTGGTTCAGGAAATACTATTCTATCAAGTTCAATGGGGTTAGTCTCATCACAAATAGTATCCGAAGTAATAGTATCTTTTAGCCCAACAGCAGCTGCTATTTCTCCAGCATAAACTTTTTTCACTTCCTCTCGATCATTCGCATGCATACGTAAGATACGTCCAATACGTTCTTTGTTACGAGTGCGAGGATTATAGACATAACTTCCAGCTGTCAAAGTTCCAGAATATACGCGAAAGAAAATAATCTGTCCAACAAACGGATCAGTTGCTACTTTAAAAGCAAGAGCTGAAAATGGTTCAGAATCAGAAGAATGCCGAATAGCAGATTCTTCAGTATCAGGATTAATTCCAGTCACCGGAGGAATATCTGTAGGTGAAGGCAAATAATCAACCACAGCATCGAGCACAAGTTGAACACCTTTATTCTTTAAAGCACTTCCCGCAAAAACTGGAAAGATATTGTTTGCAATTACTGCTTTGCGAAGAGTCTTTTTTAATGTATCTATATCTGGGATATTCCCATTTAGATACTCAGTCATCATCGTATCATCTTGTTCCACTATTTTTTCAATAAGTTGAGAATGAT
>CAIQPO010000064.1 GCA_903873735.1 Candidatus Collierbacteria bacterium | reverse complement strand
GGCGACCCTTGATTTTCCCTTTGCAGCGCTGGCTGCGGAGGCGGGCGCAGCCGGCGCTACCCCCACATTTTCTGCGATTTCCAAAATGGTGACCTAGGGAGGACTCGAACCTCCGACCTACTGCTTAGAAGGCAGCCGCTCTATCCAACTGAGCTACTAGGTCACAAGTGCCGGGGAAGGGGGTCGAACCCTTACTCCTTTAAAGGGAACGGGATTTTAAGTCCCGCGTGGCTGCCATTTCACCACCCCGGCGCACCTCATATTATCTCACGAATGAAAAATCTAGCCAATATCTAGTTTTTACCTGATAAATAAAGGCCAATTCCCACAGATACGGCCAAATTTAACGAATCAACTTCTGATGATTGACTAATTCTTAAAGTGTTTTCAATTGTTTTGTAATCAATTCCCAAGCCCGCTCCTTCATTACCAAATATCAAGGTGAATGGCTTTTCTGTTTTCATCTCTGAAGCTTCCTGCTTTCCATTGGTCATAAAAGCATAACAATTTCTACCAGAATATTTCTTCAAATACTCACTAAACGAATTAAAGTACTCCACATTTTGCTTAAACACACTACCCATAGATGCCCTCACAACCTTGGGGTTAAATACATCTACTCCTGGCCTGATGACCACAATATCCTTTATACCAAAACCCAATGCTGTTCTTATAATCGTTCCTAGATTACCCGCATCTTCAGGCTTATCAAGTAGTAAGTGCCTATCAGAATTCTCAATTTGACTCTCATATTTTCTAAAAACACCTACAGCGTAAGTACCTTCATTACCACCCGCTCTTAATATTGCTTTGTCAGCAAATTCCCAACTAATATTTTCTTTTCTACAAATTTCAATTATCTGAATTACACCCTTATTAGTTTTCCCTCTACTTGAAATAAATATCTGATCTACTATTTCAGGCTTGTACTTCAACAACTCTATTGCGGGATACACTCCCAAACAATAGGAAATGTCAGACTTCTTTTTATAATTCCTTGCCTTTTTAAACATATTCCATATTTTACTTTATATAAAAACAAAAACCCGTCTATTTGACGGGTAGCAAACTATTTTTTCAGATACTCGGCTACAATATTGGCAAAAAAGCAAAATGAAGCCAGGGCGATTGCCCAAATCTCCAAATTGAATATGCCGGCAGCAAACACCATAACCCCAACGTAAAACAGGGATCCACCGGACTTAAAAGGAGATGTGGTTTTTAGGCCAACTTCCAGGGCTACATGCACCACAAAGGCGACAGCCACTGATACAAGAAAAAACACATCGGATAAATGAGGAAGCGATTCATTCATCCTGATTGATGCTCCCCACAACACTCCAAGAAGTAGCATCAAGCAGGTCATTGACCAGAACAGTATTTTCTTCTCTTTCATTTAGCCTCCGAAAAGATAAAGTGCGAATTTCAGAATATTATAACCATTAGACCTATAATTTGCAAATTAGCCTCAAAGATGGTATCATATACACCAAGAACTTTTAAAACCAACTCGCGTTCAGGAGACTCTCCATGAAAAATCTTTTCTACACACGCAGCCAGTTGTACGCGCTAATCATCAACACTGTCGCCACAATTGCGCTTGCTTTCATCACTCAAGCCGGCTTCATCCACCCCAACATCTTCATCGCCTACGGGGTTATCAGTAACATAGTTGTTGGCTACTATCAGCACAGCCAGGAGCACACCTACTTCGACTTCGACAACATCATGAAGTGGGCGTTCATCGATGCTGCGGTGACCCTTGGAAGTGCTCTCACCATAGTCACAGCTCTAAGCCAGTTCATTTAGTTGTATAGGAGGAGCTATGATCGACGTCAGACTTGTACTATACCAGTCTCCAGATTTTCGAGGAAAAACCTTCTCAAAGCGGGCTACCCTCATCAAACTTCCTCTTCAAGACGAATTTATCCTGGATACACAAACCGACAAAGTCTACCAGGTAAGACAGATCATCCACCCCACAAACGGAAACATACACATTCTCGTTTGCACTGAAGGACAAAACCACATAAAGTAACACACAGCCACCCCAAAGGGTGGCTTTTTATTGGAGCTAGTGAC
Source organism: Candidatus Collierbacteria bacterium (assembly GCA_903873735.1). Classification (GTDB taxonomy): domain Bacteria; phylum Patescibacteriota; class Microgenomatia; order UBA1400; family MFAQ01; genus CAIQPO01. The sequence continues at coordinate 2,032 of CAIQPO010000064.1, read as the reverse complement.
GTCTTTTAGTCGGACTTAATATTATATTCACACTGACTGAAGTCAAGTCATTAGAAGCTGAATTATTTACTCTTACCAATCATTATCAATGAATATTCAACCCTTATTGATATTGCACCTATTACCTTGTAGAATCCCACTAAACTGACTTGAGTCAGAATCTGAACATTCATAGGAGGAGTTTATGTCTCACGATAGTGAAACACAGGAGTTTGAAGCCGTTGTCCGCGATATGAACATGACCCGTGAGGAACGCCGCCAGTTCCACGACTACCTCACCGACCACTATTGGGATGAAAAAGACTCCATGGACTACAATCGCCTTATGGAAGTCGCTCACGAATGTCTTGGTCGGTAATTCCTTCAGCCTCAGCTAAACCTTGAGGCGTTTTTATTACTTGTTTACTTCAGTATTAGTTGAACCATCAATTTCAAAGTTAAGATATTTCTTTTCTGAATTTAAAATTATTGACACAAAGTGTTCTTTACCGGGAGTACAAACCAATTTTTTCCCTCCATCAAAGGCCGCTTCAAAAGTTTTGCTCTCAGGTGAGTACATAAACTCAATAATTTTCTGACCCATCAACTGTGATAGTTCTGTATCTATGGCTTCATACGGCTTTTCGTTTCCGTCAAATACCCTATCAGAGTCAATTAACTTCCAAAAAGAAGTCTCTACCCACAAGGTAAAAACGCCTTTGTTTTCCTTCAACTCTCCCAACTCTAGAAAAATAACATTAGCATGACCTCGCCAGGCTCTTGAAATATTAAGGTTGTAGATAGGTAATACAAAATTATTTTCCTCATTGTTGACTAAAACACTTTTATCCATACCCAAATTATACCTCTGAAAGAAAGATTGAGAAAAAGATGACTGAGTAAAGCATTAGTGAGCTGGTAACGGTCTTTTGGTTGGACTAAATTGGTTTAATTCTAAGGATAACAAAATGAAAGAGCTTCATTCGGAAATAATAACTCTGTATCAGTATATTCAAGACCACCAACAAGATAACTTAATGATATAATCGTGCCTAATCGCATAATTCTGTGCGAAATCTGAACTTTTCAATGGAGGTTTCATGAATAACCAAGAAGAAAACGAGATTGCTCGCAATGCTGCTCGTGATGCTGGAATTCGTGGCAAAAATTGGCAAGGCGATTCCGCAATGAAATGCTTCATGCGTGATTTTCACAATCTGCCCCGCTATCAGCGCCAAGACATGGGCTATTGGGGCATTATGTCCTACGCTGAGCATGGTGGTCTGAAAATCGTAGTCAGTTCTCTTAAGTTTGTGACCTCCCATGTGGAGACCTATATTTTAGGTATAATGTGCTTATGTTGGAAAAGAAGATAACTCCCATTGAGTTTGAGAAACAATTACATGAATTTGTTGGACAAGAATTTACTGAATATTTTTACATTACTGACAGCATTGTCGTGTTTAATTCTGGCAAGAAGTTCCCAGAAGACAAAAACAATCCCAGCTCAAAACTAAGAAGTGAATACGAATTTTGGATTAATGGGCCCTGGCAATACCTAGAAAATGGCAAAGTAACCGAAACCAGTATTCCTACTCAGGGTGAAGACATTCCATCACTAAGAAGCAGACTTGAAGACTTTATTATGGCTCTCAAAGCCAAAAAAGTGACAGGAATAACAATATTAAATAATGGTCAAACAGCAGAAATTAGCTTAGATAATGGGGGAAAGTTCGTCGTATCAGCCAATAAAGATTCATTTGTGGAACTATCACACAGAACTCATAACCAAAATGGAGATTTTGTCAGTGCCACACATGTAAGGCCAAACGAAGATACAGGCGAGTTAACCTATTTTGAAGCTCCGTAAATTTTCTCAGATAGTTGAAAGATGACAAAGTAAAGCATTAGTGAGCCCCTGTATAACAAAGTCAGAACTCATTTTATCAAACAATCAACATAATTGTAGTCGGGAAAAAATTGTATAAACCCCCAGACAAATGGTGCCCGCCGTCGCCCATGTGAGCCTCACATGGGGCACACGCCTGTTCTG
>CAIQPO010000063.1 GCA_903873735.1 Candidatus Collierbacteria bacterium | reverse complement strand
TTTTAGGAAATATTTGTTTGTTGTAATTCTTTTATCATTTATATCAACATTGTTCCATGGAACCGGTCTTCTAAATATGGCATTGATCGTACCATGCATAATATACAAGACGATAAAAGAAAGAAAACATAAATATCTTTTGTTGATTCCGGCAATTTTTATAATCATCTTTCTTATTGTCATAAATTCATCTTCGGGGAGTAGTGAATTTGTAAGGTCTGTATTTACAAAATTTTATTTATCACCCCTCCATTACAGAATATTTCTTACACATCACTATTGGTGGCTGATTCTTGGATCTGCTATTGGCTTCATTTTCCTATACCAAGAAAAAAAGACGAGATCTTTATCCTTGCTACTCGCCGGTTCAGTGATCTTCATCTTTTTTATGGCTATCTTCAAAATAAACCCAAACTATGTAAGATACTCTCTACCAGCTTTTCCCTTGATGTACCTTCTGTTTTCAGCTGGTGCATCATCTTTAATTGACAAAATAACCAAAAGTGAAAAGCTACGTTGGTTACTCGTCTTTTTACTTTTTGCCTTATTAGCTCAGACGGGAAAATTTGTTTTCTGGCCAAAATCATACTATTCAATCAACGCAGATATGCGAGAAAACCCTATAGTCGATTACAAGTATGCATACGGAAGAATTAGAGAGATGATTAAAGATAGGGACAGTCTAGTTGTGCTAGATGCGTGGAACGATAGGGTGCCTTGGTATCTACCGGGGCAAAAATTTGTCTTACTAGCAGATCCTGAAAAGTTCGGCAAGATTGACCCAGTTTTTGGCGAAGAAGTTACAAACAGTGTGGATAAAATAATATCACTCCAGAATGAATACAAGAGTGGTATTGCAATTGTCGAAGACTGGGAAAGCCAAACTCCAGAATATCTGAAAGAATATATAAGGAAAAACCTCAAATTTGAATTTACGGTTCAGGATCTACCAGGCAATGAAAATGATCATTGGGGAATCTCCATCTACTCTTGGGGGATATAGTCTGAAATTAGTGATATTGACCCAGTTAGATACAGTTTACACATTTTAAGACAGGGTGTAGAGTTGCCCATGGTGAACAAAATTTCAATCCAACTACTTAAACTGAAGAGAAATCTTTCAATTGCAGAAAAAGCGTTAATGAGTTATTCTGCTAGCAACTTTACTACAAGGGGATCTGTACATATATTAGACATTCAGTCAATGGAGTCTGCTAGGAAGCGCTACGAATCTGTCAATCTTGAATACGATAAATTCATATATAGATATTTAATAAAACACTAATTTGATATTCTAATATCTTATATACTTAAGGCTGCTGGAATCTTAGTATAATAGGTTAACCGTGAAGAGAAAAAGTATCGAGATCACCTTTATTTTTGGTCTAATTACCTTAGTTCAGCTCATATCCCAAATCGTCTTAGTACGTATCTTTGGTGCATCTCTCGAGTATGATTCTTTTTTGGCAGCAGTTGCTCTGCCTTCAGTACTGGTCACTGTAATTTATGGCACTTTAAGCGACACCTTTATGCCGCTCTATGCTAGCCAAGCAGACAAAGATAAAAATAAATTCGTTTCCGCTATCATCTCCTCTCTTCTGCCATTCCTTCTAATCTCTTCTACCATACTTTTTGTCTCTGTCTCAATATTTGGCATCTTGTTTGGATTTGGAGGTACCTTACTTTTTACGAATTCTCTCCCACTATTTCAATTCATGATCTGGACACTTCCTTTCGCAGGCATGGCCACAGTCTTTGGTAGTTTGCACTATTTCCACAAGAAATTTACTCGTTTTCCCCTGGCTCAGCTTCTAGGTGCAATTTCTAGTCTGGCAATCACCCTAGCTTTATATAAATACATTGGAGCCTGGTCTCTTGCTATCGGTTTCTTGGTAAATATATTAGCTCAATTCATCCTCATTCTTCCTTCGGAAAAAATCAAAATTGCCTTACCAAATCCAAACATATTTTTACCACTTCTTCTCTCCTGGCTTCCACTAATCATCAGTTCATTTGCCGTGAGAAGTGACACTCTTTTGATGAGAGCTTTTGGTTCCTCCCTAGGCGAAGGTCAGCTGGTATATCTAAATCTAGTTACCAAAATGTACTCTCTTGGATCAGGTATCGTCACCATCGGCATTCAGGTATTGCTCCTACCCACTCTCTTGGACCGCTTTGTTCATCATCAATATACTGAGGCCAAAAAGCTAGTTTTGAAAACAAAAATAGTCGGCATCCTTCTTTCGGTCGGCACTTCTCTAGCCATAATGGTTTTAGGCCCAATCACGATCAAATATTTATTCGTCGGTGGTAAATTTACCGAATCAGACTTCGCCTCCGTTAGTGAGCTTTTCCCAGTCTTTCTCATCCCCAGCTTCGCTTGGGGCTTAAATGCCATTTTCTTTCAGCCACTTATCGCTCTACGAAAAACTTGGAGTTTAGGAGTGGTTAATGTTCTTTCTTTAGCAGTCGCTTGGTTAACCACTCAAATTTTGTTTACCCAAGACAGTGGCGTATCAGCAATAGCAATAGGTCTTTCAATCCTCCTTTTCGGTGGCATAATTGGATCTGAACTCTTATGGCAAATCTACCAGAGAAAACTCTCCCACTAAGTATAGTCATCGTCAACTTCCAAACGGATGATATGGTGCTTCAGCTCCTAGATGACCTGTATCCCAATCCCAGCTTTGAAATCATCCTTATCGACCAAAGCCCTGAAAATACTCTCAAGCCAAAGCTTCCTAAAAGACCTGACGTTAAATTTACCTACACCGGCAAAAACCTAGGCTTCTCAGGGGGAAATAACATTGGTATCGTCAAAGCCACAGGGGAGTGGATAATGCTGCTAAATAGTGACACCCGCACCTCTACAAACGATATCCTGAAACTACTTGAGATTACCAAGCACAATCCAGTATTGGTATCAGCTCCAAAATTGATTCAGCCAGACAGTACTGTGCAAAACAATGTTGGCTTCTTTGACCCACTTTTTGTAAAACCAATAAACGCCATTTTTGCCCGCCCAAGATTTCCAGACTGCAGCAAGATTCAAAGTGAAATAGTAGTGGATTTACTGACAGGGGCTGCCATGATGATTCATAGCTCTGTCTTTGAAAAAATCGGCATGCTAGATGACAGCAACTTCTTTATGTACTTTGAAGACATCGACTTCTCTCAAAGACTTCATTCTCAAGGTCTTAGAGTTCTCTATGTTCCTTCGATTAAAATAATCCATCATGGAGGAGCAAGCTCCGATCAAAATAAGCGCCAAAAAAACTTCAACTACCAACAAGGACTAAAAGCATATCTGATAAAACACCGAGGATATCTAATATATTTCATCAATAGAATCTTCCATTTTTTCCAATAAAAATCCCCCTCTTGCGAGGGGGAATTGTTCGAATCTTGTTCTACTTAGAAATCGCCGGAGCGATCAGGGTTTCGTACGCCTGGCGCACCATAGTGGAATCTTCTTCCTGGGCAAAAGCAATCGCCCAGTTTTGAGCGTCCACGTCGGTAGGCCGGGTCATGGCGATGATGATGGCGTCAGTGTGTTCTTCCAGGGTGTGGAGGTAGTTGCTGTCTTTATTCACCTGGTCGGGGAGCAGGGCCATGATCATATCGATGGTCTTCAGGTTGGCAAACTTGGTTTCCCAGGTCTCGCCCTCGAGCAGGTAGGTGAACTTGTAGGTCGTCTCCACACAGCCATCATCTGGGCAGCCATACAGCCAGCCGGAGACGGGGGGAGTGTAGACGTAGCGGGAGTTCACATTCACGAAGATCGAGCCGAGCTTGCGGCCACCACATTCGAAAACGTACTCGAAGCTGGTGTAGTTCAATTCGTCTTTCGTGGTGTACTGGCAGATTACCTGGCCATCAGCGCCGACGACTTCGAAGCCGTCAAACACTTTCCAGCCGATCTTGCTTTCCAGCACCTTGGTGCGGACTTCATAGACGAACTGGCCGTTGACGAAGGTTTTGGAGCCAGCGGGGATAGCGATGCCAGGAGCGGTCTGAAACTCGGTGCTGAAGGTCCAGGGGGTCTCACCGCGGTAGTCAACGATGGTGGTGCCGTAGCGCAAAGCTTCGCGGCCCAACCAGCCGTTACCACGCTCTTCAACCATGGTCACGCCCGTAGGCTGGCCATCAGCGCTGAAGAACTCAGCAGTTTCGACTTCTTTTTCTTCTCCCCAGTTTTCGCGCTCAAAAAGCTGCGCAATCACCTGGTTGCTGTCGCCGTAGTAGGCCTGGAGAGACTCGCTATTCTGCGTGAACTCAAAACCTTCGGTCTGCGACAACTTGATGATGATATCGGCATTCGGGTCGTGGACCACCAGCGTTTCGTAGTTCTTGCCGGCGATCTGCGAACCAGAATCAAAGCCCTCGACATATCCCACCGGGAAGCCAGCGGTCTGGACATCCATATCGGTGTTGTCAGTGGCACGCTCGTAACCATTGTTCGAGGTGGCATCAGCAGCGCCGGTAGTGCGGTTGATAAAGCTGGTGGGGTAGCCGGTGGAGATGAACAGGTCAGTACCACCATAAGTGTAGGTGGTCGTGACGTATTGCATCTCGACATCGCCTTTCAGTTCCGCAGCCCGAGGCTGCATGAAGAACTGCCAGATAATGCCGCACAGCACCAGGCCGCAGGCAAACGGAAGCAGGGCCATCAGGGAAATTGTGGAATTACGACGCATGGGTAACAAACTCCTTTGTGGGGTAGGTAGAACAGAATTTCAATGTGAGTGTCGATTTACGACAATGTGGGTATGATATCACATATAGCCTCAAATGTCAAGTGTTATAGGATAATTACCTCACTTTAAATATCATAAAATTAAATGTGCCCAAAACACTCAAGCCATACTTTGTCTATATCCTCAAATGCTCCGACGGAAGCCTATATACCGGTATCACCACAGATCTAGAAAAGAGGCTTTTAGCCCATAACTCCGGCACTGGTAGCCGCTTCACCAGAGCTCATCTTCCAGTAAAACTTGTGTATTCCGAACCAAGTCCAGATAGGTCTTCAGCCTCAAAAAGAGAGTCTGAAATAAAAAAGCTTTCAAAAGGGGAGAAATTAAAGCTAATTGGAGATAGAATTACTTTATGAAAATATTAGTTACTGGAGGAGCGGGCTTTATCGGTTCACATCTTTGCACTAGACTCTTATCAGAAGGCCACGATGTGATTTGCCTCGACAATCTCTACACCGGTAGAGAATCAAACCTTTCAGCCATAAAAGATAATCCTCATTTTACTTTTGTAAACCAAGATGTTACTAGCCCACTGAATTTCACCGGGCTGGATCGCATCTATAACCTCGCATGTCCAGCCTCACCCCCAGCCTACCAGAAAGATTCAATCTTTACTTTCAAGACCTCAGTTTTGGGAATGATCAATGTTCTTGACCTAAGCCTAAAAAATGGCGGAATCCCAGTGCTCCAGGCTAGCACTTCTGAGGTTTATGGAGATCCAGCTGTTCATCCCCAGCCAGAAACTTACTGGGGGAACGTAAACCCAATAGGTTTCAGGTCTTGCTACGACGAAGGCAAGCGGGCTGCAGAAACCATCATGATGGACTACCACCGCACTCATCTTCTACCCATTCGCATCATCCGCATCTTCAATACCTATGGCCCAAATATGGATCCCAAAGATGGCAGAGTAGTTTCAAACTTCATCAACCAAGCTTTACAAAACGCCCCTATTACGATATATGGTGAAGGTAATCAAACCAGAAGCTTCCAATTTGTCTCCGATCTCGTCGAGGGCATGACAAGAATGATGGAAAACGATCAGGGTTTCATCGGTCCGGTAAACCTGGGCAATCCAGAGGAATACACCATGAAAGAGCTAGCGGAAAAAATCCTCAAGCTCATTCCCGAGTCAAAAAGCAAAATCATCTATGAGCCATTACCCTCAGATGATCCCAAGCAAAGGAAACCAGATATCGCCCTCGCCAAAGACAGGCTCAGTTGGGAACCAGTGGTTAAAGTTGAGGATGGACTTAAAGAAACGATACAATACTTTAAGACCCTATGAATCAAAAACCCAGATACGTTCTTTTCGCCATTCACGCCATCTTTATTTCCTCATTCCTTTTTCTCCTCCAGTCGTACCTCACTCAAGATGTATCTCCAGCTCAAAACACTCAAACTATCTCACCTGTAGCTACACCCGCAGCCACGCCAACCATAAATCAAGCTACCACATCGGCTGAAATTACCAAGGTAATAGTCACAAGAATCATCGATGGAGATACCTTCGAAATCTCCGATGGCTCAAAGGTGCGGCTCATTGGCATAAACTCACCTGAAATTAAAGGTGAGGGAGGAAAAAGTGATTGCTTTGCACTCGAAGCGAAAAACAAGCTAGCCTCGCTACTAAATGGTAAGGAGGTATACCTTAGAAGGGATGTTTCTGAAGTAGATAAATATAATCGTCTACTTCGTTATGCTTATGTCGACAATCTCTTAGTCAATGAATATATGCTAAGTGAGGGTTATGCTCAAGTGGCTACCTACCCACCAGATACCGCCCTATCAGGTATCTTTGTCCAGTCCGAACGCCAAGCTAGAAAAGAAAAGCTAGGTCTGTGGAAAGCCTGTCAGTAGTATTTCTTCTCCACCAGAGGTAGGCAAAATAGCAAGATAATTCCTGCCGCTACAAATGGAAAGCCATAACAGTTTGGCTGGAAAAAGGCTGTACCCAGGATTGGCCCAATGAGTCTTGCCAAACTTCCCACCGATTGAAGCACACCCATCACATTTCCTTGTTCATCAGGAGGAGTTTTCTCCGACACTCTACCCGTAATTACAGGACCCAAGACTCCTTGTCCAAGAGACAGAAGCACTATCGCCACCACAAGCTCTCTAATACTAAACACCCAGCCCATTAGCATCAAAGCCGCAGCCGACATCAGAATCGAAGCTGCAGTAGCCCACTTTTCCCCCAAGAATGCCACTACATATTTCAAAAGCCCCATCTGGACTACCACAGAAAGCACCCCAATTAGAGCAAACAAAGCTCCCACTTCTCCAGGACCCATAAACAATCTGTGTTCAGTGAACAAAGCAAAAGTTCCTTGCATCATCGAGAAAGACATATTTGACAAAAAAGCCATGATAACAAGGGGACCAACCGCTTCACTGGTTGATACGGTATACATTTCTTTAAAGCTAAACAGAGGCTTTTTCACCCCCTTAGCCCTCATCGCCTTATTTACGGTTTCAGGTAAGAAGAAAAAAGCCAAGATGGCTGCCACACCTGCTACCGCTGCCGCCACATAGGCCGGCACACTATATCCAAAACTAGATAGCCACCCTCCCAACGCCGGACCCGTGATAAATCCCAGTCCAAAAGCAGCTCCAATGAGCCCCATACTTTGTGACCTTTTTTCTTTGGGAGTGATATCAGCAATATATGCTTGGGCAGTGCTGATATTACCTCCAGAAATTCCATCCACAATCCGTGCCAAGAAAAGCATTGGTAAAGTTTTGGCTACTCCCAAAAGCAAAAATGAAGCCACTGTGCCAAGAATCGAAAATAAGAGTATTGGTCTTCTCCCAAACCTGTCTGATAGTTCACCCAAGACTGGAGATGAGATAAATTGAAAAAGAGAAAAGGAGGCAGAAAGTAATCCAATGGTCATTGGGCTAGCTCCAAACTGTTCGGCATAATAGGGCAGTATTGGCAAAATAATGCCAAAACCCAGGAGGTTTACGAAGATAATCAGAAATATGAGCCAAATGCGTCTGTCTTTCATGCTTAAAATATTTAATGCGGACTTCTATAATACTTCTAGTGATACCTAAATTAAAAGCCCTATCTTTTCATCTGGTTTTGCCCCTCATTTTATCTCTATATGCAGTTTTTGGTATTTACTCTCATCTTAAAGCTTCAGAATTTGGAATTCTAAATCTAGATTACCGAGGTAAGTCAGAAGAGCTCATATCCACTAGATCTGGAGAGCTTTTGGCTGGCGATAAAGTCTGGGGAAAATTCCATACCACCTATCCCAATCTGGGAATAATATCTATCCGTTTCTACAATCAAGATCGCGACTCAAACGACACTTTAATTTTTAGATTAAAAAGAAAAGGATCTGAAAGCTGGTATTACCAAGCCGAGTACAAAACTGATCAATTTCTCCCGCACAAGCACTTCCCCTTTGGATTCCCAGTAATAGCAAACTCAGATGGGGGAGACTTTGTGTTTGAGCTTGAGTCAAAATATGGGGCTACTGGTTCTGGCATTCTTATCGACTACCAAAAGCCTGTATTTGTAGCCAAATCAGGCTTCACTAAGGCTGAATTTGCCCAAAAACCCAAGCTTGTTTCCTATTTTGTTAGCCAAAAAATAATGAATATCTTTGGCGACCAAGACACAAAAATAATTGCTTTCTTCTACCTTCTCCCACTGATTTTCATGGCTGTTTACTTTGTGTCTGATGGTTTAAGCTTCCATTTTCTGCTAGGCACGGCTCTTCTCTTTACTATCTGGGACACCTTTTATCTCAAAGAAAGTTTCGACCCACTTTTCATCGCCATACTATTTTTCTATGCGCTTATTTCTCGCCGATTCCGTTTGGAGTCTAGAATTTCCGCTGTGTTTGCCCTTGCCTATCTCTGCCTAACTCCTATTTTGCTTATTCTAAAGCAAGACGCAATAGCTGAAAAAGCTGCTGTCTGGGCATATCTCTTCTTGTGTATTACAGTATTTCAGCAAATCTACGAACTAAAATTCAAGCCCAAAAAGCTTTTCTCACTTACCCAATTTAAAAAGAACTTACTCTCACCCAAAATGGACTTATCCACTACCTCAGGCAGGTTCGTTAGTAGGCACACAGATCATTTTTTACTGATTTTTTCACTTCTTATGATCTTGAATCTTGCAATAGACATCGCAGATCTGACGCCCTCATATATTAAATTCTTCCCAGAAAGCTATCCATCCAAAATCCTTTTCTCTCTAGCCATTCCTCTTTTCCTTTCTGCTGGAATTATTTCATATGCTTCTCACAAGCTATACCTTCACACCAAGCACTTAGTCGGAGTCATTTTTGTTTTCTGCCTGCTATTCTGGCTTGCCGGGAGCCAAACCCTTCGCATAGCCTCAAGCTTTAGAGTGGAGCCCACACTCATTAGCATCTCACCTCAAGAGGTAAGTGAAGCCTGGACAGATGTGGTACTTACCGGAGCTAATTTCCAAGACATTCCCTTTGTCGGCAGAGTAGAAATCAATGGAGAGGCGCAAAGAGTGATAAATGGTGGCTGGTCGGATCAGAGAGTTATCTTCCGTACTAATCCACTTGAGACCAAGTCGGGCAGCTTGTGTGTAATTACTCTCTCCAAGGGGAAAAGCAACTGTCTGCCATTTAAATATTCATTTAAATGAGATTTATCAAAGTTATTCCTTTATTCCTTGTTCTTGCCTTAGCTGTCCACAACGTTAGCCTTTACAATCCCAAAATGGGTATAGATGCTTCAGGACACCTAAACTACATTCAATATCTTCTTGAGCATCTCTCTCTGCCGCCAGCCAATGCCGGCTGGGAGCTTAATCAGCCACCTGTTTTCTATTTACTCGCCAGTGTCTTTAGGTTGCTAAATATCAACATCCAGGTAATAAACATCATTGCCCTTCTTTTGTTGATCTTTGGAATATTTAAACTTACCAAGTCGTGGTTCGCGGTAAGTGCCTTGGTCTCACTTCCAATGACCTATTACCTCACGCCCCTAGTCACCAATGAATACCTTGCCGGTGTGTTTGGCTCGCTAGTGTTACTCACCTGCCTATACCAATTAAAACATCCAAGCTCCAAGAAACTATCCACTCTCTGGGTGGTTCTTTTTGCTCTCGGGTTTTATACCAAAGTTAGTAATTTACTCTTGGCTCCAATAATCCTTCTGACTCAATTTTTCATAAATAGGAAAAACAATCCCACTCTAAAAGTAGCTCGTACCCTCCTTGTCTTGATCTTAACTGTCTCTCCGCTTCTTATCTCCAATCAAATTAATTACGGTAAACCCCTGTTGGCCAATGATGATTTCTTTGAGATGAAAGGTCACATAGAAAAGAGAGATTTAAGCTTTTTTCTTTCTCCATCATGGGTGGTAAACACAGACATCTTTGACGCCCACGACTACTCATTTGTTGGAGGTCTTTGGAATACCTTCTGGCACGACGGTGAGCACATTGCCTCTCCGGTAGTAGAGTTTCACAAAAAGCCCTTAGTATTGTGGCTTTTAGGTTTCCCGTTGCTAACGCTATCAATATATGGTCTTACAAAATTTAGAAAAAAGAATAAGGATGAATTTGCTCTCCTCTTTGCCTACGTCGTCTTAGCCATTGCTTCATTAATTGCCTACAATCTAAGGCTCCCATACAATTCAGTTTTAAAAGCATTTTTTGTCTTTCCCGTAGTCATTCCTTATGTGATTGGGCTACTGGAGGCATCAAAAAACCAGAAACTATTACTACTATCTTCACTGCTAATATCAGCTCAGTTATTTATCGGATTTTCTTGGTTTTATATTAAGACATGGTGGCATTTAGCCTTACCGTAGGTATCTGTATACTTTAATTACATGAGCAAGTTGCCTCTTACTATAGTCACTGCTGTCTTAAATGAAGATAAAATACTTCCTTCATTTCTTTCCCACATCACCAAGATTGCCGATGAGGTAATCGTGGTCTTAGACTATCGCTGCAGAGACAAGAGTGAAAAGATTGCGAGATGCTTTAAATGCAAAATCCTAAAAGACTCTGGCGAATCTAAAGGTGTGGTCTTCAACAATAAAAACTGGGGAATAAAGGAAGCTAAAAATGAATGGGTGATGTTAATAGACGCTGACGAAAGACTCGATTCTGCACTCCAAAAAGAAGTCCGCCGTATTGTCCTTGGAAAAAAGAAAAATCCGGCTAATATCTACCAGACCGCCTTCATAAACTACGAATTCGGCAAATTTTTCAAAAAAAGCGACCAAATAAACAAATCCTTCGTCCGCCTATTTAAAAAAGGCTATTTTTACTACCAGACTGCCGAAAGTGCAGAAGGTTTTGCCATACAGCAAAGTGGCCTAAACAAGCATGGCTTATTTGGCTCTATAGCCTTAAAAATTCCTAAGGTCCGCTCTTGGTACATTAATCACTTTTCCGGGGTAGTTAATCTTAGGGGAAAGCTTATTCATTTTTCTCATCCTAGCTTTTTTGATTTCCTCAGGAAGATCGACCTGTACTCTACGAGAGAGGCCAAGATAAGGTTCGACC
>CAIQPO010000062.1 GCA_903873735.1 Candidatus Collierbacteria bacterium | reverse complement strand
TGGATCGTCGAAGTCGGGAGAGATGAGAATGGTTTGGCGGATGCCGCTTTGGAGGAAGGGAAAGTTTTGCTTAATATAATCAATTTCTGGAGAGCTAACATACAAAAAACAATCCCCCTTCTGACCCCAAGAACGACCAAAATATCTGGTTTGATCTGCTTTGGTAAAAACTGCCTGGATGTAGCAAGCCGAATCTGATGATTGCCCAGTAAAGAGAGCTTCAACTGAGTAGTAGTCGTTTATTTTTTGGAGATTGGAGATTTCTAGGCTAACGGCAAAAACAGAAACAGGAAAAAGGAGATGTAAGCAAAATATGATTACAAATAGTGAGGCAGGAATCACTCATTTAAGTTTATCTTAAAAATAGTTTACGTGAAGATAGAAAGTGTCGATGCCTCCTTCTTTGTGACGAACACGAACATACTTTAGAGCACAGCCACTGACACCCTCATAGCTTCCGCGGAAGAGTCTGCCAGGCTGTACAGCTTTGACATCGAGATTGGAACCAGAAAAATCTAAACCATTGTGGAATTTGTAGATATTTCTAACCCAGGTATTGCGAACTGCCCAGGTTTCTCCCCAACCTTGGGAGAATTTGATTTTGGATGAAAGAGGCCAGTCCCAAGAGCCAGATGGGTTAAATGGATCTCCATTGTCACTACCGCAGCTGGAGCCGGAACAATTTTCGTAGTCGATGGATTTTAAATAACTAAAGGGGTTTTGAGGTGAGCCGTTTGGCTGACCTGGGGCTGGATCAGTGATAATTTTGGAGACGATAAAGTGTAGATGCTCACCTCCAGAGTTGCAGGATGGACCTGATATGACCTTGGCAATTACTTCACCAGCGGAAACATCTTTTACCTCAGTTTCATCACCCTTACCAGCAATGATGGACTCAATGGCAATTAACTCTGCTTTGGCTTGAGAAAGTAGAGATTGAAACTTCCTTTCATCATTTTGAGTGATGACTAGAATTTTTTGCTTTTCAGCTTGTTGAGAATCTAGATCTTTCTTTTGTCCTAGCAACTTTGCTTTTAGCTTTTCAACTTCTTTTTGTTTGGTAACTCTATCTTCTTTTTTTTGACCATAGTCTAGTCTGGATCGCTCTAGCTCGGCAAGGATTAGTTGGTCTCTGGCTTTTAAGGTATTTAGATATTTAATTTTTTCCATCATCTCGCCAAATGATCTTGAGGAAAAAACGATGTCCATTTTATTGGTGCGATAGCGACGATAGCTTTCTCTTACTCTGGCGACATAGATGGCCGAAAGCTGATTCATGGAATCGTTTACGGTTTCAAGTACCCCCGATAAAACAGAGATTTCTTTTTCTAGTGCATTTATCTGGGATTGAGTTTGATTAATCTGGGCTTGGGTAAGATTAATTTTGGAATTTATTGTGCTGATTACTTGCTTCAGAGTTTGCTGCTGACCTTGAAGATCATTGATTTTTTGTGAACACTTATTGATGTATTCAGCAATTTCTGCGGCTTTGTCGACTCCACTAGGTGGATCACCCTCGCATTCAACTGCTAGTGCGGAAGTGGGTATCAGAAAGGTAAGGATGAAAAATACCAGCGATAAGACATACTTCATTTTGATCTACGAAGAAATCTAATTGAAGCAAAAAGACCTGATAAATAGGCAAGAATCAAGCCAACAATTAACATGAGGGCAAGGAGCAATCCCATGACAGGGAAAGGCACAGGTAGTGTAATAATGCCTCCGATTCTAGGCGAAAGGAAGGGGGTGGAGTAAAGAACAGCAATATAGATAAATAGCCAGCCAAAGAAGGTGCCAACTAGTCCATAAAAGGCCGATTCGGTGAGATAAGGGCGAAGAATATAGAAATTTTTGGCTCCCAATAGTTTGAGAGTGTTGATTTCGCTTCTTCTGGAGCTGATTTTCATGGAGACGATTATCATAATGGTGAGAATAGAGACTAGAGACAGCGCTCCAACCAAGATTAGACCTGAAGTACGGATGGCATTGGTCCATTTAGTAAGCTCGGCAACTACATCCTGAGGGAAATCGATTTCCTTTTTACCGCTGGGAGTGGTGCTAATAAGATCTGAACTTTCGAGAACTGTAACTATTTGAGTAAAAGCGTCGGGAGATTGGGCGGTGATTTCTACACTGGCAGGAAGAATATCGGCAGTGACAATTCCCCAGTCGGTTACAGTACCTAAAAGCATTGGGTCATTGCCTACGCTTTTTTTGTATAGCTCAAGAGCGTCTTGTTTGCTTACATAGACAACCTTTTTTACCCCTTGGGTGCCAGAAAGTGAAGTGATAAGGGTGGCGACTTTTTCTTGAGTGTGGTCATCTTTAAGATAGGCGATGATTTGGGGCTTGGTTTCGAAGCTTAAGAGAATTTCGTGGGAGCCCACACTAACTAGTGCAAAAACACCCATGATAAACATGGTGAGTCCAACAATGAAGACAGCAGCTAGTGCTTGGTATGGCGATCTACGGATGTTTTTCAGGGCTGTGGACATTAGTTGGTTTGCTTTTTCTTTTTAATTTTCTTGGTTTTTTTCTTTTTGATTGTTATTTTTTCTTCAGTTTTTGTTTCTGTTTCTTTTACCTCTGGCTTAATGCGGTTATCAATGTCATTTACTATTTTGCCATCAACTAAGTGAATGTGGCGCGCATTGTGGTACTCGATTAGAGTCACATCGTGGGTGGCCATGATGATAGTAGTGCCGGCTTGATTGATGTTTCTTAATAGCTCAAATATTTCAAGAGAAGTTTCCTTATCGAGATTGCCGGTGGGCTCATCGGCAAACAAAATAGGTGGATCAGCAGCGATAGCTCTGGCGATTGAAGCTCTTTGCAGCTCTCCTCCAGAAAGCTGTATAGGGAAAAGATTACC
>CAIQPO010000061.1 GCA_903873735.1 Candidatus Collierbacteria bacterium | reverse complement strand
GGTAGAGTATGGATATCTCTTCTTTGAATAGAGTATCAGAAGTAAGGTAACAATGACCCTGGTTAACCAAAGAGTATTATTTGCGGTAACTATCATCAAGTCGAGGTCATCTTCATCTTGAGCATTCTTTACCGCAACAGAGCCGGTGACTGTAATTAGCTTTATAGTAGGAATTCTAGCTATGGTTGATAGAATATTCTCGTGCTGGATTTGTTTGTGATTTGATAATATTTCCAGCAACAACCTTTGTTGTTTCTGTGCTTCGTTAAGGGTGGGTAGCGTTACCTTTAAGTTTAAGTACTTCCAAGGAATATTTTTTGAACTAATTAGCCAGTAGTGGATTTCTTTGGGTGATATGGGAAATTTGAAGTATCCTGAATACTTTATGGTCTTTATGACCGAACGTCTCAGGCTAGTCATCAATTATTTACTGGTCTTGGTGGATACCAGACCATATTGCCCCATAACTTGCTTGAAACCTTGATTTAATGCTTCTAGTGTTTTGGGTACTTCCTGATTTCTGGTAATACCGTTAATGGCATCTTCTAAGTATTTTATGAGTCGAGAGTTTAAACCTGTTTTTGAGTCTTGAGTGTTGGAGGCTGTATAAAATGACTTGGCAGTTTCTAAACTAGTGATGTACGGGGCGATAACTGGATTGTTTTGAGCAATTGAAGCAACAGCTTTATGTGCTGGCGGCTGAGGGAATTCTCTATCTTTGGCGGCTGATTCAAATAGAATTTGCTGTGCTTCTGCTGAAGATAAATAACTTAAGAATGTCCAAGCTTCTTTGGGGTGTTTGCTGTTTCTTGCTACACCTTCAAACCAGACTGAAGCCCAGGTGATGGTATCTGTGTCAGGTAGTTGAGGAACTGGCACTACTTTCCAGGTAAGAGAGGGATTAATTTCTTTAATTTCTTTAGCTCTCCAGGTGGGAGCAAAAATCATAGCTACTTTTTCGTTGGCGAATGCTACTGTTGAGGATGGTAAAGTGTCATCCCAGACATGATCTTTGGTAACAAATTGGGTGTAATACCTAAGCGTAGTTTCTAATTCATCACCTTTTGGATCGTATAGATTAACTCCTGATTGAAAGAGCATTAGAGTGACAATATCTGGCCAATGATCAACATTGGTTGTATTTCCCAGGGCTATTCCAGCCCTAGTAATTTTTCCGGTAAGAGGGTCAACATCTTTCAATGCTCTAGCAGCGCTTTCAAGATCTTCCCATGTCTTGGGGGGCTGAAGTGATTTCTGCTGGAACATAGCAGTGTTGATATATAGAGCTAAACCTTCTGCTGCCACGGGAACACCATAAACTTGAGTGTCTACCACTAAAAGTTTGGAGATTATTGGATAGAAGTTTGTACCGATCTCAGTAGCTGAAACTGTGTTTGGTGGTGCTGGAAGTAGACTTTTAGCAAATACGGGCAACCAGGTGGTATGCATTCTAGCTACATCAGGAGGACTGTTACCCTCAAGGGCTGTTTTTAGTCTGTCCTGATAATCTTGAGGTGATTGAAGTTGATAGTCAACTTTTATTTTTGGGTTCTTTTTTTCAAAATCATCTATGAGTGGCTTCATCACTTGCATAGGCTCCCAAAGCCCCCAATAAGAGATGGTAACAGCTTGGCCTGGTGTAACCTTCCCCTCTTGAGGTGATTTTGGTCTTGAGGCGATTTTAGATATTGCAAAAATAATTAACCCTAATATCAATACTCCCAAGCCAACAGGGATAATTATTTTTAAAGGTGATGGTTTAACTACAGGTGCTGACTCTGATGCTGGAGGGTGGTATCCAGGGGGTGGTGGGGCTGCTTCCTCAGGAGCTGGAAGAGGAGCTGTTTTTTCAACAGGTGCGGTGGGTACTGGTCCGGGTAGAGGAAACTGATTATCCATAAGCTGTGTTTTCAGGTTAAAATAGTATTCATCATATAGTATACCAATTGATGGGTAAATTAAGTAATTTTGTCTTATTTTGGGTAGTGTTTTTTTTAATGTCTGTGGCTTCTGCTGTGGGTTACAACTTAGCTTTTAGCAATCTTATTTTTCCCAGAACATATATTGCAGGAATTGAAGTGAGTGGCTTGGACAGAGTGAGCGCAGAAAAACTGGTAAGGTTGTATTTTACTCAGAATCCACCTGAAGTAATTATTAGGTCTGGAGATGTTGAAAATAAAAGACTGGATAAGTTTGTTTTGGAGCATGATTTTAAATGGGCAGTAGAGCAAGCGTATTCAAGGGGAAGATCTGGCAATGTTGTGAAGTTGCTCACCGACCAAATTAGCAGTCTGCACAGAGGGTTTAATGTTACGATTCCTGTGAAATATGACGTTGATGAATTTGAAGGAATAATTACTGGAATTGAAGATGGATACAACCACAAGCCAGTTTGGCCAAATATTGAAATTAAAGACGGAAGAGTAATTCTGATACAGGGAAAAAATGGAGCTGTAGTGGAAACTGAAAAGTTAAAGAGTGAAATAATTACAAGATTTTCACTCCCAGGAAAAGTAGTAATCGATATCCCCTCCAGAATAGTCATGGCGACAGAAAATCCTGATCTTGTAAGAGAAGCGATGAGAGCTGCTCAAAAATGGATAGGTTTGGAAATGGAGCTTAAGTACAAGGATAGACTGGTGACAGTTGATGATAATTTCGTAGCAAGTCTTTATGGTCTGATAGGAGAAAGGGTTGACCCTGGTAATTTTGAGTTACTGACAACAAAAGTGAAGGAGAAACTGGAGAGCGAACCCAAGGATGCGGTTTTGTTGTTTGAAGAAAACAAAGTAAGAGAATTCAGACCGGAAATTCAAGGAGCAAAGCTAGATGCTGTGGCTCTCAAAGAAAGATTAGAAAAAGTATTATATGCAGAGGATGTTCAATCAGTGGATGTGCCAATGATAGTAACGGAGCCAAAAATTACCACTGGAGAGATAAATAATTTAGGTATAAAGGAGTTGATTGGAATTGGGAGATCACAGTTTGCCCACTCTATTCCAGGAAGAGTACACAACGTCTTACTCGCTTCACAAAAACTACATGGAACACTTATTCCACAAGGGGAGGAATTTTCTTTTAACAAGGCCCTGGGTGATGTTAGCGCACAAACAGGATACCAACCAGCCTATGTCAT
>CAIQPO010000060.1 GCA_903873735.1 Candidatus Collierbacteria bacterium | reverse complement strand
TTCCGCTTACGCTACCAAGGGTAGAACTCTAAAAAGAGCCCATATCGGTGGTAGAGGCAGAACCAAGCCATACGAGAGAACAGCTTCTCACCTCACCCTAAACCTTAGAGTTGCAGTAGCCTCTCATCAAGCTCCAAAAGCTGAAGTCAAGACTGAACCTAAAGAGGTATCCAAAAAGGAAGTAGCCACCAAGTCAACTAAGAATAATAAAAAATAATACATCACATGGGTAAAAAAGTTCATCCAACAATATACAGAACCGGAGTTATCTTCCCTACAAAATCTGTTTGGTTTGCTACCGCCAAAAACTTCGCCAAATTCGTCCTTGAAGATCACAAGATCCGAAGATTCTTAGAGGAAAAATTAAAAATGGCCGGAGTCACTAGTGTTGAAATTAAACGCTCAATAAATACCGTCGATATCTACATCCACGTATCAAGACCTGGTGTCGTTATTGGTAGGGGTGGATCCTCACTAGAAGCTCTCAAGAAAGAAGTTGAAAAACTTCTCGGAGTATCGAAGATAAAAAATCCTATCAAGGTGAACCTTCACCCAATGGAGGTTAAAAACCCTGATATTTCAGCCGCAATCATTGCCGACAGACTTGCAAACCAATTAGCTCATCGCTATCCTTTCCGCCGAGCCGCCAATCAGGCTATCGAGAAAGTTATGGCTGCTGGAGCTAAAGGTGTTAAAATACAGTTTTCCGGAAGAATCGATGGTGCCGAAATTGCCCGTCAGGAATCTTTCAAGCAAGGCAGAGTTCCCACTCAAACCTTAAGAGCCAACATTGATTATTGTGAATTACCAGCCCTTACTAGATCAGGCTATGTAGGTGTCAAGGTCTGGATTTACACCGGAGATATATTAGCTAAATAAACTATCAAAGAATATGCTTCAACCAGCAAGACGAAAATATAGAAAAGAATTCAGAGGCACTATGTCTGGTGTCGCCACCAGAAGTAATGCTCTATCATATGGTGATTTCGGTATCAAAACCCAGGAATGTGGCTGGTTGTCAGCTGCTGAAATTGAGTCCGCCAGACGCACCATCACTCACCACACCAAACGTGTAGGTAAGTTCTTCCTTAGAGTTTTCCCTCACAAACCAATAACCAATAAGGTGGCCGGAGCTCGTATGGGTTCAGGGAAAGCCGATATCTCAGGTTATGTAGCAGTAGTAAAACCCGGACAAATCCTTATGGAAATCTCTGGAGTTCCAAGAGAGGTTGCAGCCGAAGCCATCAGACTTGCAGGTCACAAACTCTCCGTTAAAACCAAATTTATTGAAAAAGACAATGGCTAAAACAGAATCAACCAACAAACTTGCCGAGCTTAAAACCAAACTTGCCGAAATCAAGCTTTCAATTAAAGCTGGTCAAGAAAAAAATACCAACGCACACAAGAAGTTAAAACAAGAAATTGCCCAGCTATTAACCAAAACAAAAAGCTTATGAAGAAACACCTAACCGGAGTAGTAAAAAGCGACAAGATGACCAAGAGTGCTACAGTTGTGGTGACTAGATTTAAAGTTCACCCCAAATACCTAAAACGCACCAAGGTTACCAAGTCATACACCGTCCACAATGAAATTGGTGCCAAACAGGGTGACGAAGTCATCATTGAAGAAACCAAACCAATTAGCAAAAACAAGAACTGGCAAATTACTAAAATCCTATGATACAGCTAAGATCCGTACTCAATATAGCCGATAACTCTGGGGCCAAACAAATCAAAGTCATTTTGGTCCATGGAGGTTTCAAGCGCAGATTTGGCTATGTCGGTGACATTGTCACCGCTGCCGTTGAAGGTGCTGATACAAACGGTGCTGTCAAAGACAAACAAGTTGTCAAGGCTGTAATCGTTCGTACCAGAAAAGAGACTCGCCGCCCAGATGGTACATATCTAAGATTCGACGACAATGCTGCAGTTATCATCGACTCAATTGCAGGCAAGCAACCACTTGGAACTCGTATCTTTGGACCAGTCGCTAGAGAAGTCAAAGACGCTGGTTTTGCCAAGATTGCCTCATTAGCACCAGAAGTAGTCTAAAAGTCTATGTATAAGTTTAAAGTAAACGATCAAGTACAGGTTACTGCCGGTAAAGACAAAGGAAGAAGTGGTAAGGTTTTGGAAGTAAATCCCAAAGACCACAGAATTCTAGTCGAAGGCGTTAATCTATACAAAAAACATATCAAAGCCAAAGGTAATGAACCAGGTCAAATCCTCACCCTCCCTCGACCTCTTCCAGTAGCCAACATTGCTCTTATTTGCCCTTCCTGTCAGAAGCCAACTAGAGTCGGTTTTGATGCTTCAGTTAAGCCCAAAGTCAGGGTTTGTCATCTATGTCGACAAGTTATCAACACCACCACCACAAAATGACACAAACACTAAAAGAACAATACATTAAAGAAATCAGACCCTCCCTCGTAAAAGAGCTTGGTTTGAAATCAATTGAAGCTGCACCCAAACTGGTAAAGATCACCATCAACTCCAGCTCTGCTGACTTCAAATCTGACAAAGAATTCTTGGAAAAGACAAAAGGTTGGATTACCACCATTGCTGGTCAGGTTCCCACCGAAACAAAATCCAGAAAATCGATCGCTGCCTTCAATCTTAGGCAGGGTGATGTGGTTGGACTTAAAGTTACACTTCGCGGTACTCGTATGTACGACTTCTTCCAAAAACTAGTCACCATTGTTTTACCTCGTTTAAAGGATTTTCAAGGTGTATCACGCCATACTTTTGACCAAAATGGCAACTATACTCTAGGTTTTTCCGAACAAATAGTCTTCCCGGAGATCGAATATGATAAAATCGGCAGAGTACAAGGCTTCGAAATTACCGTCTCAACATCAGCAAGAGATAAAGTTCTTTCCGAAAAACTTCTTACTCACTTAGGCATGCCATTTACTAAAGAATCCTAAATTAATAACCATAAAACAACGTGGCTAAAAAAAGTAAAATCGCTAAATCAATAAAACTTAAGGGTCACTCTACCCGAGACCATAATCGATGCAAACTTTGCGGTCGACCTAGAGGCTTCATTCGCCTTTTCGGAGTCTGTCGTCACTGTTTCAGAGAGCTGGTTCACAAAGGTGAGCTCCCCGGAGTTTTTAAAATGTCAAAATAATATGGATACAATCGCAGATTTCCTCATTGCTATTAAAAACGGATACATGGCCAAAAAAGATACGGTCAGTATCAACTCGTCAAAAACCAGACAAGAAATTGCCAAGATTCTCAAAGAAGAGGGTTTCATTTCAGACTTCATCATCACTGAAGCCAAACCCAATCCAATCATTACCCTTAACCTCCGATACTTTGAGAAAGATCTTCCCGCTATTGCTGGTATAAAGCGCATCAGCAAACCCAGTGTCAGAATCTACAAAGGCTCAAACGAGCTTCCAAAAACTCTTTCCGGCGCTGGTCTCACAATCGTCTCTACTTCATCAGGTCTAATGACCGGCAAGATAGCTCACCAGAAGCATCTTGGTGGAGAAATTATTTGTCAAATCTGGTAATTAAATTATAAAAACATATGAGTCGCATAGGACGAAAGCCTCTCCAACTTCCTTCTTCGGTTAAATTCGAAAAGGTGGAAGGCAATCTAAAATTCACTGGCCCTAAAGGCACTCTGGAAGTTACCCTTCCTGGAGCCATCAAGGTTGAGGAAAAAGACAACGTCTTAAGCTTTGTCAGAGAATCCGACGTTCCTTCAGTCAAAGCCCTTCACGGTCTAATCCGACGCCTTGCCCAAAATGCCGTCACTGGAGTAGTTGATGGATTTTCAAAACAATTACAACTCATCGGTACTGGTTATCGTGTAGCCCAACACCCAGAGGGGATTACCCTTTCTGTTGGTTTTTCACATCCAGTGGTTTTCAAGAGAGTTCCTGGAATAAACATTACCCTTGAAGGCCAGGACAAAATCAATATTGTCGGCATTGACAAGCAATTAGTAGGCCAAGTCGCAGCCAACATTAGAGCTATTAAAAAACCGGAGCCTTACAAGGGCAAAGGAATTCGTTATGTTGATGAGGTCGTTATTAAGAAGCAAGGAAAGACAGCCACTAAGGCAGCCGCATAATCCAACAAAAGTATATGAAACGAAACAACCTTACACCAGCTTCCAAAAGACAGCATCGCGTCCGAAGTAAAGTTATCTCTGTTGCTTCCCGACCACGTCTCGCCATCCATCGCTCAAACCAACATATCTCTGCTCAAATAATTGGTCTTGATGGTCAAGCAATTTGTGGTTTCACCTCCGAAAGTCTTAAGAAAACAAAAGGAACCAAGTCCGAGATAGCCGTTATTGTCGGCGACAAAATTGCTGAACTAGCCAAAGCTAAAAAGATTACCGAACTAGTCTTGGATCGTGGCTCCTATCGCTTCCACGGTCGTGTCAAATCACTTGTTGAAGCTGTTAGAAAATCAGGAATTAATCTCTAAAACATATGAATCCACAAAGAAACAATCACGAGCGTCCACAACAAGAAGGCTTCGAACAAGTTCTTGAAATCCGTCGTGTCAGTAAAAAAACTCAAGGCGGCAGCAAAGTTGCTTTCTCAGCACTAGTTGTCACTGGTGACAAAAAAGGCAAAGTCGGTCTAGGCTTAGCTAAGGCTCCAAACGTCGCCGATGCTATAAAGAAGTCTATCCGCTTAGGCAACCGTGACTTAGTCACCGTTCCACTTGTCGAAGGCACCATTCCTTATGAGACCAAGTCTAAATTTGGCGCAGCTGAAGTCCTTTTAAGGCCAGCTCCAAAAGGAACTGGTATCATCGCTGGTTCTTCTGTTAGAGCTGTCGTTGAGGCATCAGGTATCACTGACATTGTCTGTAAATCACTTGGTTCAAACAACAAAACCACCAATGCCAGGGCTACCTTTAAGGCTCTAAAACAAATCGAACTACTCGCCAAGAAATATCAGTTACTCAAGAAACAGAGTTAATCTGGAAAAGCTTATGTTACTATCACAACTTCCCAAATCCACCAAAACCGGCAAAAAACGCCTCGGCAGAGGATACGGTTCAGGTGTTGGTGGACACACAGTTGGCCGCGGTCAAAAAGGTCAAAAAACCAGAGGTGTCATGCCCGTCTGGTTTGAAGGTGGTCAACTTCCTATTGTCAGACGCACCCCCTTCATTAAAGGCAAACACCGCTTCCAATCAATTAATGTTCAACCAATTTCAGTCAATCTAGACTTCCTTAATAAGTTCGACGACAAAACTGTAGTAAGTGCTGCTGTTTTAGCAGAAAGACTCAAGTTAAATCCACAAGAAGCAAAAGCTGGATTCAAAGTAGTCGCCACGGGCAAACTTGAAAAAAGCCTAGAAGTAGAGGTCCTTGCTACTGCAGGAGCCGTCAAGCTTATAGAGAAAGCTGGTGGAAAATACGTTTTTGTCAAATAAATTAATAAAGTAATTTCAAATAAAGGACACCATCAGGTGTCCTTTTTTGTGAAATAATTGACATATGTATAGTTATAGGTTATAATCTACGCACAATTTCACCTTAATATTTCCCAAGGAGACCCCGGATGATTCATGTAACTATCCTTACTCAGCATGTCGGCAGCCGTAGTGTTCGTGTCATCACCCCCAAAGGGGGAGACCTGATCAAGAAGATGCAGGCAGATGGTGTTCGCTTCTTCATCGGGAATGGCCCAGCGCTGGCACTCGACGAATTTGGCTACGCCGAAACTCAGGATGCAACAGTTATTCGCGTCCAATCTGAAGAGAATCTGTCCGAAACTGCCATGGAGAAGATCATCGAAAAAGTCGAAGAGATTCTGAAAAACTCTTTTTACGACGGAAAGTGGGGAAAAATCACTTTCGAATTCTCCACCTTCACCTTGGTCGAGAGATAGATTACTTGCACCAATGCTCACCCAATACTCGGGTGAGCTTTTTTTGTGTAAAATATCGATAACTAAAATTATCCCTGCTAGAATATATCCACACATGAAAGACATTCTTGCGCCCCTTAAGGGCCTACTAAAGATTGAAGACTTAAGAAAGAGACTTATCTTCACAGCGGTCATGATTGCCGTAATTCGTTTCATTACTCACATTCCCGCCCCGGGCATAAATTTAGCAGCTTTAAAAGGCTTGTTCGACTCGTCAGCATTTCTATCTCTACTTGATGTCTTTTCAGGTGGTACGCTTGGTAACTTTTCAATCATGGCTCTCGGTCTAAACCCCTACATCAATGCCTCTATCATCATCCAAATGCTCGCTATGGCCATTCCCAAACTTGAGGAGCTTCAAAAAGAAGGGGACTTTGGCAGACAAAAAATCAATCAATATACGCGCCTACTTACAGTTCCACTTTGTTTTGTTCAGGCAATTGGTTTGATTATCCTTCTAAATAGGCAAGGACTTACCACTACCCAAGACCCACTTAGGTTAGCGAGTATTGTCTTTACTCTCTCTGCAGGCACAGGCCTCATGATTTGGTTGGGTGAACAAATCAACGACTATGGTCTAGGCAACGGAATCAGTCTATTAATCTTTGTCGGTATTATCAGTCGTCTCCCTGTCACTGCGATGCAGCTATTCACTACCTTTGATCAATCAAAGATTATTCAATTTCTTGCCTTCGCAATCGCCAGTATTGGCGTTATCTATGCCATTATTCGCACTGGTGAAGCAGTTAGGGAGGTGCCTATTCAGTCGGCAAGAAGAGGTCTCACTTCCTACTCCTCTGTTGTATCAAATCACCTACCTCTAAGACTCAATCAGGCTGGAGTCATCCCCATTATCTTTGCTGTATCCTTTATGATGATCCCAGGCTTGCTTGTTCAAGTTCTCTCTGGTGCAAAGCAACCACAGCTAGCTCAAATCGCGAATCAAATCAATCAAGCCCTGACTCCAGACAGCCTACCTTACAATCTTCTCTATTTTGTATTGGTGGTAGCTTTTACTTATTTCTACACAGCAGTCGTCTTTAATCCTGAAAAAATTGCTAAAGATCTTAGGCAATCAGGCAGCTTTATCCCTGGAATTAGGCCCGGACCAAACACCATTGAATATCTAAACTTTGTCCTAAACAGAATCACCATTGTCGGTGCTACCTTTCTTGGTTTAGTCGCCATAATGCCAGCCATCGTTTCAGGAATTACTGGATTTACCTCACTAGCCGTCGGAGGTACTGGTATTCTTATTGTAGTGTCGGTAGTCCTCGAAATCCTAAAGACTGTCAACTCGCAGTTATATATGCACCATTACGAAAAGTTCTTAGACTAAACCTATGAATTTAATCATCCTTGGACCGCAAGGATCGGGTAAGGGCACTCAAGCCCAGTTAATTGCCGAGAAATATCACCTCAACCATATCTCCACAGGAGCGCTACTAAGAGAAGAGGCCGCGACTCAATCAGAAAAGGGAAAGCTGATTGCAGATATTCAAAACAAAGGTGACCTTGTTCCCTTTGAGACTGTTTTGGAGGTTCTTGAGCCGGCGATGGCAAAATCCACCAGTGGTTTCATCTTAGACGGCACGCCAAGAGACATCCATCAAGCAGAATACCTAAGCTGGTATCTAGACAAAGCCAAGAGAAGTATTGATTTGGTTTTGCTGCTCAATATTCCAAAACAAGAAAGCGTTAAACGATTGCTAAACCGCGCCAAGATAGAACATCGTCCAGACGACACCCCCAAAGCCATAGAAGAAAGGTTAGAAGTCTATGAGCATCAAACCACCCCGGTAATTAAATATTATCAAAAGCTTGGTATCTTGATAAACATCGACGGCACCCCAGAAATCGCAGAGATATTTGCTGATATCTGCACTCATCTAGATAAAATAACCTAATTCATATGAACCGAGTCGAAGCTATGATCGAGGGAGGAAAAAGAATTGGTGAGATAAAATCAAAAATTACCTCAAAAATCTTACCTGGAGTCACTCCTCTAGAAATAGATGCCTTTGTCGAAAAAGAGATAAGATCACTAGGTGATACTCCGTCTTTCCAGATGGTTCCTGGTTACAAGCACGCTACTTGCATCAATATAAATTCTGGGATTGTCCATGGTATACCCTCAAGCCAGCCGTTTATCTCTGGAGATGTGGTCAAGGTTGATATGGGTCTCTATCATCAAGGTTTCCATCTAGATACTTCACTCACCGTAGAGGTTCCACCTATCACCACTAAGGTCTCCAAATTCATCAAAGCTGGCCAATCGGCACTAACAGCTGCTATAAATGCGGCTATTTTAGGTAACACCGTCTACGACATCTCACTCGCAATGCAGTCGGTTGTCGAAGCAGAAGGATACTCGTGCATCAGAGATCTCACTGGGCATGGAGTTGGAAAAGAGCTACATATGGAGCCGTTTATCCCTTGCTACGCTCTTAGATCCTCCAAAAAGGATAAACTCTATGAAAACCAAACTCTAGCAATAGAAGTAATGTATGCCATGGGGCACTTTGCCCTTGTTGAGGCTCCAGATGGCTGGACACTTTCCACCCAAGATGGCTCCATCGCCGGTATGATAGAGGAAACTGTGCTGGTTACCAGCCACAATCCCATGATCCTCACACAAGCTCAATAAACTAGTGTAAAATACCTCAACCAAACGTAAAAAACTGCTGCTAGAATTTTTCCTCTAGCTTTGGTAAAATACCGTTTGCACAACTTAATATGGCTAAAGACCAGATGATCGAGGTAAACGGAGTCGTCTCCGAAGCGCTACCAAACACACAGTTTAAGGTGGTTCTCGAAGATGGCAGAGAAATACTAGCTCATCTTGCCGGAAAAATGCGGCTCTACCGCATTAAAGTAATGCCTGGAGACAAGGTCAGACTAGAGATGTCTGAGTATGATCCCACCAAAGGTAGAATTACTTTCCGTCAAGGCTAAATTTCTCCCACTCTTGCCTCCCAAAATTATTAATACTATCTAAATAAGCATGCGGGTTCAATCGTCAGTCCGACCTAGATGCAAAAATTGCAAAATTATCAAACGCCACGGTAAGGTGTTAATCATTTGCACCAACCCCCGCCATAAACAGCGACAAGGTTAATTAAACAACTAATATGCCAAGACTTGCAGGTGTAGACATTCCAAACGAAAAAAGAATTGATATTGCTCTTACCTATATTTATGGTATCGGCAGTCATGTAGCTAAGAATATTCTCAAACAGGCCAAAGTTGATCCTTCCATTAGGGCTAAAAATCTTACCGCCGAAGAATTGAGAACAATTCAAACCTTAATCGAAACCATTCCAACAGAAGGTGAACTTAGAAAAATTGTCAGAAACAACATCGAGACCTTAAAACGCACTCAAGCATACCGAGGCTTGCGTCATGCCATGGGTTTACCCACCAGAGGTCAAAGGACCAGAACCAACGCTCGCACCAGAAAAGGTAAGAAGAAGACAATTGGTGCTGTTAGTAAAGAGGCTGCTACCAAAGCTGCAGAGCCCAAGAAATAATTCATAAAGAAATATGCCAGAAGCAAAAGTTAAATCAGTCGCTAAAACCAAGAAAGCCTCATCCGCCCACTTTAAGAGTGGACAGGGCAAAATGTACGTAAAATCCACCTTCAACACTACCTACGTTTCATTCACCGATCAAACAGGAAATGTAGTTTGTTGGAGCTCAGCCGGTACTTGTGGATTTAAAGGTGCAAGAAGATCAACCCCGTTTGCTGCTACCACCATCATTGAAGAAGGTGTTAGAAAAGCAAAATCACTAGGCTTATCGTCAATTGATGTTTACCTAAAAGGACCTGGACCTGGTAAAGATGCTGCAATTAGAGTTTTAAAAACTGCTGGTTTAGATATTAATTTACTGGCCGACACTACCGCTATTCCTCACAATGGTTGTCGTCCAAAGAAAACTAGAAGAGTCTAAATTACATACCAACCGCAAAATATATGGCAAAATACACAGACGCAAAATGCAGATTATGTAGAAGAGAAGGTGTTAAGTTGTACCTCAAGGGTGCAAGATGTTTCACCGCTAAGTGCCCAATTGAAAAAAGAGGCGCCCAGATCCCTGGCCAACACGGCAAGAAAAGAAGCCGCGGTCGCTTGTCAGGTTTCGGTATTCAGCTAAGAGAGAAGCAAAAAGCCAAGAGAACTTATGGCGTGCTCGAAGGCCAGTTCCACCAATACTATGTTGGAGCTTTAAAATCACCTCAAAACACCGGCGAAGTCTTAATGCAAACTCTTGAATCAAGACTCGACAATGTGGTCTACAGGATTGGTTTTACTCAAAGCAGATCTCTTGCCCGCCAGCTAGTTACCCACGGCCACATAAAGGTCAATGGCAGTAAAGTAGACATCGCAAGTTACCTCACCAAACCAGGACAGATTATCTCTCTTACAGATGCTGGATCAAAATTTGAATTCGTCGCCCCAAATCTTAATGAAAAGAACAATCCAGCTAAATGGATGTCAAGAAAAGGTACCGAAGGTAAGATTGACCGCCTACCAACAAGAGACGAAATCGGCTCAGACATCAAAGAAAATCTTATTATTGAGTTCTACTCAAGGTAACCATTATTTAACAATTAAACAAAAGGAAGATGTTACAACCCAACTTCAAAATCACAGTCAAGGATACCGGTGTTAACGCAGCTCAAATTGTCATCGAACCATTACCACAAAATTTCGGTCACACATTAGGTAACTCACTACGTCGAGTTTTGCTTACCGCTCTCGAAGGTGGAGCTGCCACCAGTGTCAAAATTGATGGGGTTCCCCACCAATTCTCTACTCTGGCTAACGTTCAGGAAGACATTCTTGAATTAATTCTTAATCTAAAAGAAGTTAGATTTGGAGTTGATTCTGATGAGCCCAAAACTGTCAAGCTTCACGTTACTGGTGCTAAAGAAGTTACCGCTGCCGATCTAGACTTACCTACAGGCGTTACAGTTGCCAACCCTGACAAAGTCTTAGCTCACCTAACCTCTGCCAAAGCCAAAATCAACGCCACAATTACTGTTGCCCGTGGAGTTGGTTATGTCGCAGCAGATGAAAACGCCTCTGGCGAAATTGGCGTCATTCCTCTTGATTCAGCCTTCTCTCCTGTCGTTTCAGCCAGTTACACCGTCGAGGCTACTCGTGTAGGTAGAAGCGCAAACTTTGACAAGATCAAACTCAATATCACCACCGACGGCACCATCTCACCTCAAGACGCTTTCAAAGATGCTGCGAGACTCCTCACTGGATTTGTTGAGTATGTAAATTCTGAAGAAGCCTACATTGCCGAAGTTAAGTCAAAAGTTGTTTCAGAGTCCGCAGGAGGATTCATTGACGACCTTGATCTTCCTACCAGAGTACTAAACTCTCTCAAAAAAGCTGGAATTGCCAAATTATCAGATCTAAAATCCCTTACCTTAGCCGACCTACACAAGGTCAAAAACCTAGGCGAAAAATCCGCTGCTCAGGTTATTGAAAAAGCGGCAGAAAAGGGCATTATTATTGCATAAATTTAATAAGATATGGCTGTCAAACATCAGGCTATTCTGCCCAAACTGAATCGTGACTCCAATCACAGGAAGGCTCTTTTCAAGAATCTTCTTAAGGAGTTAATCAAAAACGGTTCAATCACTACTACCATTACCAAGGCTAAAATAATAAAACGCCACATAGACAAATTGGTAACCAAGGCAAAAGAAGGCTCTCTGTCAGCCAGAAGGTCGGTTATCGCTTCATTGTCAGACGTTAAAGTTGGTCAAAGACTTTTCGAGGTAATTGCTCCTAGTATGAGTAATCGTACCAGTGGCTATACCACCCTTAGAAAAGTTGATGTCAGAAAAGGCGACTCTACCACCATGGCCGAGCTAAAATTCGTCGATGCCATTCAAGAGCCAAAAGTGGAGGAGCCCAAAAAAGTTGAGAAGAAATCTTCAAAATTAAGTTCAAATAAATCTAAGTAAATATGAAGACTCCTACACTCAAACCAACAGAAATTAAAAGAGCTTGGCACCTAATTGATCTAGATGGCCAGATCCTTGGCAGAGCTTCCACAAAAATCGCCTCACTTCTTATGGGCAAGGGTAAGCTATTGTCAGGCGGAGGTCTTGACTCAGGTGACTACGTAGTAGCCATCAATAGTGACAAAATCAAAGTCACAGGTAAAAAGCTAACTGACAAAAGTTATTATTCTCATTCTGGTTTTCCAGGTGGTTTAAAAGAGCTTAGTCTTTCCCAGCTTATGGAAAAAGACTCTAGAAGAGTAATTGAAAAAGCCGTGAAAGGTATGCTTCCAAAAAACAAACATCAGCAGCCCCGTCTCCGCAGACTTAAGCTATTTGCCTCAAATGAGCATCCTTACTCAGCCGAGCTCGGATTAAAAAAAGCAGAATCTAAATAAATATGGCACAGAAACTAACCAAGAAAGCAAAAGTAGCTATTAAGCCAGTCAAAACCACCCCTGTTAAAAAAGGTGTTTTAGCTATGCCCAAGGAGTATTTCTCTGCTGTAGGAAGAAGAAAAACTGCAGTCGCTAGAGTTAGGCTTTGGCCAGGGAAACAAGAAATCGTAGTCAACGGAAAACCTCTCTCAACTTACTTTAAAGCTGACACTCTTCAAAAAACAATTAGAGCTCCTTTCATAGCAGTTGAGGCTCTTAATCAATACACCGGCAGTATTAAAGTTGAAGGATCAGGAATTTCTGCTCAAGCTGAAGCAATCGTTCTAGGTATCGCTAGAGCCTTAGTTAAGATTGATTCAGAAAAATATCGAGCTATCCTTAGAGAAAAAGGACACCTAACCAGAGACCCAAGAATGAAAGAAACTAGAAAAGTTGGACAAGGTGGTCGAGCTAGAGCCAAAAAACAATCTCCGAAACGTTAATTACTTCAATCAAAAACTCCCCTCGTGCAGGGGAGTTTTTGTATTTATACTAACTATCATGGTTATATGCGGTTTAGATGAGGTCGGACGTGGTGCACTCGCCGGACCCATTGTTGCTTGTGGAGTTGTTTTTAACCAATCCTTTGAAGAATTTGAGTCTAATCTTATAGCCCCGTTGCGTGATAGTAAAAAAATGACCGCCAATCAAAGAAGTCAGCTTTTCAGCCAGGTGTATGAGCTACCCATCAACTTTGCTATTGCAGAAATTTCATCTACAGAAATTGACGAAAAAGGAATATCCTGGGCCAACCAAGAGATATTTATTAGGTTAAAAAAAATGATCCCAGCCAACGAATACATCGTCG
>CAIQPO010000059.1 GCA_903873735.1 Candidatus Collierbacteria bacterium | reverse complement strand
CTACTGACTGCACATAGGCCAGCACGCTCATATACCTACTGGCGCGGGCTTCACGTTTGATATCACGCCTGGTCCTCAGACGGAAGGCGTCGTAGAGGTAGTTCCAGATATTCTCAAAGTCATTGAATTGGCCAGGATACTTGGCCATGTACTTGTTGATGAACAAGATGATCTCATTGCGACGGGTCAGCGGAGGCACAGGCGGTAAAAGTGCTTTGACCTCCTGGCCGGTTTTCAATTGGGCAACATCGTCTTGTAAGACGGTTATGTTTTTTGTTATTACATCGACATGATCGGTTAATCCGACGATGCTCTGTGCCAAGGCCTTGATTGAAGCCAGTTCCAGCTTTTGAGCAGGCCTAACATCAATTGAAGCTTTCTCCTGACGCATGACAGGCACTGCCTCAATCAGTTTGCGGTAGAGCAGTTTTGCCAGCGGCTTGCGGGATTTGCTGATGATGTCATAAAGACCCACTTCATCTGTGTAAGCCATCTTCTGTACGCCGCCCTCTGTGACTGTCTCAATCCATGTGACGCCACCAGGAACGGTGTGACTTGAAGGCACCTCCTCTGTAGCATGGTGGCTACTACTAGTAGCCCCCTTTGAGGGAAGGACACCGCCTTTAGTAGCCCCCTTTGTTAGGCGTGCTATAACCTTCCATGATTTCTTGATACCCAGGGCAGCGCAAATGTCAGCGATACAATAGAGAATCTTGCCGTCCACACCCTGCACTCGTCGGATTACCTGCTCGTTGAATTTAAATACTGTTAATTCCTGCGTCATTTGCATCGTGTTCCTCCTATTGCTCTCTTGGCTCCATCGCCTCGGCAATCTTGCTCCAGGCGGCATCCAGATCAGTGATCTCTTTGGAGTCTGAAACACCCAGGATTCTCAGCACGTCGGCTCGATACAAGTCCCACCTGGCATTGGCTCGTGTGAACAGCTGTCCCACTGTGGTCAGCTTCTTTTTTGCTCTTGTCATAGCCACATACATCAGTCGTCTCTCTTCTTCAATTTCATCTCGGTTCATCAATGTCCTTGAGTGGGGGAAAATTCCCTCCTCCAAGCCTACTATAAAGACGTTGTCAAATTCTAACCCCTTGGCTGCATGAATTGTCATCAGAGTAATCTTCGCCTCTTTACCTGATTGTCTGTCTTCACTTTCTGATAGTGATGCGTTCTCCAAAAAATCCTGGACTGTGTCATATTCTTCAGCCACCGCCAACAACTCATTAATATTTTCTATTCTGCCAGCATCCTCTTCATCCCTTTCATCAAATTTATCCAGGTAATCAACACAGCTAATAATTTCGTCTAGCAGTTTAGATGGTTTTAGGTTTGCAACATCAGTTTTATCTTCAATCCATGTTGAAAATTTATACAGCTTTCTCTTACCAATTTTCTCTGCACGTTCCTTGCTCACCTCATCATCCCGATTAACAGTAAGTCTTAAATAAGCAATAAGATCTTTGATTTCTGCTCTGTTGTAGAATCTTAAGCCTCCAACTAGTCTGTAGGGTATTCCTCGCCTGATTAATTCATCTTCAAAGCTTCTTGATTGTGCGTTTGTTCGGTACAACACCACCACATCCTCCTCGTGTCTAGAGGAGTTGACAACAAATTTTGCTTCATCTTTTTCATCGGCTGCTTCATATAAATTTATCGAATCACCGCTCTCCGCTTCCGACGACAGTTTTATTACTGGGTGTGACTTGTTGTTTTTTATCACTCCCCAAGCACCATCAAGAATGTTTTGAGTACTGCGATAGTTCCTAGGTAAATTAATCTTTGTCAGTTTCGGATACTCACTTTCCAGAAGTAATAAATTTCTAAAGTCTGCCCCTCTAAAAGAATAAATCGCCTGAGCAGCATCACCCACTACTGTCAAATTATAATTTTCACCAGTAATAAGCCTAGTAATCTCAAATTGAGCTTTGTTTGTGTCTTGATACTCATCAATTAATATCCACTTAAACTGTTTGTTGATTACTTTTTTTACGTCATCAATCTTCAACAGAGATACGGCCAAAACAAGCAAGTCATCAAAATCAACGGCCTTGTTCTTTTTAAGTCTTTTTTGGTACTCTTGCCACAATAGATATATTTGCTTATAAAAAGGGTCCTTAGCTGTTTCTCTTCCGGTCTCGATATCTACTAAGTCATTTTTCATTCGACTGATAATAGATAAACACACTCTAGGTTTTACCTCCTTCGGGTCATACTTCAAGTCTTTTATCACCCGCTTCATAAGTGCCTCACTATCGTCAGAGTCGTATATTAGAAAGTCCCTAGGCATACCAACCCTGTTACCATAAGTTCTAATAAGTCTAGCACAAAAAGTGTGGAAGGTTCCAGAAAAACCCAGCTTCATACTACTGCCCAACTTAAGCACCCTCTCGCTCATCTCTCTGGCTGCTTTATTGGTAAAGGTAAGTAAAACAATTTCACTCGGATCTACACCCAAATGTTCAACCAACCAAGCTACCCTGTGTGTTAGTACTCTAGTTTTTCCCGAACCAGCACCTGCCAAAACCATGAGCGGCCCCTCTTTGTGGGTTACCGCCTCTTGTTGTTCTTTATTTAAATCAGATAGTGGCATCGTGATACATTATAATTAATTTGTTCATGAAGTATGTAATCGGAAATTGGAAAAGCAACCAAAACCTAACAGAATCATTAATTTGGCTTGAAAATATTAAGTCACTCTGCCCAAGGTTACCAAAAGACATCACAGTCATACTCTGTTTACCATTCACAGATATTGCCGCTTTCAACTCAAAGCTGTCAGAAATAAACTTACCCCTAATTACAGGAGCTCAAAACGTCAGTCATCTACCTCCAGGCAAACACACAGGTGAAATAAATGCCCACATGTTATCAGAGCTCGTAAGCTACTGTCTTGTCGGGCATTCTGAAAGAAGACGGGACTTTAAGGAGACTTGTGTCGATGTCGCTCAAAAAGCAAAGGCTCTCCTTGAAAACACCATCACTCCAATTATTTGCCTGGACACACCATATCTTGACGAGCAAATTAAGGAGTTGTTCCGTTTTGATGTCGATGTTTCAAAATGTTTCTTTGTCTATGAGCCTTTGGCGGCGATAGGTACCGGTAAACCCCAAAATCCAAACTCGGCCAATATCATAGCTCATCAAATTGATTTTCTCATCGATAATGTTTCACCCATACTCTATGGTGGTTCAGTAACCTCAGACAACGCCAATAGCTATGTTTCACAAAATCAAATCGATGGGGTGTTGGTGGGGACAGATAGCCTTGATCCAGCAGAATTCTGCTCAATTATTCAAAGTTTAAGTTAACTGTGAAATTTCGATACCTGAAAATCTCTAGGCTCTATATTGGTCTCATAAATTTCCTACAAAAGTATTATCTTGCATTTGTGCTCATCGCCCTCATGATTCCGGGGGTGATACTTTCTAATAGGGGTTTGAATTTTTTAAAAAAAAGTCAGGTAAAACCTGTTGATCTGCTAAACTTTTTTGGAACCCCTAAAGAAAAGCTACTTTCTACCGATGGAATAACCAACATTCTTCTGCTTGGCATCAGGGGTGAGGGGAGCGATTCACCCAATCTCTCCGACACGATCATTATCTTTTCCTATGATCATGAAAACAGACGACCCCCTGCAATCATTAGTGTGCCCAGAGATTTGTATATTCCTTCCGCTCAAGCCAAAATAAACTCTGCCTATCATTACGGGGAAGAAGCTAGTCCTGGAGCTGGCATAATCAAAGCCCAGGGAGCAATCCAAGAAATCATAGGGTTGCCGATTCACTACACTGCAGTTGTAAACTTCTCACTTTTTAGGGACATAATTGACTCCTTTGGCGGGCTTGATGTTAATAATGAAATTGCTTTTACAGATAACGAATTTCCCATACCTGGTAAAGAAACAGCTCTACCAATAAGCTCTCGCTATGAAACAATTTCATTCTCCGCAGGATTAATCCATCTAGACGGAGAACAGGCCCTAAAATATGTAAGGTCTCGTCATTCACAAGGTGAAACTGGTACAGATTTTTCAAGAAGTAAACGCCAGCAATCTGT
The DNA here is from genome assembly GCA_903873735.1 of Candidatus Collierbacteria bacterium. Taxonomy (GTDB): domain Bacteria; phylum Patescibacteriota; class Microgenomatia; order UBA1400; family MFAQ01; genus CAIQPO01. The sequence goes on along the minus strand of CAIQPO010000059.1, from coordinate 2,997 downwards.
AATTAGTGCACTAAGAAGCAAAATCATCTCTCCAGATTTTTTGCTAAACGAAAATAGAGTAAACTCTTTAATTGATTTGGTAAATAGAAAACTTATTACCAACATACCTCCTTCGATTTATCCAGCTTTTGCCAAACTGGCCCTAGACACAAAAGAAAAGCAAATCAAAAACATCAGCATCTCCGACAGACCGGACTCAAAAGGAGTTACCATCCTCTACCATCCTCCATTGTACAAATATCGTGGTGAATGGGTACTTATTCCTAAAGACAACAATTGGAAGGCTCTCAAGCAATACGTCCAGCAAGAACTAGGGAGTACTACGGCCCAACCTTAATTAGGTAAGTATCGTCACTTTTTACCACTACCTGTCCAACAGAGATAATCAGTTTCTCATTAATGTTGTACTTGGCTCTTTCATCTCTACCTAGCATAATCCAGCCGATATTCATTTCAATGATTTTTTCCTTCAATTCTTGCATGTTTTTTGCCTCATAAAATCTCTTCACCCATTCATCACGTTTCCCCACATTTTCATATCCACCTCGCCAGAGCCACTCATGCACCCTCCATCCACAGACTGTTGGTACGCCAGAAAAAGCAGACACTGCATTAAAGTCAGTATAGCTATCTCCAACAGCTTCTATCATTGGCTTTTCATCTCTATTTAATCTCAGATACTTAATTACTTCATATTTCTCCGGCAATATCTCACCCATCCACGCTTCACCGTTTAAGCCTTTATATTCTCTGAAATTGCCGTAGTAAGACCCAAAAGCTGTAACCGGAAACATCATCCCGGAGACAAACACAAACCCTCCAAGAGTGCCTACGGCCAAATTTACCCAATTCTGCTTTGCCAAGGCATCAACCGTTTTTGCTACCAGGTTTCCTATTGTTAATCCAAACATAATTGACGCCTGATAAGTAAGCTTAAACATAGTATTTGCCCGGGGGTGGCTTGGGTATATATCTTTTGCATAAACTATCTCTGGAATAACAAGCAGCGCTATTGCCGACATCCCCAAAATCAGCCAAAAAAGTCTTTCATCAAAATCTTGTTTTGCTAGTTGATTAAGAATCACCGCCAACACTCCTCCACTCCACAATACTGCCAGTTGCCACAGGGGAGACCTCTCGTATACCCAAGCAATACCCTTACTTATAGAATCAAATCTTACTGCCCAGGGTATCACCACTACTAATATCGACAAAACTATTATCATTCCTGAAATAAACAAATCCAGAAAATGATCCCTTTTAATAATAAGTCTCACTAAAAACATCAGACCCAAAAACATTCCATAAACTGCCACATCCCAAGTATTAGTCATCGCCATCACCCCCACAAGAACCCCCATGATAATCTCAAGCGCCCTACCTTTTTTCTCAAACCACTGCCATGATACTAAAATAAATGACAAAACTACCGGCAACCCCAGCAGGTGCCCGTGTAAATCTGAAACCACAAAGCTGTATCCTGGAAATTCATGAATTGTATTGAAAATGAATCTAGTTGCATCAGCATACCAGTACTTTTCCAAACCTTGATTTCTAATCAAATACCAAACTGTATGACTATTACCACCAAGGCAGACAGCCAGCGAGCTAATAAGTCCAGCAATAATCTTTGCTGACTCTGATCCTTTAAAAACGCTCGACCCAATTGAGAAAGAGAGTGAAAGAGAAAGTGCAAAAATCATTGCCAGCATCAAATTGTAGCCAATAGCAGGCACCACAGACATATATCGAATCAGAATACTCGACCAATAATGTCCAAAAGAGTAGTAATTGATTGCCTTGCCAGCAAACCACATATCCTCTGCAGGCAGTGTGCTCGAAACTAAATACCGATTAACGAATCCAAAATCCATAAACTTTTCCAGGCTTCTAATCGACGGTTCAAAACCTCTTGATAGAGCCAAAAGTATCAGACCCATTAAAAACAAGTACTCACTTAACCCAATAAATTTAATTGCTTTTTTTGTTTCATCCCTTCTTAGATGTCTTGTTTTTTTATACAAAATCAGAGAGATCACAAGTCCTAGTACGCTTATAACCAAAACTGACTCGCTAGTGTTTATCCTTACACCCAAATGACCCAGATTCCACATTACAAGCGACACAGCCAAGGTGGTAAACATTCTCCCCAATGACCAACCTCTATCAGCCATTTTTGGGAAAAGTAGTCTCATATATGGCCAGGCAATAACCTGCCACAGCAAACTAATTAGGTAAACTTTGAAAACAATCAATAAATCGCTAGTCACTTCTTTATCATAAATCCTTAGCCAATAAGTTTGCCACATCCTCACCCATTTTTATTGCGTAGTTTGTTCCTCTGTCAAAAGGATACACCATGCTCATATTGGCTAGGTACAAACCACCACCTTGATTCATTTTTGGAAGATGTTGCGATCTATTAGTTTCAAAGACTGGCTGTGCAAAAGGTGCTCGAAATAAGTGTGCTCGATATATATCCTTTTTAAGAAGGGAGGTGTTAATTCGCTTTAAATAAGGAAAATAACGACTGATGAGCTCTTCCTTGGTGGCGCTAAGTCTAGGGTCCCCATCAGGTAAATAATTTCCCACATACACAATATGTTTATTGTTGTAGTGGCTTTTATTAATCATGTTTGTATGTTCCACCACCACCAAGAACGGCCAGGAGCTATCCAAAATATTAAGCCAATATCCAGACATCAACTTCTTGTTCATTTCAAATATCAACGTCTGGCCCCAAAGGTAGTGTGTACTGTCGTGTTTCTGTATATACCCTCCAGTAATTTTTTCCGCTACCGGCTGCGGAGTTGTTATGATAACTCTATCAAATTCCTCCCCATCCACACTCCAGTTATCTTTTGTTTTTCTCACATTTTCCACGATTTTTCCTTTGAGAATTGCACCACCTTTTTTAATGATATATTTCTCCATTTTGTTGACCAGAGTCTCAAAACCACCTTCAAAATATGCTAAATTTTTTGTTCGTTTAGCAAT
>CAIQPO010000058.1 GCA_903873735.1 Candidatus Collierbacteria bacterium | reverse complement strand
TTGGAGGGGGTTTAATCAGGCTGAGGTTATTGCTAGATTCATAGGTAAGGCGCTCAAGATAAATATGCTGGATGTTCTGAAGAGGTGGAGAAATACAAAACAACAGTCTGCTCTAAAAGAAAGAAAGGAGCGGCAACAAAATATTGAAGGAGCGTTTGCGGTGAGAGATAAATATTTAGAGTTGGTAAAAGACAAGAAAATTATGCTTATTGATGATGTGTTTACCTCTGGAGCGAGTATGAGGGAGTGTGCCAAAATGCTCAAGAAAAGTGGAGCAAAAGTGGTGTGGGGAGTGGTGCTAGCTCACTAAGGTATTATGTTTGGTAAAATAAGAGAGTTTTGGAGAGTTGGCCGAGCGGTTTATGGCGCTAGTCTTGAAAACTAGTGAGCGCAAGCTCTCAGAGGTTCGAATCCTCTACTCTCCGCATATAATTGAAAAATGATAGATTTGAGAGATTTGCAGAAGAAGGTTTACCAAAATAAGGTAGATAAAAATTTTAATGTGACTAATGTGGCAATGGAGTTTTGTTTGACACATGAGGAGCTGGCTGAAGCATATAGAGCTTATTACAAGAAATTACCTGATGTAGGTGAGGAGTTAGCGGACGTGATGATTTATTTACTAGGAATTGCCGAAATTCTCAATATAGATTTGGAGGTGGAGGTCGAGAAGAAGGTGGAGAAAAACAAAAGACGAGTTTATGCTTTGGTGGATGGGGTGCGCACAAAGGTGAATGATGGGGAAGTGGCTTGATTACTGCGACGCCATCTTTTAATGGCATCCACGATTCTGGTATAGAACATGGTGGTATAGGAGCTGTGGTGAAAGACAATGGAGAATTTGCCTGATTTGAGGTGATTAAGAACCTCCTCTTTTGACTTTGTGCTTGAGGGGAAGCAGGTGCGTCCGTCACCGACTGAATCTGGTTCGTGAGAGTCTGATGTGGAAATATATTTTTTGGCAAAGATAAAACAGGCCAATGAACAGAGTAAATTGGGTAACATGGGTATTGAAGCGTTTAGTCCTTCAATGCCATCAAAGGGAAGAGTGAAGATTTTGAGTCCTAGAAAATACGGTGGCATAAATGGGTGGGCGGCGAAAGCGAGTCCTCCTTGTTCGTGTATTCTATTTATTGTTTCTAGGGGCGAGAGCTTCTTGGGAATTATTTCCTTGATGTTGTATGCAAGTATGTGACATCCTCTGGCACTAATTTCTGCTCCTGGAATGAGGATAATATCCAAATTTCTAGATTCAATGATGGCTTTGGCGTCGTAGTATCCAGCAAGGGAGTCATGATCGGTGACTGCTAGAATTTTTATACCTTTTTTGAGACATTGGTCAATAATTTCTTCAGCGGTTTGGGTAGAGTCGGCAAAAGGTCCAAAGAATACATTAATATCTTCATTGTGGTTGGTGTGACAGTGGAGTTCGGCTGGTAATCTTTTTGGCATCAGTTCATTTTACAAGAGAAATTGGTATATTTTAATTGTGAGCTTGATAAATAAACTATTGTCTCTTAAGGGGTGGTACAAGATTAAAGAGGATGTGTTCGAGTCTCTGGGAATGAGAAAAAAGTTCCTGTGGTTATACAAACATACCCCTATTAGACCAGACCACATTACTTACCTAAACTTTTTGGTGGGTTTGTATTCGGTGTGGGTATTATTTGAAAGCCTGCCATTATTTGCTTTGGCTATTGTAGGGCAACTGGTTTTAGACAATTTGGATGGTTATTATGCTAGGGTGATTAAGCTTAATCATGGTTGGGGGAGATATCTAGATCATGGAGTGGATTTTGTGGTGGGTGTTTTGATTCTGATTAAAAGTTATTTTGTATTCGGGCACTGGTGGATATTACTAGCATTGACGATGTTTTGTTTTGAGGGTGGTTTACTCTACCTATATGGTCTGACTTTTGAGAAGTTTCCATCAAGAATGTTTATGTATCTATTTATATTTGGAATGTATATTGAAGGATTGTGGTTGCAGCTTTTTGGACAACCATTATCATTTGTAATTTATTGGTGGGGAAGAGGATATAGGAAGCGGAGGGGTGATATATAATTGAGAAGCTTGGAGACGTCGCCTAGTGGCCTATGGCAGAGGTTTGCTAAACCTCGACCCTTTTTGGGTCTCGTGGGTTCGAATCCCACCGTCTCCGCATTGACTTTAGTGAAATTGCGGGGTATCCTATAGACCATGCGTTTGATTGTTACATAATCTGTAGCAAGTGCAAATTTACATTTGATGGAGGATCTCATGACCCTCGTCCGTAAGACATATGTTGAATTTTCGTTGCCTGGTGTTTTCTTTTCTGAAGGTTTGGTTCGTGAAGTGAAGACAAGGGACATCGCCCGCTTGCGTGTTCCGAAGGATGCCTTTGCGTACTATTTTTTTGATGTGCTGACTGAAAGTGTTGAGGATCAGGGAAAAAAAGTAACCCTCACTAGTCCGCATATAAATATCTCGCCTCGCTATTTTTATGGGGGCAAGGTATTTACTCTTGATGAGCTCAAAAATGAATACCCGAAAGAGACAACTTTGATTATCAATGTTGAGTTCTCAAATACGCAAAAGGCTATTCTTTGCCGAACTGGAAATTGGCAGATTTTTGAAAAAAACGATGTGCTGGTAGAGATTCCATCGAAATAATTGGTAGGCTCCCATTTTTGAGAGCTTTTTATTGGTAAAATATGGAAGTTCTTGCTTGCTTACTTTGGAGGGGTCGCATAGTGGTCGAGTGCAGAGGTTTACTAAACCTCCGTATCGAATAGATACCATGGGTTCGAATCCCATCCCCTCCGCTTTTACATAAGCACTCAGCTGTTTGGGTCGCATAACAGCTTACTCGTCATCTTTTCAATAACAGATGTTATTGAAATATCTTCCTGCGTTTCCTGTTATATCTGGTGCTCATAATTACTTTCGTCATTATGAGCTGGATATAGTGGTCGAGTGCAGAGGTTTACAGAACCTGCCGTATCGAATAGATACCATGGGTTCGAATCCCATTCCCTCTGCCATCTTCGGAGAGAATCCAATTGCCTCGGGTTACATCGAGAGTGTCGATGCTACCTACTGCGTAGGGTCGGAATCCCATCCCCTCCGCCTCTTAAAAGAATTTAGAAGCTTGTACAATGTAATAGTTATGAATACATTGGTATTACCCCAAGAGGTGGTGTCGTCTCTTTCTTCAGAAATTAAAGATTTTGCTGTAAAAGCAGGTAGAGCTCAGCCTCTTAAGACTACTTTGTTTTATTCATTTTTTTCGATAGTTTGGCTAGGATTTACAAGTATATTTGTTGTGGTAGTGTTTGTACCAGTGTTGATGGGTAGGGAGGTTCATTTTGAAGCAAATGGTGTGCCTACTGTAGCTGGACCTGGAAACTTGGAACCACTATTGATGCCAGCATTAATTGTAGGCTTGTTTGTGTTGATTGGACTCGGGATGTTTGTACACAGTTTAGTAATGTTTGGAAAAAAAGGGGGATATTATGTGGGGACACCTACAAGGTTAATTATCTTTCAAGATGGTGTGCTGCGATCGATTGATTGGGAGCAATTTTCTGGCGATATCTATGTAACTGGGAATGCCCAGAAAGGAGATTTGGGTCTTCAGTTGAGAACAGGAAGAATGGTAAGTCAGAAGAATAGTTCTGATAGATACGTGCCTGATGCGATTAATATATCCGAAATCACTGGTGCATATGAGATAGAACAAATCTGCAGAAGGAGAATAAAGGAAAATGATCCAACTTTACCGTCTGTAGTAGCTTGATCTTCATTTTGTTTTTGTTGGAGTTATGATAATTATGAGATACTAACGATATGGGTTTGCTGTTTTTACTGATATTGATATTGATAAACGGAGTGTTTGCGATGTCTGAAATTGCAATTGTGTCTGCAAAAAAAACGCGACTACTAAATCTGGCAGAGCAAGGGAGCGTGAGAGCAAAATTGGCTTTAGAGTTGGCTAGCAGCCCAAATAGGTTTCTCTCTACAGTACAGATTGGTATAACATTTGTTGGCGTATTTGCTGGAGCTTTTGGGGCTGATTTGTTGTCTACGCCGATTAAAAGTTTGCTCACCAGTATGATGATAGCCTCTTGGTTGAGTGAGCCTGTGTCAGTTGTCCTCGCTGTTGTAATTCTGACGTTTATCAGTTTGGTGTTTGGAGAGATTATTCCAAAGAGAATTGGACTGATAAATCCAGAGGTAGTGGCAATGTGGGTGGCAGGACCGATGATAATGCTTTCAAAATCAACAAAACCACTGGTGGATATTCTAAGCAAATCAACTGATTTGATGTTGGACTTGGTTGGAGTAAAACCAGTTATCGACTCTGGTGTGTCTGAGGAAGAGGTAAAACTATTGATAAGAGAAGGAGCAAAGATGGGAATTTTTAACTTGGCAGAAAAAGATATCGTAGAAAGAACTTTCAAGCTTTCAGATCAGAGAGTGGATATGTTAATGACTCCTAGAAAAGATATTGAGTGGTTGGATATGGATGATTCGGTAGCTAAATTGAAAAAGAAATTGATTACTAGTTCGTATTCATTTTTACCTGTTTGCAGAGGAAGGTTGGATAGAGCAGTGGGTGTGGTGAGAACAAAAGAGCTGCTTAGACAGTTTTTACAAACTGATAAGTTTGTCTTATCAAAGATTGTACATAAACCAATTTTTGTTCCTGAAGGGACGGATGCTCTAAAAGCTTTGGAAATATTTAAGAAAAGTGGTATACATATGGCACTGGTGGTGGATGAATATGGTAATGTAACGGGTTTGATTTCAATTGCAGATGTTTTGGAAGCAATAGTTGGTGATTTGCCTACAATTGATGAATCTGAAGATAAAGAGATAATTGAGCGAAAAGATGGTAGTTTTTTGGTAGATGGTTTAACTGCTGTGGATGAGTTGAGAGAAATTACAAAGATTAAAAAACTACCTGGGGAAAAACTTGGTCTGTTTCATACAGTTGGTGGATTGGTGATGAATAAATTAGGTAGAGTGCCAGTAACGGGAGATAGTTTTGAGATTGATGGTTGGAGGTTTGAAGTAGTGGATATGGATGGAAATCGATGTGACAAGGTGATTGTGAAACAACTAACAAGTAATGGTTGAAAAAGATAAGGGGAGAAAAATGATTTCTTGTTTTGCTAGATCGCCAAATAGCTTGGGTTATTGTGGGAGAGAGTCGGCTGGAGATGCATTTACCTCATGTTTGGCAGATGGCTGTTGTGATGGGGTAATGGAGGAAGTAAAAAACTTTATTGTGTTAAACCCTTACTTAAGAGCTTTGTCTAAGATACTAAATATGGAGATGGATGATTCGAGAGTGGTGGAGGCATATTGGATAGGAAATGATGAGCTTTTGAAGGTAAAAGAGGAAGATTACGATTTGCTTTTGAAAATGTTTGAAGAGCAAGGGGTGCCATCATGGCTTATTGACGAGCTTAAGAGTAAGAGACCAAAAAGGTTTTTGCCTACCCACTTATTTCAAGTATTACATGTAGGGGTGGGGAGAGCTAGCGGGTCAGTGCCTTACAATATTGAGACAATAAATAACTGCATGATTAGGTGGGGTAAAGTGCTTGATATAAAAGAGGATAATGTGGCGCTTAGTTTGAATTCAATACAAAATGTGGTTACTCCTTACAAAATACAGGAATTGGATGTAGTGATGCCGTATAACGAACTATTAGTGGGTAAGCTTGCGAAAGGAAATGTTGTAGCCGTCCACTGGAATCAGGTGGTTAGAAAATTATCAAAAGGAGAAGTTCAGAGATTGGAGTTTTGGACTGAAGAGGTGTTGAGGTCCTTTGATTGATTTTCTTTTAAATAGTGAGTGATAAGTAATAGTGCTCCGGCAAGAAATAGAGTGGTTTGAAAGTTCGCTAGTGATGAAAAATTGTGTGTAATAAAAACACTGCTTAAAACATTGGTAATTAAGGTAGAAAGAGTGAGGATGACAGAGGCGGTTGAGACTGAAAGACGCTTTAGTGCATGGTACCAGGAGAGGTTGTAAAGAACTAGGAAAATGACCGTACTTAAATAGATGGCAATGTGGGTGGGGGTAAAACTTTGAGGAGTTTTGGCTGGAGAGGTGAAGGGAAAAAGAATAATTGATCCGATGAATAATCTAGATGCAGCTAGGATAGTAGGATCAATGTGATTTAGAATGTTTTTGGAGATAATATTTTCAACAGACCAAAGAATGGTGGCTGCAAGAATCATGATTTCGGCGGTGTTGAATTTAAAGCCAGAAAATCCACCTACTATAAAATTTGCAGATATGATGGTGGCAAAAGAGATGTAAATCATAGGATGGAGTTTTTCTTTTCTGATGATAAGGGTGTAGAGAATAATCCAGAGTGCCAGTGTTTTGTGAATAATGGCGGCGTTTATGGCTGAAGTTTGTTGAAGTCCGGTGAAATATAGATAAAAAGGTATACTGCCACCGATAAGCCCCACCAAGAACAGTTGCAGGAAGTTCTTAAAGGTATAGCGACTCAATAGCCTGTATTTTTTTGAAAAAATAATAATGGCGATTAGTATTAGTCCTGCTAGTATATTTTTGGAAAAAGTAAAAGTAACTGGTGGTTGAATTATTCCTACGGCAAACTTGTTGACGAAAATGGAGATTCCGGAAATTATTGCGGTGAGGAAGGCGAAAGCAAGTGAGGGAAGTTTTGATTTCATGATTAAGAATACAACAGAGGAAGGTAATTGAGAAATGGTTTACACTTGAAGTATATGGTGACTGATAAATTGGTAGATGAAGTAAGAGAAAAGATAAAGGCAGGATTGGGTGAGGGAGTGATAAAAAGTACTCTGATGATGGAGGGGTGGCCTTTGGCTGATATTGAGAGTGTGCTGTCTACTGAATTGAAAGGTGAGAAAAAGACAGTGGTGGAAAAGAAAAACAACGGAGGGGTGTTTATGACGATCTTAGGAGTTGTTTTCATGGGGGCGATGCTGTTTGGGGGAATGAAACTGGCTATGTATTTGAGAGATAAGACACAGGGTGTTGATGGAGTTAGCGAAGGATCACAGCTGAATACTGAAATTAGCCCTACACTTACTGAAAGCCAAGAGGTATCACCCTCACCTACTATTAAAGGGTTGTTTGAAGCGCAGAAGAAACAGGCAATTCCTTTGCAGACTGAAGACAAATTGAGTGAAGATGTTTATAGAGATTTGGTAGAAGGTTATAGAATTAGACCACCTAAAGGTTGGTTGGTGGATACTTCTGGGAAGCTGGGGGCTCCGGTATTTTTCTTTGGTCCTGATGCTTTGGTGGGTGAAGGAGAAGTGTACAAGGCTAATATGAATATAATGGTGGGAAGAGCTAATGGGCATGGTCTGGGCAATTATGTAGATTTTTATATTAAGTCGCTGGAGAAAAACCTGACAAACTTAACAGTATCAGATGAAAGGAAGGTAGTGATAACAGGAAGAGATGTGTATTTTGGAAAGATAAAGTTTAATCAGGGTAGGTTGATTTTGGCTGGAGAGGTTATGGTGATGGTGGAAAATGATAAGGCATATATTGTTACTGGTCTGGCTGACTCAAAGGCGTGGGATGGGGTTGCTTCTGTGGTGGAGACATCGATGTACACCTTTAATTTGTTGTAGGAGGCTATGTTAAGATTAAATCATGGATGAGAATGTGCTTTTTAAATGGACAGCGATGGATAGACCTTACAAGAAGTGGACTAAGGATTTTTATAGCACTGTAATAGTGTTGGCATTTTTGATTTCTGTGATCCTGTTTTTTATTGAGGGTCTTTTGCCGGTGATGGTGGTGTGGGCTGTGGTGTTTATGATGTGGCAGATGAACAAAGTTGAGCCTCAGGAAACTGATTATGTTTTGACTAATTGGGGTCTAAAAACAAAAGATAAAACTACTAGATGGGAAGAGATGGCATATTTTTGGTTTGATAACAAACTTGGATCTAGAGTATTGCGGGTAGTGTTGAATGAAGCTCCTTGGCAGCTAATTCTGGTGATTCACAAGAAAGATGAGGATGATATCAGAAAAATTATTGGTGAGAGGGTGATATATGAGGTTCCGAGACCTACAGCTTCAGATAAGATGGTGAAGTGGCTTGGGGAGAAGATGCCAATGGAATAGGAATGGAGGGATATTTCAAGTATAATATGGGGTGATTATGAGTCCGTAGCTCAGTTGGATTAGAGCGCCTCCCTGCGAAGGAGGAGGTCGTGCGTTCGAATCGCACCGGGCTCACACCAGTTATGTATTTGTGATTGGACTTCGTGGTTGATTTCTTTTATAGTGAGCTTATTAATAGTTTTATTTTTGTATGAGCGAATCAAAGAAAGAGTTAAATAAAGGGATGGCGGTTTTGGCTTATGTGTTGTTTTTAGTTCCACTTCTTACAGATGCCAAGAATGATGAGTATGTGAAGTTTCACTTGAAGCAGTCTATCGGTTTGGTGGTGACTGCTATTGCAGTGAATGTAGTTGGCGCTGTGGTTCCTGTGCTGGGTTGGTTTGTAATTGCTCCTTTAGGAGGAATTGTCGTGTTTGTTCTGTGGATTATTGGAGTGCTAAATGCGATGAATGGGGAGAAGAAGCCCTTACCTCTCATTGGCAAATTTGCTGAAGAAAATCTAAAGTTTTAAGAAGGTATAATATAGGAGGCATTTTTGCCAGCTGGAGGGTGGGCAGGACGGTAATGCGTTGGTTTCGAAAACCAATGAGCGCAAGCTCTAACAGGTT
>CAIQPO010000057.1 GCA_903873735.1 Candidatus Collierbacteria bacterium | reverse complement strand
GCGCCTCAGGGCCGGGCTCGCTGGGTTTGTTACGAAACCAGCTCCGCCAAGTTCTCATCCCTTTATCGACTTAAATCAAAAAATCTCTGGACAAGCCAGAGACTTTTGATTTAGGGTTCTTGATGATGAGATCTTAGAACCGGTTTGTGCTCAAATGATGAATTTAAAGCAAATGTTTGTGCCTAGTTTTGTGGCGATGTAAAATACAGAGGATGATATTTAAAATTAAACCGGTTGAGGACAAGTTAGCTCAGTCTGCGTACGACAAAGGGATGAAAGAACTTAATGAATTTTGGGGAATAAATTGGATAGTCAGCACTCCCAGCATTATTGTTGTGGAAGATCGTAAACAAATGGATCAGTTGCTGGGTAAAAAAACAGAAAGTTGGTTAGTCGGCTATGCTTTTGGTAGTAAGGGAATAAGAGGTGTAGCTGTATTGGATTTTAAAAATATAAACGATGAGTCAATTCAGAAATTTGATGAAGTTGGCTATACTGCACTTATAAAACATGAGCTTTGTCATCTCTTCTATAACTCAGTCAGTCAAGGAGTGACTGGACCAAACTGGCTGTGTGAGGGCTTATCTATATATTTATCCGGACAGACAAGATTAAAAGTATGGAAAATACCTGAGAAGTTCGATGGATTTTTGGAGTCTAGTTGGGGAAACTTAAAGAAAGCCTATGGTGAAGGAGGTTTTGTAGTCGAATTATTGGTAAATAAATTTGGGAAAGAAAAAATGATTCAGCTGGTGAAGACTTTACCGAAAGCTAGAGAATTTGGAGAAAAATTTAAGGAAATATACGGATTTGAACTTAACTATGAGGAGATAAATAAACTCTATTTAGAAAATTAAACAATTGACTTAAGAATCTGAGTATATGTTTCTCCGGTTTTGTATTTATCAAAGATAATTGGTCTAAGCCTCATTTCTTCAGAATCATTTTGATGTCCCCTATCGGCGGCATACATATTAAATCCTTCGTGATCGTTGAGAATGACGGGAACCGCCTCCTTTAATGGTCGACTTAAACCCTCTGGGGTAAAAAAGTGGATCAGTTCATGCATAATGACTCGATTTCTCTCTGAAGGGTTGCCAAATAATGGCGCATTGAACCAGTTGTAGTTAATGCTGTATGGGAAAGTGGTATAGCGAACTAGATAACAGGTCATGTCCTCTGGAATGTCACAATCCTTTTCAAAAAACTTACTCAGTTTAGAAAGAAAATTAGCTTCAACTTCTTTCCAGTTTTCTTCACAAAGTCCGATTTGGTTACCTAGAAAAGCACAATTGTCTTCAAATTTGACCTGACCGAATTCTTTAGCCCAAAGTTGTGTCGTCTTTTCTGGACCAAATTTACCATCTTTGGCCATCCTGTTAAAAATGTCGAGCTCTTTTTCCGGATCGTATTTGAAAATCATACTTATATTATATGCTAAGTGATATTCCCCATAAAAAAGAGCCTAGTATAAACTAGGCTCAGGTAAGGAAACTACGAACCTTCTCCGCCGCCAGGATCGGCTGCATGGTCGGAATCGGTATCGCAATCGTAACAATCACAGTCACAATTGGACGCAACATTCGCATCTGTCTCTTCGTAAAGACTTAGGAATTTAACGGGCATAGTGGCACCTCCTTTTTTAGAATTTTCTTACTAACCAGATGGTTAATAAAAATTGAAGAATCGTCGAGAGAAACGCCGAGTAAAACCAAGGTCTCAACATTAAAGTGCGGTAATGCTCCAAGTTCTTGAGCAAGGCTAAAGGTGGTCTCATCAACATAAACGACATCACCTCGACTGGAACCGATTATACCACCGAAGTTTTCCGCCCTGAAAACAACCTCTGGAATAAAGACAAATTCTCCTTCTGGTTTTTCACCTGAGATTGTTTTTGGTTTCGGAAGAGAGATAACATCGTTAGGGCCAGTAGTGTGATGATCCCTCTTGCGAGGAGAATTTTCTGCTTCGACAGGGCATCCACCGGTACACTGCTTAACGAGCTTGCACTTTGTGCAGCTTTGCTGGATATGTAATCCTTTTCGCCAGTCAGTCATCTTTGCCCAAGCACCAGCGAGCCCGTCAGTGAAGATATTTCCATAGTGAGTCGAGCTGTGACCACAAGGGCGTAAATCTCCATCGGCGCCGATAGACACGGAAGTAATACCAGCCGTGCATTTTCTTCGTGCCAGATGGGCGTATTTTTCGACATCTTGCATAGCACACCAAGGATAATGCTCAAAAACATCAACCTTATACCCCCATTTGTCTTTCAGGCGGTACGTTAGATTAAGGCTTTGGCGAAGTTCATCGAGAGAGAGTAAATATTTACTAAACTCTATAGCAAGCGGTGTTGGGGCACATGCCCTGGTCGCACCAAAAGTGGTGGCACCTAGCTTACCAACGAAATTTCCTGTTTCCTCGAGCTCGTGGATGTTCCACTTGGTGAGAACCATGTTTACATTAACCCTGAAGCCGTATGAAATAGCGAGCTTGATTCCATCAACTGTTTTTTGCCAGCTACCAGGATTTTGAGTGACGAAGTCGTGAGTAACAGGGTTTGACGAAATAAGGCTAGTCATAATGGTCCGTACGCCCAACTCTTTAAGGCTTTGGGCAAGTTCTGGAGTAAGGTCCATGAGTGTTGAGTTGATCCCAACTGCAATGCTTTGCGCTGTGAGGATTCTGGTGGCTTGAAGGACGAGTTCGGGAACCATTAGTGGCTCCCCCCCTGTCAAGGTTACTCGATAAATGCTGTTTTTTACGAGTTCCTGAGCAATAAATTCGACTTGTTGGGGAGTTAGGGTTAGGATGGGGGTATCCACATGCCTGAACGAGTTGTAACAATGCCTGCAGGTATTTGGACAATCCCAAGTTAATTCAATTTGAACATTTAATGGGGATTTCAAAGTCCGATACATAACAAACCTCCTATTGAGAAGTATTTTGAATGAGCCAAGAAAGATTGCCGTGGCTATTATACCACTATGTAGATATATATGGGCCTACGGGATATTTTGATATATTACTTGATATATCAATCTATATCAAGTTCTTGGGTTCTTCAGATGTGTTCCTAGAATCGATTTGTGCTCAGATTGAAAAACTTAGAGGGTTGTTTACGCATAATTTCAATCAAATATTTATAAGGTAGTCAATCATTTTCTTCCAACAAGAAGAACTTCCCCAAAATTTATCGTAGTTTTCTATTGTCATTTGAGATAGGGCAATTTCACTATCTTTTGGTTTGAAAAGTTTATCAGCCATATATCCTAATTCGCCGACTATTTTATTCGGAATACTTCCAGGGTCTTTCGCCGTAATAACCTTCACCTCATTATCTGGGATGTATATTCCAATGGATGTCACCCAATAAGCTTTTCGATTATTGTTTTCTCCAAGCAAGCTTAGAACTTGTTCAGGAGTTAGCCATTTATTTATATATTTTATAAATGGTCCAGGGAATCCATTAAGCCCTTCTATGTAAAAACCTCTATCCATCACAAACAATGGCTTTTTGAGTACATGTCCTACATATATAGCTGAGAATTCGGCAATTTATTCTGTATCTTCACTTTGGATTTCAGGGGTGTCATAGGCTTCCTGCAGTAATTCAATTCCTGATCCGGAAAATATTCTTTGAGCTTCTTCAAACTTACCCCCGTTCCCGGTTATAAATGTTATCTGCTTCATAGGGCAATTATACCTTCAGGAGATTAATTCTATTTACCACCAGGATACTAATATATACTGGTATATCAATCTATGTCAGATTGTTGGGGTGGGTGACGGGATTCGCCTTCGGTCGCTTTGCGCCTCAGGGCCGGGCTCGCTGGGTTTGTTACGAAACCAGCTCCGCCAAGTTCTCATCCCTTTATCGACTTAAATC
>CAIQPO010000056.1 GCA_903873735.1 Candidatus Collierbacteria bacterium | reverse complement strand
CCAAAACCAGGCCATGTTTACTTCATCTTTCCATGGTCCAAACTTCGAACTCATTAGCTTTTCCCAAATGACCCGATAGCTCTCTCTACCAATAAGTATCGGCAGTAATTTGGAAACAGTAAATTTTTCCAAAAACAATCCATTTGGAATTGTTTTCAAAATTAATAGCCCCAATCCCATTCTAAATCTAGATAATAAACTTATTGCTCTAAACTTAATAACAGAAAGGGGAGAGTCTAATTGCATCTCCTGATTGTTTATGAAGCTATTTGTTTTTGGCTCTAAAATCAAGACCTTAGCCCCCACCTTCTTGGCCATAGACAATATTTCTCGGTCGCCAGTAAAGATATGGTGATAAAAAATTTCCAAAGGCCACTTCCAAAAACTACCCAAAAAACTACGAGCTAATCCGCCTGAAGACTTGCCTGACTCAAATATAGTCACTCTCATTCCCAAGTCGCTCAGCTTTACTGCGGCTGCCAAGCCGGTATAACCACCGCCAATAATTGCTACCCTAATCTTTTTGATCATACTATTCCTGGTATAAATCTATATGGAGTTTCTTTAACATACTCTTTGTAGTCTGGATCAGTGATTAAGTGTTTTTCTTCTGTAATAGCTCTCAAGTAATAAATCATTGTCCAGCAAGAAATTGAAATTATAGCTACTATCGATAAGTTTGGAAGCATCATTAACCACCACGAAAAGAGTTTGCCTGCATATGCAGGATGCCTAATATATTTATAAGCTCCCGTCTTTACAATTCCTCTGTTTGTGAGATTTGAGGCTTTTGTTCCCAATGATAGAGTTGCCCATAAATAAAGACCAATGCCTAAAACAACCATTACTTTTAGAGGATAATCCACCACTGGATCAGGAAAGAAGAAATACTCGCTTGAATACCATCCAAAAAGTTTATTAGTCGTTGAATTAAATGGAGGATAAGTAGCCAGAGCCACTACCCACCCAATAATTGTCGGCTCAACGGTTTTAATTTTATTTTTCAAGAAACCCGCCTCAAAAACATATCCAAATGCAAAAACAAGAGTGTCAATTGCAAACATCAGAGTCAATATCTTGTTATAGCTATATCTGAAGTCAGTGAAGAGAGACAGGATGCTTTCAGGATTAAGCATTTCCCTTATGGAACTGAAATTTCCCATAAAAAAACTAATCATAAGCGGAGCATAAAACATCTTTACAATACCAAAGCGAACTACAATTTTCTCTTCCTCCGACCAGGGTGACTTACTATCTTTGCCTAAAAAGCTATATGAAAAGTGCTTTATTTGAGCCGGAAGTTTTAATAATGCCTGCAGAATTATTACAGGTTTGCTCCTTTCAGGTTTAGACAGTAAATTTATTGGATATCCCAAGACCAGATATGCCTGAAACAGTCTCTTAAGTATCAACAGTGTATCTACCCCTAAATAGTCGTAAAACTTTAATCTATCAAAAGCAAGATAAGCCAAGCCGTATACCAAAACCCCAGCCAAATAGTTCCTGACCGGGGTTATCTCAATTATGTTTTTCAATTTCACATCACCGATTTTACAGTGCTAGTAGAATTCCTACCACTGCGAGCAGCAAGCCTCCTCCAAATATTGCTACTCCTGGCAAATCCAATATTCCCGTGTCAGGTAATTCTTCTTCCACAGGCTCTTCGGTGGGTTCCGCGGTGGGTCTTCTTGTTGGTGCCGCTGTCGCCACTGCAGTAGGCCTTGGGGTAGATCTAGGAGCTTCTGTAATGGTCGCAGGACAGACACAACTATCAGCACTTGTACAATCTGGCTTTCTGCATTTCTTGGCAGTTGTTTCACACACAAAGCCGCTTTCGCACTCTGCATCAGTTGTGCAAGTATGGTTGCAGGCCACTACGGTACTCACCGTCAGATCTTTAGTTACATCAATATCAGTTCCTTGATGAGATACCTTACCTATATTCTTAATTACAGCTCCATTGGCAACAGAGTCAGATACTTTGGCTCTGAAAGCAATTCTGGAAGACTCTCCAGGCTTAAGATCCATTGTGCATTTTACAAGTTTTTCATTTACAGCCCATTCACACCTCGTGTCCTTGTCAACAAAACTTAGCTGATCCTGTCCTTCACCAGATAGCGGGTCATTAATGTTAATTCCTGATGCAGTACCAGTACCACTGTTGGTTATATCAATGGCATAAACAAAAGTTTGATTCTTGGAGACAGTGTCAATGACATCCGTCAGATGGTATTCTCCTGCCTTATTGTTTGTATTGTCCCTGTAGGCCTTCTTGGTTGCCGTTAGGTTGGGTAGGGCTACCGATATGTCTTTAGCACATTCCGATCCGGTTGTTGTATCAGTAGAGGTACCAGCTTTAGCAATTGCTTTGTTTTCAATCATCTCTCCATCTGTTACATCTGCAGCCGTCTTTACCTTAAAGGATACTTTCTTGGTTTCATTGGCGTTAAGACTTAGCTTACAGCTAACCGTTTTTGTAGCCTCATCAAATGTACATCCGGAGGCACTTTCCACAAATACTAGTTTTCCTTCTGCCAGCTTATCAGTCACAATTACCTCTGGAGCAGGAGCGTTGCCAGTGTTAGCAATATCCATAGAGTAGGTAAATACCTGACTCTTTCCTATTGAAGAGATAATTCCCGTTCCAGCCTCATTGAGAGTTGATTTCTTTTTGCATGATATCTTAACCGTTGGAGCGATTGCCACATTTAAGTCCCCAAAACACATTGTTTTACTAGTTGCGCTGCCAACTGCGCCGGAAGTGTCAGAGTAACTAGAAGAAATTGTAGCTACATTTGGCAAAATCCCCTCACTAGAATCTTCTTTTACCTTTACTCTAAAGGCTACCTTGCTATCGGCTGCTGCCATAGTCTTGTCAACGATACAAGAAACTTTATTTCCGGTCACTGTACACTGGTCCACTGCATCGACAAACGTAAGTCTACTGTCTAGCACATCCTCAATTGTTGCACTAGCCACAACATTAGATTTGCTATCTGTTACCTGAGAAGCAGTCTTAAATCCAATCTTGTATACAAACACCTGGCCTGGGTTGAGAGTTGCTCCCGATGCCATCCTATTTGCCTCATCCATTAGATAACTACCTGGAGAATTATCTGGTACATCTTTATATGCAGTTTTTCCATCTCCACAAGTAAGATATGGGCACCATCCTCCGGCTGGCTCTGGTGGCTTACAGGCATTCTTTGGTAAATCCAAACAAGCAGGGCGGGGTTCGCAAGCAGGTGCTGCTATTAAAAAAGTCGATTTGCAGACAGCAGATCCCACCCACTCACCAATACAACACTTTTCGCCGCTTCCGCATCCATCGGCAGTGTACTCATTTTTTCCAGTCGGACAAGATGCAGCATAGCAGTTACCTCCTACTGATGAGCATTGTTCAGCGGCTTTTGGTCTACTTGCGGGAGCGGTAGGTGCCACTGGCTTTTGGGTGTTCAATCTAAAGGCAACAAATACAGATGCGCCACCAAGAAGTACCACCACAAGGAGTAATAAAATCGCAACAATCTTCTTTCTGTTTTTCATTGTACCTGTGCTTCGAAGGAGTACTCTCCCGACTTAGTAATTGCAAGTTCCACATAGTATGTTCCTGCCAAATCTCCAGACCCTTGTAATCCATCTTTCCACTCTGGAGTAAATACAGCCTTTCCATCAGGTCCCACTACCTTAAATCTAACTTTTGTAGTGGTGTTGTTTCCGATGGCCAGTAGTCTAATTGTGTCACTCATCTTTACATTCTTTGCAATATCCTCTTTCTTGATTCTATTCCACTTACCTGTACTGTCTTTCACGGCACCCTCTACCTGAGTACAAGCGGGACCAGCAATGGTATTTATTGTTACTGGTACAGACTTCTGCTCACATATTGCAGGCGCTACCCCACACTCAGGCGTCTGGAACAAGCTGCACTTACTTGTGAAAGATGCATTTGGTGCAGTGCACTCAAAAGTAAGAGCTGTACCATTTGCTGATTTGAAGGTGCAGTTTGCCCACCCGGAGGGGCGAACACAGTTTACATTTCTTCCAAAGTCGCAAACCACAGTTGCTGTAAAACCTGCATTACCGCTAGTAGGTGTCACACTTTGATTTACCAAGTCTGCACAGGACAACTGACCAGCAGCTGTCTTCACTACACACTCACCCTTTGGAAGCGACCAAGGTCCGTTGTCTAAAGAGAAATAGCTGTTAAATTGAACGTTCTTGACCACTTGATTTGTTTGCTTATCAGTTACGAACAATGATTCATAAGGGATAGTGACACTTCCTGTCTTTCTCTTAGTTGTTTTATCAGGGTCAGAAAATATTAATGGAGATCCACCGGATGGACATTGCGCGTCAGTACCCGTCCCTACACAAATTGGTTTGGGGTTTCCAGGGCCATACAGGTTATCCAGGTTATAAGCAACATAATAAAAACCATTTACATCTGTGTTTGAGTTTGAAGTAATTTTCACTGACTGTCCAGCAGTCAAGCTAGATTTATCAATAGTTGCTGAAGCACAATAATCTTGTCTCACTCCTGAGTATCCAAGAATAAGTGCAAAATCATTGTAGTCATAGTCTTGGGTAGCGTCACCCAATTCAGCATCTCCCCAACATTGGGTATTAGCTGGCTGTCCACCTGCCGTAATTCCTGAAACATCAGACTTTGAGGCCGCCAGCGAAACTAAAGGTGCAATATCCAAGTTTCCTCCACAAATTGCATTTGAAGGTCCGCAAGTAGTGGCTGCTTTATTCTTAATATATCCATAAGCATCTTTAGACTCGGAGTTAAACTTCACCTTAATGGTATAGGTTTCGCCTGCACTTACAGCAAAAGTCGTCGCGTTTTGAGAAGCACCGCCACCAGAAATATTTGCAGTTACAGTTTTTGGACCAGTAAAAGTGATAGTTCCAGCCCCGCCATTCATGGTGAAAATATTAACTGTTCCAGCTTTTGAAAAAGTTAATGTCTTTGTGTAAGGAGCATCTCTTTTCCCTGAGTCACAGGTATCAGGATTGTTGCAGGAGTGTTTGCTGCAATCAGTTCCGTTTGGATAACAGCCAGTACAGCAACAAACAGCTCTGTTATTTAAACAGCATTGGGTACCACAGCCAAAATTGTAAGGGCTAGTGGGACAGTTATTTGCTCCACCAGCCGTCCCAGTTGAGCAGGCTTTACCATCACTGCTACCCGCTCCACAAGAAGGGCCTCCTCCGCTCGACGATCCACTTCCTCCGCATCCACTACAACCATCTGCACTTGTAAAACAGTTCCCGTAGAGTGAACAGTTGTACCCATTAGCACCTTTTTTACAACATGTCTTTACACAAGTACCAGCAACACAGTAAGAGGATCCACAATTGCCATAGTCACCACTACACTCTCCTCCAGCCATAGGTTTGCTTTCGGGGGCATTTGGTGCAATAGCCTGTCTTGAAGATAACTGATTTGATACATAGTAAGCAGCGCCAGCAATACCTGCCACTACAAAGAGTGCTACTACCGCCATGATTGCCGGCAGTACCTTCTTTTTTCCACCTTTTGGCATCACTACATCTTTTGTTTCTTCTTTTTTCTCCTCAATGGTGCTCGGGGTGGGTGCTAGGGTGGGTGATAACTCTCCTCCTGGTGTAGAAAAAGGTGATGTGGGGATGTTTGGTATACCCAAAGTCACAGGTGTTTTCTCACTTGGAATGTCAGTTGAGGTTGCAGTGACCTCCTCCTTCTTTTCAGCCTCCGCTACAGGAGTAGGTTCTTCTTTAGTTGCAGGAGTAATCGGAGGTAAGTCGACAGGACCTGGCAACGGATTCACTGGAGGTATTACCGGTGGAGTGTTGGCTGGTTTAGGTAGTGTTGACGGAGGTGTTGGTATCCCTGGTATTGTTGGTTTGTTATCCATTTATGAATGCAAAAACAGGCCTGAATAATGCTCTTATTTCATAATAAGCGCCTTCAGGCCTGCCGTCAACAGACTTACAGGGCCAACAGGATTCCTATGACTGCTAGCACCAATCCTCCTCCGAGAATTGCTACACCTGGTGTATCAAAGATACCTGCTTCGGGTAAATCTTCTGGAGCAGCAGTTGGTACTCTTGTAGGTCTAGGAGTCTTTACTGCAGTTGGCCTAGGAGCTTCTTCAGTAGGAGCTTCTGCGATTGGTTCTTCAGTAGGAGCAGCAGTTGGTACTCTTGTTGGAGCAGGAGTTCTGGTTGCTGTTGGGGTCCAAGTCGCTGTGGGAGTAGGTGTTGCGGTTGCTGGACACTCACAACTGACTTCATTGGTACAGGCCTTCTTTCTACACTTATTTGCAGTGGTATCACACCATAATCCACTACTACACTCAGAGTCAGAATTACATCCCTGGTTACAACTAACCACCGAGCTTACGTCTAGGTCTTTCTTCACCGAGATAGTCTTTGTCCCAAGTTTTACAGTACCCACATTTTTGATCTTCACTCCATTTGCAATTGTGTCACTCACCTTCACTCTAAAGGATACTTTTTTGGTAGCCTTCGATTCAACATCAGTCTTACAGCTTACGGTTCTGGAGTCTGCTGTATAAGCACACACACTATCACTATCAACAAAAGTAAGAGCGTCCTGTCCTTCACCAGACAGGTTGTCGGTTACTTCAACTCCCACGGCTTTTCCTAAACCGTCGTTTGTGATGGCTATGGAATATACGAATGTCTGATTTCTGGATACCTTCGTAATTTCTTCAGACAAGGTGTAATTTCCAGCGGTGTTTGAAGTATTGTCAAGATATGCTTTCTTCAAGGCAGAGATGTTTGGATTATTCACTGTAATTGTATTACTACAATCCGACACAGTAGCTGCCACTCCGTCTACTTCATGAATAGTGGCTTTGTTCTTAATTTCTTGCCCATCAGGAGCGGTGTTCGAAACCACAAATGAGAATGAGATAGTCTTTTTCTCTGCAGGTGCCAAAGCTACGGGACATGTCACTACTCTGGATGTCTCATTATATGTACAGGTAGAATCAGTTGAGGCAAAATCAACAAAGTCTCTTCCTTCTCCTTTTAATATGTCTTTCAATACAAAGTCAGTAGAAGCCTTATCCCCTTTATTTTCTAATTCAAACTGGTAGTCGTACTTCTTCCCACTGGTAACAACACTTGCAAGAGTGGTCGTAGTTCCACCAGCAGGTTTCTCTACAGTAGATTTCTGCACACAAAGCAATGTTGCTTTTGGCTCTGGTTTGATAGCAAGCTCGGTATGACACTGTGCTTCAGACAAATCCTTTGTTTCAATAATTGCCGAGTTAAGTAGCTCACCCAAAGTTGCAGTCTTTTTAACCAGTGCTCTTATTGCCACTTGAGATCCTTTTCCGGGGACCACCTCACCGATGTTGCATATTACTTTATTAGAATTGCTAGTCACTGTGCATCCATTATCAGCGTCTTTAAAGGTTAGACGTGGGTCAAGAGTATCCTCTATTTTGGCAGACAAGACTTTTTTGTTGGATACATTTGTATAGGGAACAGCAAAAACAATTACCTGTCCTTGATAAACCGTGCCGCCCTTGGGAATTTCTTTGTCTAGATAGTATGTTCCAGCTACGTTTCTGGCATCATCATAAAAGACTCTCTTCTTTTGATCACAAGACAAATAGGGGCACCATCCGCTAGCAGGCTCTTTAATTGAGCAAGGCGTCTTATCATCCAAACAAGCAGGTCTTGGTTCGCAGGCAACACTAAAGTTAATTGTGCTACAGGCAATCCAATCGCTCTTGCAACATAAATATCCGCCATCACAATCAGCTCCAGACACAGCGGTCTTGCCTGCTGGACAGGCAGTACCTACGGTACAAGTTCCTCCTTCACCAGAGCAAGAAATCCCTGCTTTTGGTTTACTCTCAGGTGCAGTAGGCGCCACTGGCTTTTGTGTACTAAGCCTTGTGGCCAGGTAAATTGATGTTCCGCCAAAGACTAATACCAGGACTAAGAGTAATACTGTTAAGATTGATTTTTTATTAGATGTCATTGTATTTCGGATTGAATCGAGTAATCGCCTGATACAAGTGTGTGCGTTGTATAGATGTACAGCACTCCAGCAGAGTCAGTCATGGTTGTGGTGGACTCTGTCCAGCTGCCTCCATTAATCTTAAATCTAGCTTTAGCCAATCTTGTTAGATTACCTCTCACACCTATTCTTATCTCCGTACCAGCAGTCAATTTGTTTGGATCAGCTACGGCGACCCACTGATTATCTTTCTTTTCAAACACCTTAGCTGCAATACATTGTGGGGCGGCTTCTACTACTTCTACCAGTAGCTCATAGGTACCACCGTTGCCTCCGGAGCAGGCGAATCTAGGTGGTCCATCAACTGTTCTTGGTGGTCTACATTCAGCAATCCCATCGTTCCAAGCTCTGCATCTCACCCAATATTTACCAATCTTGTCAGGAGTAAATTTTGCAGTTAATGAAGCACCATTTGTCACCGGGCAGTTGTACTTACCGTTGCACTTGGCATTAATCTCCACAATATCAGTTCCATTTTCACCATTGCTTATGAATATTGATCCATCGGTTAATCCCCCTGTTGCCGCAGCATAGTATTTAGCACTATAGTCACCAGTCTCTCCGAGAGTTAATTTATTTGGTCCAGTCACATTCGAACAATTTGGAATAGGAGATGGTTCATCGCGGGTATAACCCAAAATCAAAGCAAAGTCGTTGTAGTCATAATCTTGTGTATAGTCTCCAATCTCAGCATCTCCCCAACATTGAGTGTTAGCGGGCTGGCTCGCGGCAGTTATACCTGACACATCTGAGGACGAGTTTGCTAAGTTTACAAGAGGTGTGATATCCAAATTACCTCCGCAAGCGTTATTTGTAGGACCACAGGTTGTTGCTGCCTTGTTTTTTATGTATCCATAAGCATCTTTAGACTCTGAATTAAATTTGACTCTTATGGTATAGACTTCCCCGGCAGTCACTGTAAAAGTAGTTGCATTTTTTGCTGCTCCTCCACCAGAAATATTTGCAGTCACTGTTTTGGGACCGGTAAAAGATACTATTCCTGCTCCACCATTCATAGTGAAGATATTTACAGTTCCAGTCTTTGAGAATGTCAGTTGCTTAGAGTATGGTGCATCTTTAACCTGGGTACAGGTTTGTCCTCCGCCACTACTACTGCTTCCAGTACCTCCACTTGAACTACTGCTGGAGCTACTCCCACCACAAGCAGAGGCAGCGCACTCAGTCCACCAACTGCCAGACACTCCATTACATTTTGAACAGTCTTTTATACAGCTTGGTGTGCTGCCAGAAGATCTACAAGAGGCACATAAGGTAGCTTGGGATGGGCTGCAATATCCACCTCCACCACCAGTTGGGGTAGCGGTTGGTGTGGGACTTGAGCCATTTGATACACAGCATCTATACCCTGAAGTGTTACAGGGAATTGAATCATAGTCTCCCCATTCAGCTGTACAACGAGCTTGTGATAAATTCACACACGATTGCCCTGCACCACAAGGAGCTAAATCAGGAACGCAGCACCTATCTCCAGTGGTATTACAAACAGAATTTCTTAAATCTCCCCCAGCAGCCTCACATGAGGTGCGATCATTCAAATCTTCACATCTTCTACCTACAGGGCAAGATACCCATCCTGGAGTTGTCGGTGTCGCTGTAGTTGTCGGTGTCGCTGTCGGAGATGTTCCATTATCAACACAACATTTATATCCAGAAGCATTACATGAAACTGTATCGTAGTCTCCCCACTCTGCGATACATCTGCTCTGAGATAAATTCACGCACGACTGACCTGCAGCGCAAGGAGAAAAAGCAGGTGTTGCTGTCGGTGTTGGTGTCGAAGCTGTTCCACACCTGTAGTATGTCGTCGAAGCACAGGTAGCATCATAGTATTGCTGCCCAGTACAACAAGTTCCATACGATGCCTTACAGGATCCATTTGAACTACAAGCAGGTGTTGCTGTCGGTGTTGGTGTTCTTGTAGCTGTAGGGGTAGGTGTTCTTGTAGCTGTAGGGGTAGGTGTCGCCGTCGGTGGTGGAGTCGGTACTCTTGTGGGCGTCGGTGTCGCCGTCGGTTTTGCGCCACAATATTGGTTTGGATATGTCCCCTTACACATTTCAGTTGAATTGTTACAGCAATCATCTGACCCACACTTTGTAGTTCCACTGGGACAAAGGAACGCAAATGAACCCTTAGGCGCGTTCGGCGCTAAAGCCTGGTCTCTTTTTAATCTATTTGACACATAAAAAGACGCCGCTGCCACTCCAACCACAAGCAAGAGTGCCCCCACCCCTCCAATAATACTCATCAACCTTTTGGTGTTCTTTGGTTTTGGCAAAGAAGTAATTTCATCCTCTTGAGGTTGAATGGGAGTTTGGGGCACATCACTCACCAAGTTTGGTAATTGGTTGTTTGGGTTTGTGTTTTCCATTAAAAGTCGCTCAAAATATACCTAAATTCACTATACTTTAACTAGCTAAAACACGCAATTGTTTTCTATCAATTCCTCTTAGTCACTCATTTCAATTTTTTTCTTGATCATCCCCCCAAACACAAACATACCTAATCCCATACCCACCATCAAATATGCAATCCATTCCACCCCAGTTTCTACTAGTTCAGAAGACTCTGTTGCTGGCATCACAATCTCGGTTGGAGTTGGAGTAGGAGTAGGGATCTCTGTGGGAGTTGCTGAAGGTGTAGCTGTTGGGGTAATAATCGGAGTTGCTGAAGGTGTAGCTGTAAAAGCTGGCAAACCGCCTCCAGCGTCAGATGAAAGTACAGTAAAAGTTCTCTCAATATTTACTACCTTCCCTGATTGATCAGTGTATTGAAGTGTCAGGGTGTGTATTCCTGGCTCAAGCTGTTGGGGTGCTGACCATGTCCAGTTGCCATTTACGTCGGCTTTAATAAGTTGCGACATTTCCACTGCCGAATGAACAGTGATTTTTATATCAGTTCCCGGTAAAGCTTTTCCTCTAAACTCTGGCGATGTCGTCGCCACCATTTCTCCGTTTAGGGCAGGATTAAGAATACTAAAGGAACTACTAGCCTCAGCTGGAATATCCACCAACATAGTTTGCGTCGGTACTACTGAAAGCTCTTTGAAGCCAGCCGTAGCCTTAGCAGCGGAAGTCGATTCTTGAGTTTGAGCTAGTGGGGCAGGAATCGAATCCACAAAACTTTGATTTTTTCCCAAGACAATGTCTGGAACAGGATTATCCTTTCCTGTGTTAGTAATGGCAGTCGCAGTTCCTGCTGTTCCAGCCTGGATAAAAATGGAAAGAACGGATTTGTCTTTGTCATAAGTCAACACTTGTCCGTCCTTGTTTCTGACCGCAGCTAAATTCAACCTCCAAGTGCCATCAGTTTTGCTTACAGTCGACAGAGCTTCACCGCCCTCGGCTTCAATAAAAATGATTGCTCCTGAAGCAGCTGAACCAGCACTATTTACAATTTTGCCAGAAATAACATCTTCCGGTGGCGGAATTACCTGTGGACCAGTTCTTACCTGAAATGGTTTTCCATCGTCATTGTAAGTCATTGGTCCAGAGCCAATTACAAAGTAATAGGTAGTGTCTGCTTTAAGGTTAGTCACGTTCACATGATGGTTCGTGTAGGATTGTGCCGACCCAGAAATTTGGTCTCTTACATCCCCAGCAGGGGATACAATCTTGGTTGGATTCTCCGAATACTTCACAAAACCAGTGACAGGGGTATCGGTAGTCCAGCTAATCGAAAAAGTATTGGTTCCTCTATTTGAAATTCTGACATTCTTAGGACTTTCTGTCGGACCCGCCTTTGTTTCAGTTCCTTGTTGCCTTCCCACCAAAACTACTCCGGCAATCAAGCCTCCAATTAGTATCAAAATACCTAAAAATGTCGGTATTCTTTTTCCTAATAATGCCGGTTTGTTCATCTTATCTAATTGTTCCGCTTGGGCTAGCTGGAGTCTGTGCAGAGGCTGAAGCCACTGGACTAACTGCAGCAGTGGGTGTAACTGTAAGGGTAGGCGTAGGCTGGTTGAAAGGTGTGGGTGTTGGTGATTGTGTGATTACCACCTCCAACTCACTAGAAGAAAATTGACGTCGATTATTTAATTTATTAAGTAAGTCCACATTAATCTCTCCTTCAAGAGGTTTGATAACTTCCTTAGTTTCACTTGTTACCTGTGTTTTTACAAGAGCTGAATATATTCCAAAAATAAGTGCACCTCCCACTATAGACAAACCCATCATCCCCACCAAAAGCATATATCCAGACAATGTCCTCTTCGGTTTCATTTCTTCACCTCCACTTGAGCTGATTTTGGTGTCTCAAATGAGAAGAATGAGGCAGTGGCATCTGCAGACAATCCACTGGCTGTGTCTTTTCCCACCTTTTCCACCTTGGCAATTTTTAATTTTTGTATTATCGACAAACGATCCATGTTTTCTATCGCCTTGAAGAAATTCAAAACATCTTTTTGCTTTCCAAGTACAGAAAACGAGACTTCAACTTTAAGAAGACCTTTGTTATCAGGTTTATTCAGCTCTTTCAGTCCATCACCAGGCAACCCTTTTTCTACATTTACCCCCGATGCAATTATTGATGGCAGCCTTACAGTATTTAGTTTCAAAGAATTTTCTCTAGCTAGAATCTCAATTCTCTTAATAACATCTGCATATGCCATCATGTCCGGTACCGCCAATCTCAATTTCTCAATTGTTTGTTGATTATCACTCAAAGATTTTTCCGCTTTAAGTAGCTGACTGATTTTTGAGTCTGCCTTTTTCATTACCACCTCTTGGT
>CAIQPO010000055.1 GCA_903873735.1 Candidatus Collierbacteria bacterium | reverse complement strand
TTTTATATAGTCAAACAACGGGATTCGAATGCCGGAGCCAAACCCGTAACGGTTTTGGCGAGGCGGGTCTTGAGGCAATTTCTACCGAAATTGACCGAAAGGAATCCCGTCCTCCACCCACTGGAAACTTTAGTAACTCCGCAACAACATACTCATTTTTTAAACAAAGCTGTAGTAGTTGATGTAAAATACCCATTGTCCTATATTCTCGAAAGGAGGATCCATGAAAATCCTTGTACTTTACAATATCGCGAGAGAACTCAATGTTGGAGTTGATTCGGACATTATCTGCGAACAAGAAATCGAAATTATTGTGCCTCTAGTAAAAGAATTGCTTGTAGCTCGTGGCTACCAAGTGGAAACACTGGAAACAACCAAAAATCTTTGGAATGACCTTGTCACCCGTCTGGGAACTTTTGATCTGGTTCTGAATATGGCTGAGTCATTTGGCGGTGGAAATACAGACGAACCACTCGTCCCCGCCATGCTCGAAGCCTTACGGATCCCTTTTACAGGTGCTTCTTCTCTAAATATGCAACTCACCTTGGATAAAGAGAAAAGTAAGTTAGTCTGCCAAGGATATGGGGTTCCAGTTACTCCATATCAAAGGTTTGACACCCCAGATGAACCACTAAGTCCAAATATTTCCTTCCCGGCAATTGTTAAACCCATTCGCCAAGAGGGAAGTATTGGTATCTACTCAGACTGCGTTGTGGCAAACGAATCCGAGATGAGAGTCAAAGTCGCCCACATTATTGCAATCTATTTCCAACCAGTCATCGTCGAAACTTTCATCGTCGGTCGCGAAATTTCGGTTGGAGTCATTGGAAATGAAAGCCAGATAACTGTCTTTTCGCCACTAGAATTTCTCTTTCCTGATACTAGGGATGATCTACGGAAAATTAGATCGTTCGAATACAAATGGGGCGGTCAAACCGAAACCATGATTAAAGCAGATCTCCCAAAGTCAACGGTAGAAAAATTAGTCGCCTACACCAAAACTGCCTTTAGAGCCACCGAATGTCGAGACTATGCCCGTATGGATTTCCGTGTAACTGATGACGGTGATATTTACCTTCTCGAAGTCAACTACAATCCTGGAATCGGTCCAAATTCCCATGGATTAAACAACACTTTGACCAAGATGGCGAGTTTCACAGGTCGAGGTTTTGATGACTTGATTGAGGAGATAATCCTGATCGCTGCTTCTCGCGAGAAAATTTTGTAGAAATTGTCTCTGGTGCTTAAACATCAGAGACTTTTTAGTACAATGCTATAGCTATGGAGAAACCAAAACATATTATTTTTGCTAATACAGCCGAAGCCTTCGAGGATATTCTTAATTCTGCAAGTGGGTCAGAGGAAGGTCAAAAAAGGATCAGACACGAACTAGCCCTGTCACAAAGAGCTTTTTTCTGGGAGGGAGATAATAAGATCGTCATCACCCCAACACCTATCCCTAGGGAGTTATTTGAGCTCAACTCTAACCTACTTGGTAACAAAAACACATTAAACTATTCTCCAAACAGTAACAGTCTCAATCTATCAAAACCAACTAAAAATCAAGCCTTCTTAGGATACATTTCAGGAGTTAAAGAACTACAATTTTCCCCCTACGCCATCACTCAGAGTTTCCTCGATTTACTTCAATTCCTGACTGAGAATGGCATCAAGACCACGGCAGATAGTTTACCGAAAACCAAAGGATACAACCTCGTTAAATATCTAGATTCAAAATCTGGTTTTCGTAAAGAAATTGAGAGATTTTCCGACGGTGGAGTCTTTATCCCAAAAGGCTTTATTTGCCAAACGTTAGAAGATCTAAGAAATAAAATTAACTACTTTAAAGTTAATAATAAGAACTTTGTTGTAAAAGCAGACCAAGGTGAATCTGGTTGGGGGTTAATTATTTCTCAAAATAACCAACCAACTTTAGATGAAATACTTTATCAAGTTTCAACTGAAACTATTTGGGCAAATGGTCCATATATTGTTGAAGAATTTATTGAGGTTGATGCTTCAGCCGGCGGAGGTACTTCATCCACAGAGCTGTTCGTTACAGATTCGGAAGTTAGAGTCACCTACCTTTGCGGTCAAGTAGTCGAAAATGGTGAGTTTCAAGGGACAATTGTTGGTAAAGACGCCCTACCAGACAATGTCGCTGAAGAAATAACAAGGTCAGGTATAGTGATAGGAAAGCATTATCAGTCCCTTGGATATCGAGGAATTTTCGACATAGATTACGTTATTTCGAAAACTGGAGCTATATTCGCTGTTGAAACAAACGCCAGAAGAACTGGAGGTACCCATGTCTATGATTTGGCTAGAAGACTTTTTGGAGAATATTTTATAAATCATTGCTTTGTTTCAAATGATCATTTCGAATACAAAAAGGATTTCGATTCAATCAGTTCACTATTAACTCGAATTTCATCAGTACTATACTCGAAAGACACACAGAGTGGTATTGTAATCACCCTTATTAATGAGATTGACCGTGTTTTGGGATATATTTCAATCGGCAAGGATCCTGACGAGGCCAATAAGTTCGCAGATAAACTTAAAAATCTTCTTTCATAGTAAAATACACCTATGAGCAACAACATTCTCCCCGTCAAACCTTTTCAAGAAACCCTTTATGGTAGTTTCTGTGGTCCAGCCGTCATCAAAATGGTTCTGGATTTTTATGGCATAGAAAAAACCGAGGCTGAGGTCGCCGTTCTCTCTAACAAAGATGATGATCTAGGCATCAGCGATGCTGATATCAAAAGAACTCTTGAGGGAGAAGGATTAAAGGTAGAGATCAAAAACTTTGCTTCCTTCGAAGATATTCAAGTCGCTCTTGATAAAGGCGCCCCTGTCATTGTCGATTGGATAACCAGAGGCCGATACGACTACGAAGAAGATGAAGTGGCTGACGGTCACTACTCAGTCGTTGTCAGTCTGGATGAAGAAAACATTTTTCTCCAAGACCCAGAAATTGGTCGAATGAGAACTATCCCCAAAGAAGATTTCATCCGGGTCTGGTTTGACTTCACCTCAGATCATATCGAAAAATGGGAAGATATGGTCATCCGCCAGATGATAGCGGTATATAGATAAACTTTGGGTATAAACCTATTGAGTTCCAACTTTTTATTACATTATCCAATTTGGCACCAAAAGGGGTCTTAAATATGTTATTTCACGAGAGTTATCTGGATCTGTAAAGTATGCCTGTAATCTATCAATTAGCCTCGATAAATTAAGTTCAGAGATCG
>CAIQPO010000054.1 GCA_903873735.1 Candidatus Collierbacteria bacterium | reverse complement strand
GGAATCGATAGAGAGATTGATCGTCATCACCGACAACACAAATATTTTGAGAATATTTAGCGAGTTGAAAAAGAAGAATCTCTTGAATTGGATTTGTGTCCTGATATTCGTCGACAATTATGTATTTAAATTGATCCTTAAAAATTTCTTCATTGTCTCTAACAAGAACATACGCGCTCTGTTGGAGAAGCGAGAGATCGAGTTTTGTTCCCTCACCTAAAATCGTCAGTGAATCGATATAGTAACGATACATTTTGACTAGCTTTTGGATTGATGGATCTTCCTGTTGAGCGTTTTCTTCGTAGTTTTCTTCAGACAATCTATTAAAAAACTTTATGAGACAGTCAGTCGTTTTAAATCTAGAAACGTAATTTACCTTTTGACCGGAAATGGTTGAGATAATTTCTTTTCTAGCATTATTATCCTCATCAGGCAGATAACCTGCGAATTCAAACATCTTCTTTTGAAAACTGCTGCGATTTAGATATCTATATTGATCAAGCGCATCCATTACTTGTAGACCTTTGGGTTTAACTTTTGTTGGGAGATGACGATTGGTTAAAAGTTTTTGGCAAATTGAGTGAATCGTACCAATTGCCATTTCAGAAATGTCATAAGGTTTACCAGTAAATTCGGTTGCTAGACCAAAAAGTGATAAAAGACCTTCTTTGAGCTGCTGAGCCGCCTTCTCGGTGAAGGTGCATAGGATAATTTCTGAGGACTTTATTCCATGAAATACAATAAGGTTGACCGTACGCCAGAGAAGAACTTGTGTTTTACCCGAGCCTGGTCCAGCAGATAAAAACAATGGTCCATTTGTGTGCAAAATAGCCCTTTTTTGGTTTTCAGTAGGAGTAAACTTCTTTACAAGCCAGAGTTCTTCGATTGTGATTGTTTTTTCTGGCATGAACTTATTTTACCCCGAGACTCGGTCAAAATACACGCAACGATGTGAACAGTTATTACTCAGTAGCAAACTCGACTTTTACAGTTGCTCTGATGGTTTTATCTATCGAGGAAAGATCAAAGTTGCCGTAGTCGGAAACGCTTGAATCATTGGCACTATTTACTTGGAATATACCTTGTTGAGCACTTAAGACCTTACCAATGGCAGTTTTCGAAACACCAGTCGTAGAGCTAACTAGAGCGTTGGCTCTTAGCTGGGCATCTGCGACTGCTTTTTCAAGCAAGGGGATCTTCTCGGTTTCAAAAGCTGAATATGTGTATTCGGCCCTGTTCTCAGAAAGGTCAATTCCCTTACCTTCGACAAATAATCGAAGTTTGTTTACACCCTCGCCTACTTTATATACTTTGTTGGTGGTTACGAAGATGCTGACAGTTGAAGTGTAGTTTTCGATGATGTTAGTCGTTCCGTAGCCACTTTCTTTCTCCTTATATATAGTAGCGACATTGAATTGTGATTCCGAGATTTCGTTTTTCTCAAATCCAAGTCCGGCGATGAATTCCCTAGCATCCTGTTCGTCTGATTTTAGAAGCTGAAGATTCTTTGAACGATCTAAACTCTTTCTGGATATGCCTATTCTCCAGATGGCTTTATCAGAGGTGACATTCTTGGTAGCGACACCAGTAACTGAAACTGAGTTTTTGAATGTCTTGATTTCTTTTTTGGAGAAGGCTGTGGACCAGATGATTGTGCTTACTAAAACAATTGCTCCAATAAAGATCAGATTGGGTGAAATATTGGAAAGTGGTCTAGTTACACTTGGAATAGGTAATGATTTAATGATCTTCCGAAACTGAATAAGTTGAGGCTTGAGGATATTCCAAAGAGGTGGAATACAGAGGATACCTAAAGATAGATAGATGACGGAGACAGGAATGGAGGTACCGTATGTATTAAAAAACGACCAAATAAAGACAATGCCAAATACCCAGCGAATAGCCTTGACCCAGAATTGTGCGAAGAATTTTCTAGATGTCTCAATAGCGTCCTTATCTTTATTTATAGTGTTGGCCATTAAGGCTATTGTGAAACAATAATTATAAAATTACTAGTGGTTTGTTGAGCTTGAAGTGTAAGATATGGATATGGCTAAATACATCCTAACTAGTGATGGAAAGATTCATGTAAGAACAGAAAATGTGAGCTTATTCGATGTAGATGAGAAGTTTGAGGAAGCAGCGAGACTGGTTATCGATAATGGAGTTGGTTCTGCCTCTTTAATTCAAAGAAGACTTGAGGTTGGTTATGCCAGAGCAGCAAGGATATTGGATCAGCTAGAGCAAGTAGGAATTTTGGAGTCATCTGATGGAAATAAGCCGAGAGGAGTACTCATAAGTTCGTTTGATGAGTTTATTAAAAGAGATGAGAAAGAGACAGGACCTGAGGAGATATATCCAGAGGATATTAAGAAAGAATGGGCACCAATTCAAATGGCTGACCTCTCTCTATCCTTACTTCAAAAAGATGTCTTGAATTCAAAAGAGATTCGAATTCCACTAGGGTTTGACAAGAAAAAAGTAGCGTCGGCACCACTGGATGAAGTTGGCCATATCTATATTTTTAATAGTCCAATGTGTAACTCTATTGGACTTCTAAAAACTCAACTTGAATTCCTGACTAGTACATATAGCCCTGATGTGCTTAAGCTAATAGTGAGTGATGACACCAGATTGTTTTCAAACCCACCTCTTGCCAACTCACCACATTTACTTACTCCAATAATTTATGAACAAAGCAAGATACAAAACGCTCTTGGTTGGGTGAGTGCTGAAATGGAAAGAAGGTTCCGAATTTTTCAAGAAACTGGTGTGAGTACATTTGAAGCTTATGGAAA
This sequence comes from Candidatus Collierbacteria bacterium, assembly GCA_903873735.1. Taxonomy (GTDB): domain Bacteria; phylum Patescibacteriota; class Microgenomatia; order UBA1400; family MFAQ01; genus CAIQPO01. The sequence continues at coordinate 5,664 of CAIQPO010000054.1, read as the reverse complement.
AACTGGAAATCCCCCATTACCTAGAATTGTTTGTATTGTGAGTAGTACCTCAAGTAGATTGGCTTACGATGAAGATAGCTATTACGGAATTGAAAATATCCTAACTTCTGGACATTTGGTTGGTGTGAATTTGATTGTTGCATCCCCACTACTTGAGAGGAAATTTTCCAAACTTATGACTTCATTCCCCACAAAAATTGTGTTCAAGACTTTTTCGACTTCGCAAGCAGACCTGCTGGGAACTGATGACGCGTTTGAGCTGACGAGCAAAGATGAATTCTTGTTTATACCTGCGTATGGAGAAGTAAAAAAACTGAATGTAAATGGATAAAGAGATGTGGGATAAGTTGATGAATACAAACTGGTGGGAGAAGTTTGTAAAGTTTGTATTTGAGGGATTGAGAATGATTTTGCTTTGGATAGGTGACCTGATTCTTAGAGTTAAGGCGTTTGTTCATAGTGGTGAATGGACAAAACAACATATTTCATTTGTAAAAGAAGGAAACAAATTTAAACTTGTAATTAAAAAGCATGATGATTTTGTGGATGAAGTTGAGATAGAGATTGCTAAATACAAAGGTAAGAGATGGGGCAAGAAATTTATTAAATATATTTTGGAGCTGTCTTTATCTGGATGCAATTTTGTAGTTTTTGAATGTGACAATGTATTTGTACAATTTTGGACTGGTAGAGGTAGGTTGGAGATGGATATACCATTAGTAAAGGGGAATGGCTTGAAGAAGTATTACTACACTGTGATTGGCTTACTGACCGATATGAATTATTTCAAGTATCCATTTACAAGAACGGGAATACCCACACTTCTCCAAGTGCCGGAACACTATACCTTTCGAGTAGATGAAGAGGAAGGATTCACTAAAGTTGTTGGCTTTTTTGATAAGAGAACAGATCAGGCAGTTGAGTTTGTAGATAGATTGTTTCGAGAAGTCTATGAAGTGAAAAAGGGTGTACTAGAGATTAAGGTGGGGTGAGCAATATATATGAAAGTCACAACATCCATAAGATTAAAGAACAAAAGTCTGATTAGACTAAATGAGAAACTAAAAGATCTTTCATTGGAGCTTATCAACAAGAAACCTGACCCCCAGACCCCAAAGGATGGAATCGTATTATTTGCATTGGTAAAAGCACACAAAACTCACAGTGCCATCTTATTTCTCATAAATAAGGGGTATATTGAGGATGCTGAAATGCTTGCAAGAACTTTGTTTGATATTTGCTTACTAGTGAAACTTTGCACAAAAAGTGATAATGAAGAAATGGCAATTCAGTATTTTAACTTCGATGAAGTACAAAGATCTAATACTTACAGGAAAGTTAAAGACGGTCAGAATTTTAGTGAGGTATTTAAAGCAAGAGTTGAAAATCCTAAAGAAAACGATGAAGACATTGATAAGGTAATTGATGCTGCAAATAGTTTGATCGAAAGATACGGAAAATGGTTTAAAGAGAATTGGTACGACAAAAATAAACAGTCAGAGTATCTTGGATCCTTGCAACTTGATCAATATTACAAGACTGCATTTAACTTACAATCTCAGCTTGTTCACAGCACGCCAAGATCCATGAATAGATATTTTAGAGATGTTAACGGGAAGATTGTTACAAACCACGAGCCAACAGATCAACACGCAGACCTTACTCTTGTTTCAGCGGTGAATATGCTTTTGCTTATTGTTGATGAGTACCAAAGACACTTTAAACTTGAATATCAATCGACTCTTGATAAGCTAGTAAACGACCTAAAAGAAGCAACTGTGGATGATTAATGCCTCTTTTATTTGTATACCGCGATCATTTGGCGGATGACCATGTCTTCCCATTTCTCGATGTGATCAGAAGTGAAGTCGAACCAAACTCTTATGAAGTCTTCTTTGGGAATGGTACGCATTCTACCAACCTCTGGATCTTGGAGGTAGATGCTTTCATCGTCTAAACCAACTACTACTGAGTAGTGACCATCTACAACTTCGTCTTCATCGTAGTCGTATCGACCTCTGGTCATCCAATCAACGATAACTGGTGCACCTTTGTCTAGAGCGGCTTGTATATCTTCAAAAGAGGCAAAGTTTTTGATCTCGACTCTTAATCCTTCTCCCTCGAGTGTTCTTTTGATATCTGCATCACTAATTCCCAGATCTTCATCTTTGTTGGAAAGTATAGCTACCTCTGCTTCAGTTTTGTTTATGCCGTAGAAATCAAACACCATCTTGATGACAGCTGGACCGCAGAAGCTACCATGAAGGGTTTCTTGAAATGGTTTGACCTGTAAATAATTAGTGCTCATATGTAATTGATTTTAACTCAGGTAAATTTGTCAACCAGACTTCGTTATCTTAGAGTATCTTTTTTAGCTGAGGTTTGTCGAGATACTTATCTACAATATCCTCACGTTCACTGTAATCGTATTTTTTGTCGTAGGTAGCAAGGTGAATTATCTCGTGGACTATGGTGTTGAGAAGTTCTTTGTCGCCACCGTTTTCTGGGAATCGAACATGAATTGAATTGTCATCAGTATTGAACCAACCTTCACAGGACATTCCATGGAGGAAACAAGGCATAGTTCCCGGATCTTTGATACCGAGCTCTTTAAAGGCTTTTTCTACTGCCGGTTTGGAATTTAGCCAGACTTTTTGGGTATGTTTAATACCTGCATTTTTATTTACAGCAAAAGAGAGAATGGAATTGAATGAAGGCTTGATGAAAGAACGGAGGTTCTCGTACTCACTGAGATTTTTGAGTACGTTTACAGCTTCTTTAAGTTCTTCAATTAGGGAATATTTAATTATTAGTTTCATATTTAAAAAGAAATGGTATGGCAGTAATTATATGTTACTGCCATACCAGAATTACAGGGAAAGAAGGGAAAGTTGCTTGAGGGTGTCCAAAACCTCGGTAACTTCTGCTTGAGCATCGGCATCGGGGTAGTTATCCCGAACAAACTTCAGTAGTTCATCTTCAGTTCTATCTTCGCTGAGTTGTTCGATGGTTTTGGCAGAAACTTCAGAAGTTTCTAACGGCCCTTCCATTTCAAAGTAGACAATATGGAAACGGAGATCTCTTCTGGTGCGGAACCGTTGATTAATTTTCACAAGACACCTCCAAGAACTCGTCTGGAGAGTACATTAATTCACCGGGTCGCGAGGCAGAACAGCCGCCGCCACAAAAGTCTTTACATTTTTTGCACCCGTCTGGTAACCAATCGAGTTTGCGGAATTCTTTTAGCTTCTTTCCTTGCCAGATTTTCTCCAGCGGGGTTTCCAAAAGATTTCCGTATTTGCCGCTCGCTGTTGCACAGCCGCGGACATCTCCATTGGCACTGACATGACCAAAACCAGTTCCTTGCCAGCAACCCTGAATGAGTTGGTGATATTCCTTGGGGACTAAGCATTCCGGAAACGCATCACCAAAGGCGGTTTCAATGCCGTAGCTGGTGGATATCTTTGCGAGAAGTGGAAAAAGACTGAGATATTCTGCGAGAGAAATCTTGTTATTTTCCCAATCCTCTTTACCTCGACCGTACGGGCTAAGTCGACTTATGACATATGACGAATTTTTTCTGATCAGGCCCTTGCTATCCAAATCAGCTAACAGCTCGGGGATTCTGTTTTTGCCTGTCTGAGTAACTGTGGTAAGGACTGTGATGCTTAAACCACCATCTAGACAAGCTTTTAACCCCGTGAGTGCCTTTTTGTATGACCCAGGAATTTGAGTGATCATCTCGTGAACATCTTCAGGTCCGTGAATTGAGATAGCTCCACCCTTAACACCACAGGCGATGAGGGTTGAGACCGATTCAGGAGTGATTAATGTCCCGTTACTGACAAACGAGAGAAACATACCCTTTTGAAATGCATATTCTGCAACTTCCTTCCATTGCGGGTAACAAAAGAATTCGCCGCCGAACAGCCTGATTTCAAATACCTGAGCTTTAACCAGTTCATCAATTATGCGAAAGACATGTGGTAGTTCTGGGTGTTTAAGCTTGCACTGCGACTCTGCAAAACAGAATACACACTTCAAGTTACACACCGGAGTTACTTCGTAATTCACTGAGAACGGAGAACGTGTTGTGCGTAGTCTGTTCATTCATACCTCCTGGTAAAAATTGAGGTGGGCATTTAGCCCACCCCTTGGTGCTGGATCAGGCTAGTTGCACTTGCATTTGCACTTGCAGTCGCCCTGGATACTGGAGCTGTTCATCGCGGTCTTGGCCTTTTTACTCTTACGAACTACAGGTGAAAAACGTTTGATCTTTGTCATGGTGCCTCCTTTTTCCTTAACGTGCGATTAACATGAATAAGTCATGTTTTGAGGAATTATAAATAACTCTAGTGAGACTGTCAATCAAGATATATGTCGATGCTACGGGATATATTTCTGAATATTTGTTTAAATTGGCTATAATTATGCTATGGGATATTGTTATCCTGATTCTCCACCACCTTTTTACACTGTCTTATTTGTCTCATTTAGCCTCAGAAGCGAGACAGTTATAGCGACGTAAGTGTGCCAGTCCCAGATGGCTCACAATGAAAAGTCTCTCGCTTGTCGAGAGATTTTTTATTGGTACTTTAGCGAGTATTGAACCTGACGGAGCAGAGCTCGTAACGATCTCTGCGAGTCGCGGTCAGAGGCGATTCAGCAGAATCGATTGAAGACTTCGATATATGCTCCCGCCGAGGTCACTAAGTTCAGTTTGTTCCGAAGCGACACGTAAGGGTCGCTTTGTTGTTTTTTATGTATATGGCTTTAATCTTCTGTTGGAAATCCAAATTTTATAATATTTTGAGGGCATCTTTTATCCTTTGATATTAGTCTAGTGAAGATTATTAATGGAATAGTTGATTGAATGAACTTCTGGTTTGGATATAATTTAGTTATGAAGTTTGTTTTTGGAGTGTCCTCTACAATTCTTTTATCTCTTTTATTTTATTCAATATCCCAGGCGATATATTTCATTTTTGTTTATCCGGAGATATTAAATTTTGGCATATTTATGACTTTGACAATATGTTTGTTTACTTGGTTGTTTTTAGCTATTGATAGAGATCAGAAAAAATACAATATTGATAAAAAATACTGGATATCAAAAATAATAGTTACTCCGCTGAGAAAGTGGTTATCGATTGCTGCGCTGCTGATAATTTCTGTTTTATCTTTCTCACAATTGGGAATAACTGCATATAAGGAATGCGACAATAATTATTTCTGCGTAAAGACATATTCCTTCCGCAATGTACCAAAAATGTATCTATCTGAAAGCCTCAAGTTAATATCTTTTCCATCAGCATTTATTTCTATGCTTCTTTGGAAGTACAAAGTGCAAGGACGATAACATTTTTATCCTTTAGCTCTGGCTTTTGGTATTATGGATTTAATTCAGACAGATAAAGCATCGTTATTTTTGTAATTAGAGTTTACACTCCTGTAAAATAGGTTATGGAAGATAAAAAGAGAAATAACTGGTTATGGCTTTTACTTCTACTGTTATTGTTTGTGGTTATTATCATTTTTTGGTGGAGTTTTGGTAAAAAACAAAATACATCAAAAGAATCGTCAGCACAAAAGACTACTGATGAATACGTAAATTGCACCTCGACCTCAAGCGATACCCCAAAACTTCCAAGTGGTTGGGTATCG
>CAIQPO010000053.1 GCA_903873735.1 Candidatus Collierbacteria bacterium | reverse complement strand
CGACAACACTGGATTGCAGATGAATCTGAATTAACCTCCGATTGTCATACCTTACATCTTCTATTAACTTGTAAGGATTATACAATAAAACCTAACATCACAATACTATGAAGAAAAGAATGTTCTTAGCACCGAGAAAATAAGCAAAATGTATTGCCGAAGTAATTGTTGACCAACTAACAATCAAAGAATCTTCTGTGTCAAGATTTTCGGAGAAAACTGTATGATTATTCTGTTCATGGTTAAAGTAAAAATGTCTGACTGGATTTTCTTTTCCCCATATATCACCACAGTCATACTTGGAAACAACATCTAAATGCCACTTATTATGACAAACAGAAGCAACACAATTTTCTTTCATCAAATGATATGTAATAGTTGGAAATCTAATCACGGTATTATTCACTCCAATAACAATCTTATTATTGAAAAAAGACGGGTCGATATAATCCGATGACTTGCCTGATGCAATTACCCAGATGTCTTTGCCGATATGTTTATTTTTTAGAGAGGATATCGTCTGCATTTGGAGCATCTTTTGATAATTCTTCTGTACCTATTTCGCCCATTTTATAAGGATTATCTCCATCAACATAAACAATTTTAATTTCATCAGCTCCATTGTTTTTAATATCTTCACCCTTGACTTCAAGTTGCATATGTCCAACCTTAATCTCGGTATTGAGAATTATTTTGTAGCCCATCTCCCTAATTTTGTGAGACAGATAAATGTCTTGGCTACCATAACCCGTTGGAGCAATATCTGGTTTGGGAAGATAATCAACATCTCCATCATCTGTTTCCACTAACCAGAAAACCATTCTTTTTAGCCAAGGGATTGGCAGTTTGTCTACGACCTCTCTTTTAAGAAGGAGACAACCCATCCCAGTGTAGAGGCAGTCACCCTTTTTATTTACAAACGATAGTCTTTTGCCAGTGCGTCTATCCGCATAATCTACGCCACAAGCGTGAGTGTCCAACGCCAAAAGCGTGTCCAAAGTTCCATCAGGGATAAGCATATCTTCCTCCACAAACCAGAAGTAGTCGGGATCATATTCGTTGATAGCTTTTTGGATAGCATAATTAAAACAAATGGGTAGGGGAAGGTTATGTGCCATAAAGACTTTTGCCTCCTTACCATAGATGTTGTTACAGACACTCTCCATTGTTCTACTCATCATCATTCCCCTACTTGGGAGTATGACAGCTAGGCGTGATCTATTTGTAGTAGTCTTTAAGTCTTGAGGCATAAGTATTTCCCTTTGTTTTCATATAATTCAACCCCTTCTCTCCCCTAAGATTATTTCCATAGTCATCAATTACTCTGGTGTTTATGTCTTTATAATGTGTCTCATTCATCTCTGTACCACCATATCTAGTGTTATCAATGATACCGAACGATTTTATAGTGGCAATTTTTTCTTTTTGATGTTTGACAAAACAATCATTGCAATATTCAGAATGTCCTATTGGTCTCATTCTTAACTCACCACAGTCAACGCATCTGTTTTTGGGATCACAGTCAAAACAGAAAATTGGTTCTGAAAAATCAATGCTTCTTCTCTCTGTTTCTATTCCACATTTTAAACAAATCATATCATAATTATACAACAAAAAGCCTCCAGTACGGAGGCTTAATGTTTTTGGACTTAGAGTCAACTTATTAGGCTTTGGCTCTGAAGTCGACTGCGAAGGTGTCTCGAAGTTCCGCAAGACCGTATAGAACGTCAACGGTTACGAGGTTAGCAAGATATTCTTGCTTGTACTGAGATTGGGTTCTCGGAGATTGCTGCATCGCTAGACCGAAAGCCTCTTTCTGGAACATCAAGTTGTGAACTACATTTGGTGTAGCAACTTGAGTTACGAGGTTGGTCGAGACGAATACTTTAACTCCGTAGATGTCTCCCCAGAAGCCGTTTTCTTTAGCACCATTCAAGATTGGAGAGTCTTGTGGACCCCAACCTGGACCAGTTCTAAGAACGAACTTGTCAATACCCATAAGGTCAGCTTTTGCACTGGGTTTAATGACAAAGAAACGATCCATTTCTGGAGCATCAGCCTCATCTAGGTACTGAACAGCACGGATAATGTTTTCGTCGTCAACATCTGTTGAACCGTCACCAACATATTGAGAAAGACCGCTGTAGAGACCGGCAATAGCATAATCGACATTCTTGGCGATGCTATAACCAGCTTTTCCAGTGTACTCACTCATGAGGTTGTATGCCGATTGCACTTTGGAGATATCTTCAATCATGAAGGATGTCTCATAGTGTTGGTCGACAGAAATCTCTTTCTCACCCTCAGTTGGGTTGTTAAGAGTAACTGCAGCTCCAGCAGTTTTTGCATGAGCCGTTAGATTTGATAATTCAGGGATATGGATAGTGTCGCCTTTTGATTTGACATCACCATCGTATCTCTTTACCTTGTCAGCAAGGACAAGGTTTGCTTCGGTAGCACGGATGATCTCTGAACTCCAGATTTCTGGAATAAAGACAGCATTTTCCGTGGTTCCCATTTGTCCGGAAGGATAGGCCATATTTGTTTATATAGTTATAATAATTACTAAGAGATTTCTCCCCTAGCATAGGCCGCCATGATTTTTTCTCTATTTTTTTCCCACCATACTTTGCCGTCTGGAGCCGCCAACTTGCGTTGGATAGCTTCTCTGGAAAGCAACGGTGTATTTCCTGCTTCTTTTACTCCTGAAGAACCTTTTTCGGTTTCTATTGTTTCGCCTGGATTACCAGTTTTCTTCAACTCCCAATCAAAGAGTTCTTTTTTATACATTCGTTCATAAGCAGCTTCCAAATTGTAGATTTTGTTCTTCTTACCAAATTCTGATACTTCATAGGCATCAAAAACCGGTCTTCCGTCTTTGCCATCATACTTTTCCGATAAAGACCTCATCTCCTCTGCATAAGACTGAGCATTTTTCTCAGCCTCAAGTTCTTCTTTCGTTAAGAAGCCTTTTTTGCGCAGATAAGGCTCTATCTTATTGATAGCCTCCTCTAAATCTGGATTGTTTTCTTCACTGGTGTAACTGGGTTGCTGAAAAGAGGTCTCCAAAGCAGAAAGTCTTTGTTCTAATTCTTGGCGTTTCTTTCTTTCTTCTTGTAACGCTTGAAGTGGAACAGTTCTTTCCTCTTGCTTAACTTCTTTTGATTCTTCAACCTCTGACGAGAGGTCTAGGTCATCAACCTTTTTACTTACGTCTTTTTGTTCTTCCATAGACTTTTACGCCTCTAACGTGGTGCGACACGACAAGTATGGTTTCTAATAAACGGAGCTGACCCGTACAACTGCCGTAGTCTGGGTACGCTCTATGAGGAAACCCCAACAAGCAATCCCAGACTACGACCAGCGAAGTAAAAATAGAAAATCAATGTGCCTTAACTAAAACATAACACACTAGTTTTTTTTTAATAAATTATTTTCTTACGGGAGTATATAGTTGCGGCTTAGCCGAAGTTGATTTAACGGTAGATGTGGGGATATATAACATATCTCCTGCATATATCTTATTCGGGTCTTTAATTTGAGGATTGATTTTCAGAAGTTCGTTTAATGACGTATTGTATGATCTGGCAATTCCAGATAATGTCTGACCTCTTGAAATGGTCGTAGTACCGCCACTTACCTGACTTGTTCTAATTGGCTGAACCTGTCTGACAGCTGGTGTCGCTACCGTGGGCATGGAGGGAACTACTCTTGGGGTTACCGGTGGCGTTGGTACAATCGCGGTGGAGAAATCTTTGTCTGCGGCATAAGCATCTTTAACGATTTTAATCGGTGAAACATTTTGAGTCTGTCCCTTCAATACTGTCGCTGAAGCTACCGCTGGAGTTTTTACATAATCAGCATATTTAAATTCATCTTGTGTCGGCGTGGGAGTTGGGATCGTTGTGACTGGCTGATTTTCAATCATACCTTTTGCACTTGACACATATTTTTTTGCGGTATTGGCAATTTGTGTCGCTTTGTCGGTTTTATTGACTGGCCAACGGGCAGCATAAAAATTTCCAGTTTCAGCGAGTTTTGCCACGCCTCTGTCCTTAAAGAATACAGCTAGGATTTTTGCTGCAATTTCGGGGTCATTAGCTAAATCGGGATTATCTACCAGTGCTCCACCCAATCCAAGTCTTTCGTCCATCGCTTTATAATTACTATAATGGGTCAACTGGATCAGTCCCCTGCCGTGATACCTCCAGCCACCCTCGTAATTGCTTTGAAGATTGTACAGTTTTCTCTGGTCGGGATCAGGCGATTGTGGATTAGCTCTTATTTCATGTTTGGGAACCATTCCCGACTCATGTTGTGCCGTAGCCAAAGCATAAGCAAGAACATTGGGTGAAAGTATACCTTCGGCTGCTAATGCTTTGAGTATTAGTTCTTCCATTGTTGATTAGGCTGTTGGTAATACAGGTGGCATTGGCACCTCAGCACCAGGAGTGCCAACTTCTTCACCAGCGGGGGCTGTTTCCTGTCCTGCCATAGACTGTTGTTCTAAAGCCATCACATCAGCTGGGTTGGGAGGCCCCATTTTGGTAATAGTCCTTATCATTTCTTCATTGATGGCTTTGCTGACAATATTGTCTGGGTCAGCGTAATCAAGGGCATCAAGGGCTGTCTTCCTGTCGATCATCCCTGCTGTGTAGTGTTTATAAACTCTAGCTTCAAGAGCTTCTCTGTTGTAAGCCAACCATGAACCAACCGTGACTCTAACCTTTTCTTCGTTTCTGATTACAATAACTGGAACTTTCTCTCCATCAACAGTTATAAACTCTGGTTTATTAGTAGCTTCTTCACCAATAATTGCGAATTGGTTTGGTTTGCCGTCCTGGTCCAAGTCATCTGTTTCAATCAACTTAGTAGTCTTTAGGTTCTTGGCAATCATCTTGAATATACCCCTAGCGGTATTTACCAAGTCTATATTAAAGTTTTCAACTAAGTCTTTGAGGTTATTAGCGTCACCCTCTTGTAATGCTTCTATTGCGACACCAGCAGTAGCCCCAGTGGGGATGCGACCTAAAGAGGCATCGTGTTGACCACCAATATCCTCAAGGTAAATATTGAACCTTTGGATTTGCTGTTCCACCGAGGCTGTCATGCTGGGTGCGTTCTCCACAAGAGGTCGTTTACCTGGGTTGTGTTCAAGAATTATTCCATTCTCGCTTGTAATCAATTTAGCTCCTGAATTTTTCGGAACTATATAACGACCCTTGGCGAACATATGATGATATTCCATCGTCTGTGACTCAAGAATATCCAACATTTTTTGAATGGGGATGAGGTGTTTTACCCAACCTTCTCCATAGTTTTCTCCAGGATTAACATCGGTTCTGTAAATCTGGAATATATCGCTTAATGATTCGTATGGTGTTTCAATGTGGCGCAGGAAACAACTTGAAGTATATGTAGCGATATTGATGTTTCCGCCTAAACTATTGGTTTTTTCCGTAACATAGAATGTTTCACGGACTATACAAGTTTCATCATCTTCGGACTTATTCTGATAACCATAGTTAATCTGCTGAATTTGCTGTTTGGCCTCCGATGCTTCATCATCGGGTTCTGATTGAAGAATACCCCTCTTACCCTTGTATTTGGGGTCATTTTCCAGTATATCAATATTCTTCTTGACCGCTTTGGTTATTCTGGTTACTTCACTTCCTTGACCCCCACCAAAATAGAGGTCAAATGGGTCAACCCTTGTAAAAGTAACCTTCTTTTTCTTGTTGTCCCAGCCCAATTCAACAACGCCAACCGAAAACCTAAGACCGTCATATACCTTAGCCTTACTCAACGCCTTCAAACTATCCTGATACCAGATTTCGTCAAGTAATTTACCTTTTTGTTTAGCCTCCTTTGTAGCCTTACTGGAACGATTGGCAGGATATACTTCCCATTTAGGATCGTACTTGGTTACAAAACCCCGAACAGAACGTAGGGTCGAATAAATCTTGTTGATGGGGAAACGCATGACATTCTTGGAGGCTACCGTCTCAATGGTCGATGTGTCTCTATTCCATTTAACAAAATGGTTTCCACGAACAAAATTGTCGTAAACGAACCACTGCCAATCAATAGTTCTACGATTATCTTTATCAACTCCCCATTGAGATAGCAATTCGCTAAGCTCATCGGCTTCCATACTTAATTTTTTACCAGTTTTGGGTTCTGGTTCTTCATTCAATAGAGACAATGCTTCATCTAACTTTGTGTCCTCTATTGTGGCTTTTTCTAAATCTTGGGGGAGAAGTTCTTGGTCTTCCATTTATTTTTGAATTAATGACTTAATACCCATTTCTGGGGTGATTTCGGAGAGGTCAACGTATTTATCATCACCAAAATCATTTACATCCTCTATTTTTGGTTTTGATTGCGCTTCCGGCACTATTTCTAACTTTTTAAGAAAGAAAAAGACTGTGAAAACCTGAGAAACTGATAAAAGGATAATTCCTGCCGTCAAAATTAAAACAACTGCTGTCATATCACGATAATAACACCGAGCAAAAAATCTAGTAGACATCAAAGGCACTTGATGCTTCGTCAAATTCGTTTTTTGAAATCAAGTCGGGATTGTTATGTGTTACATAAGCATTTCTTGAAGAAGATGAGGGGGTTCTTTTGTAAACCTGTATAGCAATTGCCAGACTTAGCACTCTGTCATCATGTGTGCCAGAGGCAGCCTCCTCTTTCCCCGTATTTGTCCTAATAAAAGTCATTAATTCGTCTATGGTCGGTTCGTCCCACAGGTGAATATCTTTATTCCTGATCATCATGCCCAAGTCGGAGATAAGGATAGGGCGGGTACGTATATTTGTGTTGTGACTGAGGATGCCATTGGTTATTAGCGTATGTCCACTAGTCTCAATTCCAACGACTTCTGATATACCGATTTTTTCAATTTTAGTTATTTTTATGACAGGAACTCTCATTGTGGTCATTGCTGATAAAAATCCTTTTTCTTTCATTTTTCTTATCAATCTTTTTGGTTGGATTTTTTGTAGTACCTCAAATACTCTCAAACCTCTATTTACTCCGACATAAACCATTGTTTTATGATGGCTTCTAGTTAACTCTCTATGCCTAACAGATTTAAAACTAGGGTTAAATCCATTTTCCTTCCATAAATCTAATATTTCATCACAAAGCGGACCAACGGTCTGACCAATATGAAGTCTTAATCCACAGTATCTACCTAAATCTTTGTCAAAGGTTGAACCAAGATTACCTTCACCACAAATCAATCCAGAAAGCCTTCCAGCACTAAATGTATTTGCTGGTTCTACGACAGGGATGGCTTTGATGCCAAGCCCGACATATAAATCCTCAGCATTTCTCCAAAATTGACCAACATCACTTCTCCATGCAAGGAATGGGTGATTATTACTTGTAGTAATAATTCTGCCATCGTCAAAAGTAATCTTATATGACTCAGCCTGATATTTTTTAACCCCAACAACATTTTGATAGTTAAACACCCTGTGATGTAATCTGCTAGATGTTTTATCTTGATGACTATTTTCTTCAAAAGAAATTAACTCGTCATTCTTTTTTACATCTTTTGCCTCTTTCCAGGTAAAGTCAGACATAAGTATTTTTGTATCTGGAGCAACACACTCCCAGCCTAACTTACTTGTTGAGTTTTCTCCCGTGTCTGTAATGTCTTCCCGATAGTAAAGCATGGGATAGTAAGAGTCATTAAGCTGGACCAGTGTAGCGATACCTTGATTGTTTCTTTCAACCCCAATCATGGCGGTATTGTAGTAATAACCAAGCCTTTCCAGTTCTTTTCCAAAGTCTTTTGGATCAATTCTTCCGTGCCAAACAGCCACCACCTCGGCGGTACGTTTTTTTATGACATGGGCGGACGAGAAGTCAACCGTCTGGGCGACATCAGCTCCAACTACATACTCGTCAATGTCTTTCGGCTCCTCGTAAACCGATAAATAACCTTTGTCTGTTTCTTCTATACTCATGTGATACTTGTTTCCTACCAGATTTCCGATAATTTTGGGTTTTTTGGTTCTTTCGAGCATCTCTTGTAACGAGTGCATATCAAAAGCTGGATTACCTGAACTGATAAAGGCTTCGTTGGGGGACAGGGGAAACTCCTGTTTGAAAGCATCATCGCTCTTAAACTCTTTCTTTTTATTTCTCATCCACATTACCTGTCCTCTGGTAAGACCAAATTGCTCAATCGCCTTGCGTTCATCATTTGTTGGTCTAAAATCAGGTTCAACGAAGGCTGTATAGAGGGGGTCCGAACTCCAAGGGAAGAAATGAGCCGTATACGCCGACTCGTCATTGTCGGTTTTCTTCCATTCTCTATGAAAGAAATTGCCCATACCGTTGGCGGTAGACTCGATAATGACATTCCCCTCTTTCGGTACGGCTTGAAGTAACCCCGTCATTAGCTGATCAGCTTTGTCATAAAAAGCCAACTCCGAAACATGAAGGTTGTTGATTGTTTGTCCACGGCCGGTAGTAACCGAAGCGGCGGAACCGATATAAAACCGAGACTTCATCTGTTCGTTGTACAACTCATTCCTGCTGTCGTAACGGAGCGGTACTCCCAAAGGCTCAATAAAGTGTTTGACCTTCTCCAGAAGTTTCTGGGCGGCGGTTGTTTCGTAGGAAATGCTCATAGAGGTAGAGTTTTCCCTAAAAAGAAAGTCGTAAGTGAAGATGGCTAAAATCAAAGTCGAAAATCCTAATTGTCTTGCCTTCAAAATCAAGTCTCTCCCTGTCATATCTTCCAAAAAACGTTCCTGAGCTTTATTCAACTTAAACTGGACATCCTGCGAGTCCTTATCAATAACGTAGAATGTCAGTTCAATCAGTTCTTTTATTCTTGATTTGTTCTGCGAAGAAATCATGTTGCCGTTTAGGGTTAAATAATCCTGCTTCTTTTACAATTTTACTGGCTATTTCAGTCGGACAACCAATCAGATTTTGAATATTAGACAAAGAAAGACCTTTTTTGTAAAGGTTGATTATCCGTTCCGGTGAATAACTCTTTTTATTTTTCATGTCTCTATGGCTTCCTGTGGCTGATACTTCTTAATCAAGTCGCCATAAATATTATTCTGAACATTGGTCTGATTTTTTGGAGCCACAGGTCCCCGAAAAAAGTTCCCTGCGGCGACCAGCCTCTGCAGATTGTCCTCTTCCGGTATAAGCTCCATCATTCTCTCCTTGACCACAAAAAGCCCTTTAGCATCATAATCCTTCATGGCCAACCTAAAATTATTCTCAAACTCCATCATAACTTTCGGAGTGGGTTGCTTAACCCAGTGGGGAATATTCTGCTGATTGGTCTTGAACCAGATAGCCAACTGCTTACTTCCCCATCCCGCTTCATACAAAACCTTGGCCATCACCATTTTCTTCTTCTTATCGGGATGAATTCTCATTGGTTTTGGTCTGGGCATATATCCTGCTTGTCTTTTAAGTCTGGCTTTCCATGTATCCTTATAAATTACCGGTTTAACAACCTTCCAACCATCATCTACTTCACTATCCATATCAAGGATTTTATCATGAAAAAAAAATAATGCTCTGTTGTACTATTAACCCATGGAATACGATACTAAAAACAAAGGAGTCTGGGCGGAAGCAACGGGAATGGTGGAAAAAAGAATAGGTCCCAAGAAGATCCTCAGAAAGGTCTTAAAAGCCTCCTTGGGTGGAGAAGCAGGAGAGGCGGCCATAAAAGCCATCATCACAGGAATGGCAGAAGCAAAGAAAAGAAAATAATTTAGTTACATCTGGTACTTAAGTACCGGTACTTCAGTCAAGTGAACCAAGTTACCCCTATCACGGGGGGTGGAGTTTCTGTTTTTTAATTGAGTATTGAGAAAAAATATCTGGATATATTAAGAGGCAGGGAAAGGACTATTGAGACAGAGAAGGACTTTGATGTAACTTACCTACCCCTATATTTCCCTGTTCCGCAATGAACCCCTATATTGATTTTCTATCTTTGGTTACCGGTTGGCTAATATAATGCCTCCAAAAATGCTTTGTACCTAGTGTCTAGCGTCATGATACAAGATGGATATTGCTTGTAGATATACTAATAGATAGATTGATAGGGAAAGATATAGAAAGAGAAAGAGGGGAAAGATATAGAAAGAGAAAGTAAACCCCATCCCCATAAAACTACCTCAAACTGCATCTTTCCACTACCCCATCAATAACACTAGCTATCAGATTATTCTATAACTAGGTTACTTTGTTACAAGTTGCTAACTGAATGTTACAAGTTGCTAACTGAATGTTACAAGTTGCTAACTGAATGTTACAAGTTGCTAACTAATAGTTACTGTGTTGT
>CAIQPO010000052.1 GCA_903873735.1 Candidatus Collierbacteria bacterium | reverse complement strand
TTCTCCCTATCAGGATTCATTGGATTTGTATTAATTTTCTTTGTAATCCCTGCAATTGCTATGATTGCAGTTAATCCTGTAGGGCAAATGTCTAAGGCTCAAGATCTGTCAGCAGAAAACACACTCATATCTGTAAACAACGCAATAGAAAGATATTACGCGGAAAAAGGTGAGTATCCAAAACAGATTTCTGATCTTGTTCCAGATCAGTTGCGAAAAATCCCAGAATATGGATTTGAAAAACTGGAATACACTCTCTCTGAAGACGGATCAGGATATCAGGTCTGTGTCACCTCGAAGACGGGCACTACTACTTGCAAACCTTAGTTATCTAGACTTTTCTACTGATCTTAGTAGTAACACAGAAAATATCACCGATATTGCTGAGAAAATCACAAGTATAGCCTGTCTTAAATTCAAAGAATAAATTGAACCGGAAATGTTCTCCTTGACAGAGTCCAATTCGGTTTCCAGTACTAAAAAGAATTTTCTATTTCCTATTCTGGTGACACTGGCGATTTCGTACTCTTGGTCATCTTCACAAAAAAACTCCACTGTTTCTTGCGTAGAGTAATTCTTTATTATGTCAGCCGCCTCCTCATACCCAACCGAATTGATATTCACTCCTAAAAATCTAGTTTTTTGTTCAGTCTCCAGGACTATATTAGATAAAGGAGCAAGACTCATGTAGATTCTTTCAGGTTTATCAGCGTAAAGAATCACCCCATTTTCATTCGTAAGCATCAATTTGCCATATTTATTGAGATGAGCCGCCTGTATTAATCTGTTTATACTCAACGGCTCCATCTTAGCTACCACCACACCCAATAAACGTCCATCTTTATCCATTACTGCTTTTGAAAAATAATACCCCATGCGTTTACTGATTGTTCCCAGAGCAGCTTCTAATACAGAAGCTCCTTCCTTTGCATCGCTATAATATCTTCTGAAGGAAAAATTATGACCAACAAAGTCAGGATCTGTTGAAACCACAGCTTGCCCCTGAGGATCTAGCAGGTAATAGGCAGAGAAAGTGTTTCCTGTATTTGATGTGCTAAAAACCTTAAGTACTTCTTTTGATGTGGCATTATTAGAAAAATACGAAATTATCACCTCATTTTTTGAAAGTCCTGTTGCTACTGCCTGACCTTCGATCATTGCCAAATCAACCTCTCTAGACAGCAATCCAAGCTGTTCTGTTAGGGAGGTTTTTAGATTATCTACAAAATGCCTTTGAATGGTATCTGAATTGTTTCCAATTACCCAAACTGTACCCAGAATACTTAACACAAGTCCAAGCGACAGCAACTTTATCTTTATTTTCATCTCAGTGATACTTAGTAACACGCACCAAACAGAAAGATATCTAACATAATAATATTCCAAAAACTAATAAGCCGCAATTGCTACTCCAAACGAATTTTGAGCGTAGACACAGCCCCAAACATATTCTCCACCACTTATTAATTTCTTATGGCCGAGAGTGGATTCCCAAGCTTTTACCGATTCCTCTGCTGTTTTGTATCCAGACACCAAAAACTCACTGATATTGTATTTTTGAGAAATCCATTGCAGGTCTTCTCTGGCTAAAGTAGGAGAGAAACCTTCATGATTATCTAAGGAATTTTTATCGAGAAGTTGATTTAGCCTGATAGCTGCAATGGTGCAGAGTTCGTCCTTCTGAGATAGGGGATTAACACCAGACTCAACTCTTCTTCTGTTAACCTCTTTCCATAGGTCTGGACCACCCCATGATACTTTATTTGACGTATTCGTAGCCACCTTCTTTTTTGAGGCAAGTATTGCATAAGCAGTGACTCTTTCCTCATTCTGTGTCAATGCCACCCCTATGTCTGTAAAATTTTTTTCTGAAATTGTCTTTTTGGCGTTGTCGATAGACATCCAGTAATCGATTGGATCATTTGTTTTGAAAAAATCAGCCACCAACAAATCTCCCACCCATCCATATTCAAACTTAACAGCAGTCAGTGATTGTTCTCTTGTTATGCCGGTTTGCTCTCCCAAGATATCTTCGTAGTCTTTAATCACCGACAATCTCGACTTAGCTGCTTTGTTTAAACTAGGATTAACAGACAGTACCTTCAATCCAAGCTCTTGCCTCTTTTGATTAATCTTGCCAACTAACTCATCAACAGACCAGTCTGGAAGTGATTCTTTTTGCTCATTTATAAAAACAGGAATAGATATTCCGTCGGCAAGTTTTTCGTTTAAGTTTTTTCTTAAATCAATCCTTTTATATCCGTAAATCAAGATCAATATGGCCAACACAAACACCACAGATCTTAGAAGAATCTTGAACATCTTAACTTCAGTATAACTTGAATTTTTATGTTTATAATCTAGTTATGAAGATAATCTTCAACGAGCAAAAGTTAAAGATAAGTGACAGGTTAAAGCAAAAGATTGAAGTCAAGTTTGAAAAAAGTCTCGAAAAATACCTTAAGCATTATCAAGATGACTTAAAAATTGCCTCTTTATCAATTGAGAAAATCACCAGAAGTGGTTACCAGGTTAAGTTTGACATGAACCTACCAGCTTGTCCTGTAAATATTAGTGAAACCGGCAAAGTACTACTAGACACGATAGTTTCAGTCAAAGACAAGGCCAAAAGAACTATCAGGAAAAATCTCGAAAAACTCAAAAAATATTAAGCACATCCTCTTCGAGCCAGCACAGACTTGACCGCTTCTTTTAAAATTTCTTTATCTATATAACCAGCAAAATTCACAAACGGTCTCTCGTCAAAACCTTCTAGTTCACCCACCAACGCTTCGGTCAGATCCTCTCCATATTTTTCCCACATCCTTGACCAAGATTCTTCAAAATTTGTCATTCTCCACTCATGGCCTCCATCTCCATACTGATCAAGTAAATAAACAGAGACCCTCTCTCTTATTGCCTCTCGACCCTGAGCTAAAAAAGCCTCTCTTTGGAGAATGTCTTCAGTCATCTTCTGTGATAAGCCTGTGGCTGGAGGTGCTTTTTCTGCGATTTCCGCTAGTACATCTCCTTTCCTATATGACCTTTTGGGAATCCAGCTTGAAGTTGTGTCTTCAACTGTTCTGGCTCCGTAAATTCTAGATAGCCGCTCATGAATATCACTCATCACTTTTATCTATTATTATTGCCACGGTGGGACATGAATTCGCCGCCATCTCCACATTGTCTTTAACCACCTGATCTTTAAGATTTATATCGGCCCTTGGCTCTGCCTTCCCATCAGTTCCATTCTCCACGCTAATAGCACCATCGGAGATTGCGTCACATAAGTTACAGGAGATACATTCTTCTTTATCCACTTTTACTTTCATGCTTCCAATTTTAACACTCATGCTGATAGAATATCTTATCCCACCAATTTGGCTATGAACTTTTTTCGTACCTATACTACTTTTATTCGCTTCCTTTTGGCCTATCCTTACAGATTCGCTCTTTTTTTGTGTCTACTTTTAATTCTGGGAATTACTGAAAGTATCCAGCCATATTTTTACAAGCTTTTCGTCGACTCAGCCTCCACCCTAGATTATGGTCAGATGGTGCAAGTTTTGTGGTGGTACCTTGGGCTAAGGCTCGCTAATCTGGTTTTCGATATTCTCACCTATATTGTGGGAGATATGTCACTTATTCCAGCCGGAAGAAATGCCAGAATGGCTGTAGTTAAAAAAATCCAAGATCTAGATTTGGCCTACCATCAATCAAAAAGTACCGGTAGCTTGATAAGTGCTATCAGAAGAGGAGATGGTGCATTCTTTAGTCTGTATCACTCCCTTACTCAATTAATTAGGATTGTAATCAACTTCTTTGTAGTACTTTTCTTCTTCGGCTCCTTCAATCTCACCATAGCTATCATGATGGTCATTTCATTTTCGATAGACATTATTATGGCTAAGTTCCTTATTGGCTACAATATAAACAAAAGACATCAATTCAATAAATCAGAGGACGAGATTTCTGGAATTATCGTTGATAATCTCTTAAATTATGAGACCGTTAAATACTTTGCCAAAGAGAAGTGGGAGTATCAAAGACTAAAACTTTCTTTTGATAAATGGGTCAGTCGATTATGGGGTTATACCAACAGCTTTAGACTTATTGATCTAAGTGTTGGCTTAGCAGGAAACTTGGGTCTGGTATTTATCTTACTTTATAGCATTCAGGCAGTAGTCAATGGCAAATTTACCCCTGGTGAGTTTGTCTTAGTTTTAGGATTTATTAGCACCTTTTACCCTAGATTCTTTGAGCTAATATTCAATCTCCGTGATATGGCTAAGCACTATGCAGACATTGAAAAGTATTTTTCAATTCTCGAGCAAAAAACTATAGTCTTAGATCCCAAAAGACCCAAAACTATTAAGAAATTTTCAGGTGAGATTTTGTTTGATAATGTCTCCTTTTCATATCCCGGAGGAAAAAAAGGAGCGATTGAAAACATCGATCTGCAAATTAGAAGCGGCCAGTCCATTGCCCTAGTTGGCAGATCAGGTGTGGGAAAGACTACATTAGTTAAGCTCTTGCAGCGGTTTTTTGATGTAGATAACGGTGCCATAAAGATTGATGGTATCGATATCAGACAGATGGAAAAGAGTTATCTAAGATCACTAATGGGCGTGGTGCCCCAAGACCCCAATTTATTCAACGATAGCGTTGGATTTAACATTGGATATGGCAAAACCAACGCTACCAAAAAAGAGATTGTTGCTGCCGCCAAAATGGCCAACTTGCATGAGTTTATTGACTCGCTCCCAGATAAATACGATACAGTAGTAGGAGAAAGAGGGGTAAAACTATCAGGAGGTCAAAAACAAAGACTGGCGATTGCTAGAATGATTTTAAGTAATCCAGGCATAATAATTTTTGATGAAGCCACGTCCCAGCTAGACTCAGAATCAGAAAAAGCTATCCAAGCAGCTTTTTGGAAAGCAGCTAGAAATAAAACCACAATTATCATTGCCCATCGCCTTTCTACTGTGGTGAAAGCAGACAAGATTATTGTGATGGATAAGCACAGAATTGCAGAATCCGGCTCACATCAAGAGCTTTTTAATCGCTCCGACAGCTTATACCGTCACTATTGGGATCTTCAGCTAGCATAAACTCACCTATAATTAGCTTATGGCAAACAATATTAAATGCCCTCAATGCGGGCACGAATTTGAGATATCCTCGGTGATATCTGCTTCAATAAAGTCAGATCTAGAAAGAGAACTAAGGCAAAACCTCCAACGTGAATTTGCAGTAAATATTAAGTCCAAAGAAGATCAAATTAGACAAGAAATTGGAGAAAAAACGGCAATTCTTCAGGCTGAAATCGATTTTAAGGACAAAAAAATGGCGGAGATGAGGGATGAAACCCTTAAGCTTCACCAAGAAAGAATGATCTTCGATGAAGAAAGAAAAAACTTTGAGATTGAGAAAGAAAAGCAGTTAAAGGCTCAGCTTGAAGACCTGCGTGAAAAAGTTAATAAAGAAATTAGTGATCAATATCACCTAAGGGACTTGGAAAAGGATAAGCAACTTCAAGATATGAAAAAAATGCTTGAAGAAGCGCAAAGAAAAGCTAATCAGGGATCTCAGCAGTTGCAGGGTGAGGTGCAAGAACTAGACTTGGAACTTGAACTTTCTCGCCTGTTTCCTACAGATTCCATAACTCCAATCGCCAAAGGCATGAGAGGCGCTGATATTTCCCAAACTGTTTGTACCCAACATGGCAACATTTGTGGTGTTATCTTGTGGGAATCAAAGCGAACTAAAGACTGGAAGGAGGACTGGATATCCAAACTTAAAGACGACATGAGAAATTCAAAATCAAACACTGGCATTATTGTTACCCAAGTAATGCCAAAAGGCACAGCTGGTTTTATTGTTCGAGATGGTATCTGTGTAGTAACTCCAGAATACGCGATTACCATCGCCAGCCTACTCCGTCAGCGACTCATCGATATTGCGAAGGAAAAGTTCTTTACTCAAAATAGGCAGTCAAAGTCTGACTTGCTATACAACTACATAGTTAGTCATGAATTCCAACAACAAATTGAAAGTGTGGTTGAGGTCTATCAGGATATGAATTCTCAAATACAAAAAGAGAGGGCTGCGTTTGAAAAGATCTGGAAAGAAAGAGAGTCTCAAGCAGCAAGGCTCTTGCACTCAACTGCAGGCATTGTAGGTAGTGTTCAAGGTCTCATCGGTCAAACTCTACCACAAGTTAAGGGATTGGATATTCTAGGAATTGAAGACTAACTAGACGGTCACCAGAGCAACTGCATTAGTTGCTACTTCTTCGTAATAATGCTGACCGTGAACTACCAATATATTTTCACCCTTTTTGATAACTTGTTTTCGAGCTAGTTGTTCAATCACCGGATTGGGTAGTTGGAAATCTCTTTCTGCATACTTAGTGGTAATTGCATACACTCCATACGATAGAGTTAGTTGTTCGCTTACATGCTGATCCGCAGTGGCAGCTATCACTGGTATGGGTAATCGAAGTTTAGAAACACATCTTGCAGTCTCACCACTATGAGTAAAAACTAGCACCATCTTTACCTTCACCAAATCCTGATTAATTACATTTTCAATAGACCTAACAATAATTTCAGTTTGGTTTTTTGGTATGAAATTGTTAACCATAGGCGGTCTGTGCTCTTCATTGAAGCTGGCAATTTTGGACATTGCAAGCACTGCTCTTAATGGATACTTACCAGAAGCAGTTTCTCCTGAAAGCATTACTGCATCGGTGCCATCAAGTACTGCATTTGCTACATCTGTAGCCTCCGCTCTAGTTGGGCGGGGACTTTCTGTCATCGACTGAAGCATTTGTGTGGCGGTAATCACCGGTTTACTGGCAGCTCTGCACTTCGAAATAATATTTTTTTGCCAATAAGCCAATTGTTCGATTGGCACTTCCACTCCAAGATCGCCTCTGGCTACCATTATAGCGTCAGCAGACTCAATCAACTCATCAATATTTTCCAGAGCCTCCATACTTTCTACTTTGGCTACCACCAAAGCTCTCATTTTTCGTTTTTTCAATTCTCGTTTTAGAACTTCAATGTCGTGTCTAGTCCTGCTAAATGATAGGGCTACAAAATCAACTTTATTATCTGAAGCCATGTCCAGCTTTTTTAAGTCGTCTTGAATTAGCGATGGAAGTTCTATTCTTACTCCTGGTAAATTTACTCCCTTTCGATTGTATATGGTGCCCCCATCTACTACTTCAGCCTGAATGAGCTCTTTTTTTATAGCCACCACTCTTAGTTCAATTGCTCCATCATCAATTAACATTTTGTCACCTTTTTTTAGTGAGTGAAAAACAATCTCATGTGGTATGCAAACCGATCTGGTGTTTGAGATAAACGAAGGAGTTATATTTATTACCTCACCCAAAATTACAGGAAATGGCTCTTTATTGGGTGTTTCGAGCCTAATTTCCGGTCCTTGCAAGTCAAGCAATATTCCTATGGTTTTCTTAAGTTTGTTCGCAATTGCCTGAACTCGTTTTATTCTTTCTTCATGCCATTCGGTAGTACCGTGCTTTGTGTTAAATCTAAAGACATTTACCCCACCTTCAAGCATCTGTTTGATCATCTCAGGAGAATCACAGGCTGGACCAAGGGTCGCCACAATTTTAGTCATCTTAGGAAAACTCGACATACCACTCATTATAGATAAAAACTAACATCTTGCGTGCTATCATGTCCTAAGACATGTACTATAAGAAAACCAGATCTCTATACCAAAAGGGAAGTGAGGAACCATTCAAAATTAGTAGGTCGAAAATTGATCTATTTGTTGAATGTCCTCGCTGTTTTTACATGGACACAAGGCTCGGGTTGTCTCGCCCAAACACACCTCCCTATACTCTCAACTCTGCTGTAGATAATCTACTAAAAAATGAATTTGACTTGTTAAGAAAAAAAGGTGAAAAACATCGCTTAATGGATGAGTATAAAGTTGACGCTATACCTTTTGATCATCCTGATCTCCCGCAATGGCGAGGTGAAGTAACTGCCTATGAAGGGGCGCTAGCACTGGATGAAAAATCGAACCTCTTAATAAATGGCTTGGTGGATGATATCTGGCAAAATTCAAAGGGTGAATTAATGATTGTCGACTACAAATCCACCAGTACCACTAAAGAAATTTCACTCGACGATGAATACAAGCAGGGTTATAAGCGCCAAATGGAAGTTTACCAATGGATTTTCCGTAAGCTTGGTTTTAAAGTTTCCAACACAGGCTACTTCATCTTTGCCAATGCCCAAAAAAATCTTCCCAAATTTGATGGCAAGCTGGAATTCGCCATGTCCATATTACCTCACAAGGGAAATGACAACTGGGTAAACCTCACCCTCCTGGAGATCAAAGAAACTCTTGAATCAGATAAAATTCCGGAACCAAGCCATGATTGCGAGTATTGTTCTTACAAAAAAATGTCAGTAGAGTCAGTTGCATCTTGGAAAAAGAGCCATTCATAGCTAAAATATGCACTGTGAATATTGATGACTTCGATTACTCACTTCCGAGTGAGCTAATTGCCAACAAACCAGCGGAACCTCGTGATTCTTGTAGATTATTGGTATTGGATAGAAATTCTGGCTCAAAAAAGATAATTGAATTTAGTCAGATTGGTAAGTTTTTAAACAATAAAAACTGTCTAGTCATGAATGACACCAAGGTTTTCCCAGCAAGAATCTATGGCAAAAAAACTACAGGTGGAGTGGTGGAAATTCTACTACTAAGACAAAGAGATCAGTCCAGATTTGATTGTATTGGTCGGGGGAGAATCAATCCCCAAGCCAAAATATCTTTTTCATCCAATTTATCAGGAATTATCGAGTCAAAAAGTGCAGAGGGCGAAATGCTTATAAATTTTAGTTTGATGGGTGTAGAACTACTGCAAGAAATTGACGCCATTGGCCATACACCATTACCTCCATACATAAAACCTGACCAGGATGAAGTCAAACTCCGTGAGCAATATCAGACTGTATACGCAAAGTATCAAGGGTCAGCCGCCGCCCCAACTGCCGGGCTGCATTTTACCTCCGATCTCCTTAACAAACTGGTAGATAGTGGGGTGGAACTTGAATATGTAACCCTACATGTAGGGTTGGGCACATTCAAGCCAGTCACAAATGAACAAATATCAAGCAAGAGGCTCCATACAGAGCCAGTCTTTCTTTCAGAAGAAG
>CAIQPO010000051.1 GCA_903873735.1 Candidatus Collierbacteria bacterium | reverse complement strand
CAGGTAAATCTTCAAGCGTTAAATCTATGTTGACGCTACAGCTAGTACAGTGAAGACCGGAGAGATTAAGTGTAATGGTTTGTGAACTATTTTTTGGCGTGGATTTGAAAAAATTAAACATATTAATTGCTAATGTTAAACTGACCGGTATACATACCCATGGAGCAAGAAAAGACAAGAGGCCCTGGGTTTTCTGGTGTAAATTCGATAACTGTGTCTCCATTTGAAGGGAGGAGTTTTTGGATGTTTAGTCCTGGAATTGTGAAAGCTCTGGCGCAACTTCTAACGTTATTTGATTTTATGGTAAGTATAGTTTTTACTCCTTTTTTGAGGTTGATTACTTGTGGGTAATAGCCAGAGTCGGTTACGGTAATTGTGGCAGTTTGTTCGTTTGTATTTAGGGTTGAGGACACTCCTTGGATACTTTGGTTGGTTGCAGCATTGTAGAAGTTTTGTAGGGTGTAGACTGACCCCAAAAGACTCAAACCTCCGTTAGCGGTGTATATCGCCATGAAAACGAGAAATACGGCAGCAATTTTTGGGAAATACTTATTTAAAGATGCAGATCCAGTATGGATGAGGAGGCCGAAGAGGATAAATAGAGGCATGGTGCCGAGAATAAATGAAGCCATTATGAGAGACGAGTAAAATGGGTTGCCAGCTGTTATGGCTAATACCCCCACTGCTTGGGTGGTGGCACAAGGAATTAGAACAGTTAACCCACCTAGAATTGCGGGTGCAAAAATTGTTTTGGCTTTGCTTTCGTTTTTTAGTAACCTGGCGAAACTTTTGGGTGGGGTGAGGATAAAGTATCTAAATATTGGGTGAAGGTCTAGTAAGCTGGCAGCTACCCCTAAAAGATATATGGAAATGACTATCTGAAAAATTCCTCTAGCTTGTGGTGTGAGAGTAATTGAAGAGCCAATAAACCCAAGAATAGCACCTAGTATTGTATGGACGATGAGTTTGGCAGTTAGAAATGCGGCAATTTTATTGAAGGCACCCTTTTTGTCACCATCTTGGTTTTGTGATAAAAGAGAGGTGAGTAAACCTCCTTGAATCGCTAAACAAGTTAGTCCACCGGTAGTGAGTCCAGTAAGAAATAAAATGATTAAATTTGAATCGGTCATTTGATCTTAGAGTTTTATAGTTTTTAATTTTAATGAATTGCTGACAACAGATACTGAAGAAAAAGCCATAGCTAGTCCTGCAAAAACTGGATTAAGCAGAATTCCTGCTAAAGGGTAAAATATTCCAGCAGCTAGAGGAATGCCTAGAATATTGTATATGAATGCCCAAAAAAGGTTTTGTTTTATGACAGCCATAGTGGTTTTAGATAATTTGATGGCTTTAGCTAATTTGCTTAAATCACCTTGAAGAAGCGTAATGTTGGCTGATTCAAGTGCAATATCGGTACCGGTACTCATGGCTATACCTACATTGGCTGTAGCTAGAGCTGGAGCGTCGTTTATGCCATCACCTACCATAGAGATAAACTTTCCTTCGTTTTGGAGTTTTTTGATGATATTAGCCTTTTCGTGAGGTAATACACCTGCTATTACTTCATCGACACCTACTAAATTTCCGATGAACTTTGCTGTGTTGGCATTGTCACCGGTTAACATGATGACTTTGATTTTCATTTGATGTAATTTTTCAATAGCATCCTTTGCTTCAGATTTGATTTGGTCAGATATAAAAATGTAGCCTAAAGCCTTGTGATGGCTAGAAAGAATAACGGCAGTTTTTCCCTCTTTGGTTTTAGTGTTGATTAGGTTCTCATCGATGCTAATGGAGGATTCTTGGGCGGCTTTGGCACTCGATAAAAGATATTTAGAACCATCAACGACACCCTCCACGCCCTTTCCTTCTAGGTTTCTAAAGTGGGTTACTTTTTTTAGTGGATGATTTCCGTGGTGCGATACAATGGCTTGTGCTAATGGGTGTTCTGATGCATATTCAATGGAAGCAGCAATTTTAATGATTTCTGATTTGCCGATTTCCTCTGAATAAACGTCGGTGACTTCAGGTTTGCCCAAGGTGATGGTACCTGTTTTGTCCATAACAAGAATGTTGGTTTTGTAGAGTTTTTCGAGAGATTCTGCATCTTTTATTAATATGCCGTTTTCTGCACCTTTGCCAACTCCGACAATTATGGCTGTAGGAGTAGCCAGTCCAAGTGCGCAGGGGCAAGCTATGACTAATACGCCCACAAACGAAGAGATTCCATACGCAAGTGCTTTGCTAGTGGGAATATAGAAACTGCCAATGACCAGCCAGCTGATAAGAGTTAAAGCAGCTATTATGAGTACGGTTGGAACAAAAATTGCTGAAATACTGTCAGCGAGACGCTCAATTGGCGCCTTTGATCCTTGAGCATTTTCAACCATTTTGATTATTTGAGAGAGTACGGTGTTTTCTCCAACTTTGGTAGCTTTGGCTTGAAAATTGCCTTGTAGGTTGATTGTGCCTGCAATTACTGAGTCACCTGTAGATTTGTCGGTAGGTATAGGTTCTCCGGTAATCATTGACTCATTGATTGAAGTTTCTCCGGAAATAATTTCTCCGTCGACTGGAATTTTTGCGCCTGGCTTGACTACGAATATGTCACCAACAGTGACATCTTCGATGGGGATTTCAACCTCTTTGTGATTGCGAAAAATAATTGCAGTTTTTGCCTGTAGTTTTATGAGTTTCTTGATGGCTTCTCTGGTAGATTGTTTTGATTTTGATTCTAGATACTTTCCAAAAAGGATGAAACCTATGACTACAATAACAACATCGAAATAGGTGTTTGGTGCAAGCTGGAACCTGTTGGCTGCTTGTGGAAAAAAGAGGATAAAGGAGGAATAGAAATAGGCACTTAGTGAACCAACTCCTATGAGAGTGTCCATGCTGGCGGTTTTGGTAGTGGCGAACACCTTTACACCTTGTATAAACTGCTGTCCAAAAACAAATAGAATTACACTAGATAAAATGAAGTTGATCAAGTTGAACAATTGCATGGGTAGGAAAAGTGGGGGAAATTGAGGAATGAGTTGCGATAGAATATCCCACATCATAAGTGTGAAGATTAGCAGAGAGAGGGGAAATACAAACATTACCTTGTCGTGGTCGCTTAACGTAGAATGCTGAGAATCTGGCTGCGAGTTTATCTTGAGTGAGTACCCGTAGGGCTTTAGTTTGTCGTTTAAAGAATTGATGGATGTTTTTGAGGCGTCGAAGGTGACAGTGGCATTTTCAGTGGCAACATTTACTTGGCATTTTTCTACTCCAGGTTGTTTGGAGATTACTTTGGAGATGGTTGATGCACAGCTAGCACAGTGTATTCCTATTACTGGCAGGGTTTGTGTTTGTTGCATAGAGTGGTTTAAATGTTGTACCAGGCTTTTCTCCATTGTAATAGTTGTTGCTTGTTGGTGGTGAGAAGTTGGATAACATCGTTTGCAAGATTGATGGTATCTTGTTTTGAGGTTTTGGATAGCATCTCTTTGGAGCTAGTAATTGCTTCATCGTGATGTAGTATTAGGGCATTTAATAGCCTCAGGTCAAAGTTTTCGTCTGGAGTACCTAGCTTGGTTATTGAAAATCTAGTAATCTCACGATTATCTTTGTAGTGAGTAAGTTTGAGTTGGTAAAGATGAGCAATGCTTTCCGTGTCTAGCTTGATAATGGTGTTGGCCAGATCTTTAATCTCTTGTCTTGATGTGCTTTTAAGTGCTTGGTTCATCATGTCGATGGCATTTAGATGGTGCGCGATCATGTTGTCGTAGTAGCGTTGGTCGATTAACGCATCTGCCTGACCTAGTTCTTTCATGGGTGAGTTTTTCATGGCTAATTCATTGGCATATTCTGGTGTAAGAGCGTAGCCAATACCAATACCAATAATTAAGGTGATTATTAGTACAGAGATACTGAGTGGTTTCATATTTTACTTGAGATGATTTTTAATTTTGAAGTCTCTAAGGCAACCTGATGCACAGAAAAAGTATTGTTGATCTTTGTGACTTATGGAGAAGGAGGCAGTTTTGGGTGATATTCTCATTCCGCAAACAGGATCTGTGGTTATGGGTACTAATTGCGACATTTTGAGTTTCAATTCATCACAAAGTGCAGAGTCAGGGCTGGTTTCTATTAGAAACTCTCGAAGAAGGTCGCAGGCTTTGATAAAGTTTGTGTGAGAGACATGGTAGTAAATTTGCTTACCCTGTTTGTTGCATCCAAGAACCTTTGCTTGACGGAGAATCTGGAGATGTTGGCTAAGATTGGCTTGAGGTAAGTCAAGCATGTTTTGAATTTGAGAAACAGAAAGAGATTGATCTCGTAGAAGATGAATAATTTCTAGGCGCTTGGGATGAGCAAGGGCTTTGAGCAGCTCAGCATGGAGGTCAAATACTTGTTGGTACATATTCGATATTTCGAATATATAGGAGTTTGAAGATGAAGTCAATAACGAAAAAGATCCCGGTTGGGATCTTTTAGGGAGTTGCTTATTAGGGCTTCTCTAACCTAATTTCTTG
>CAIQPO010000050.1 GCA_903873735.1 Candidatus Collierbacteria bacterium | reverse complement strand
TGTTAAGGAGATCTGTTTTGGTCTGGGTGATAAGAAGTCGAAGTGGGTGATTACCAAGGATGACCTCTCTATGGCTAAGGAGTGTTTCAGGGGTAGATTCTCGCTCGAGTATGATATTCCAGAGGAAGTGCTGGGATCAGCCTTGGAGGGAATGATGTTTGAGGGGAAGATAATTTCTCCAGACAAAGTAATGGAGAAGATAGACGCTGTAAAGCTCCAGGATGTCTTGAAACTTTGTGAAGTAATATTTAGGCCAGAGAATATGTCGGTGGCAGTGGTGGGTGATTACAAAGCCTTGAAGTTTTAGTTTTGGTTAGACTGTTAGCTGGTTTTGGGTTTGGGTGGATGTTTGGCCTCTGAAGATTTAATCGCTTTACAGATAGTACAGTAAGTTGGTTCGGCAGTACCCCTTGCTTGGTCGATTTTTTGTTCGTATTCTGAGTACACAAATATCGCTTGGCAGTTTTGGCAGGTGATAGTTTTGTCTGGCATATTATTTATTATAAATTGTGGACTTGAGGGGAGTCGAACCCCTGACCCCTGCAATGCGAATGCAGTGCTCTACCAACTGAGCTACAAGCCCTGGATACCTTAGTAGTTTATCATTTGTGTGTTAAAATAATGAGGCTTGTTTACAAGCTTTTTGGGCCCTTAGCTCATCTGGTAGAGCGCTTCTATGGCATAGAAGAGGTGGTCGGTTCGAGTCCGATAGGGTCCACTTTTTTGTATCGAATCTCCAATTAAGACATAAGAGCTTGCTCATTACGATGCGCATAATTTCATTATGCTGCTATCTTCATTCCGCTTCCTCTTAATTCAGACTCGTAATTCACTTCGCTTAATTACGATGTTCATAATAAGAAGAGGTGGTCGGTTCGAGTCCGATAGGGTCCACTTTTCGAATAATTTTATTTTGAGGTCAAAAAAATGCAGGATATCCTGCATTTTTTGGATTATTTACTTTCCTTATTTAGGTTGCCCTGAAGAAGTGGATTCCTTAGGAGCTAGTTTTTCTAGTTCAATGATATCTTTGTTTATGGTTTCTAGATCCTTGCTGTCTTTGGGAGTGTACTTAACACCTTCTTTCATGAATATTAAGGCTCGGGAATAATCTTTTTTGGCTTTGTAGGATTGGGCTATGTTGTAGTAGGGTATGCTCCAATCACTTTTTAGATTAAGGGCTTGCTCTAAAACCTTGATAGCTGTGTCGTAGTCTCCAAGGAAATAATAGAAGGTGCCTAGTTGAACTCTTAGAGTGGGATTGGTGGGATCTAGGGTGATAGCTTGGGCATAATTGGCTATGGTCCAGTCTCTAGCTCCTTCAACTTTGAACTCGGTGAGGGCTCTGGTGATTTGAGCATAGTTTTCCCACATACTGACATCGATTGGGTTTAGGTTGATGGCTGTCTTGGCTTCATTAACTGATTGATTGGCAAACTCAGTGGCCTTGGTTTTGTCGTCATTTGTGGCCTTATCGCTAGAGATTAGATTGGTGGCAATAGCTAGGTAAGTTTGTGAGAGATTGACGTGGAAGAATGGGTTGGCTGGGTCCAGCTTCACAGCCTCTAATTGTTTGTTGTATGAGGCCTGGCCGTTTGTTTTAAGGAGTTGAGCGGCTTGATAAATAGCCATGTTGGCCTGGTAAACCTTTACGGCTCCGGTCCAGTAAACTGCAATTAGCACCGCAGATGAAAGAGTAAGTATCCATGGCAGGATAGGGAGATTGGTGGAGGAGTCGTGGTTGTTTGCAGTAAGACTTATGCTCAAGTCTTGAACCCTATGTTGATGACCTTCATTTTTCTGGTGAATGATGGAAATTATAAGGAAGACGAAGGCCATGGTTGTTGCTGGGATTGAGCTGGGAACTAAGAGGAACATAAGGAGGTAGCCGATAAGCCCGGCGACAATAAATGCTTGAAATGAGTCTTCTTTGAGGTTTTTGTTTATTAGTTGCTTGATGTTTAAGACAAAGACCAGCAAAAAGGATAAGCTACCTATGATGCCCGTGGTGGCCATGAGTGTGAGTAACTCGCTGGATGAGTTTGAGAAGCGAAGGCTCCAGATGTTTTCGAGTGAATTGAGATAGGCAGGTTTTAGCCGAGTAAATACGAACTGGAAGGTATCAGGGCCAGTGCCAATGAGGGCAGTTTTTGGATCTTTAAAGAGGTCGACTCCGATTGACCAACCTGCATTGTATGGTAGAAGAACAAGTCCGGCTTGATCTGCTTTGGGTAAGATGCTGGAGATAGAAAAGGTTGAGCCTGCGGCAATTAAAACAGCGCAAGTGAAGATAATGGGCTTTAGTAACCAGTTTTTTGTTTGAATGCCAAGGGCGATTGAAGCCAGGAGTACTGGTAATGCCACCGTAAGATAGTGATAAGGGCTACCTGTAAGGTCAAAGAGTTTGGATTTGAACCAGTCTGGGGAGGGTAAATTGCTGGTTAAGCCGAAGTGGCGTGCAAGAGCGAAGACGCTTAGCAGAGTGACTACTGAGACGATACTTGTAATGATAGTTTTTATTATTTTGTCACCTTTGAGAGAGGAAGTGAGAGTAAGAAATAGGATAAAGAGAGAGGTAACTAGCGCAGTGTTACTGTAGATGGCAATTCTGGGTGCAGGGTGCATCCAAAAAGTAGTGACTAGGGCGATGACTGTAAAAATGGATAGGGGCAGGAGAGCAGGAGACTTGGTGATTTTGATAACTCCTGTGGAGGTGAAGTTTAGAGTAAAGGCAAGTAGCGATACACTAGCTAAGGCATAGATTAAGTACGACTTGTGGATACCAAAGAAGTCTGGAGTGATGGGGAGGAAAATGGTGGGAACAAAAATTACCAGAATTATTGGAACCAGGAATAAGAGAGAGCTAGTAAGCTTTTCTAAAGAATGTCGCATAGTGACATTCTATGGATTTACTATTTGATAGTCAATCACTCTTTCTGTGGAATCTGCCTTGTCAGTGCCGATTACAAACTTGCCAGTGTCTTTTGAAACAACAAAATAAGTAGAGCTGTCACCAGCTTTAGGCACTAGAAGTATCTGGGAATTGGCAGTGATTCTCTGGTCTTTGACCTCAACCTGAATGGTTCCAGGTGAGAATGCGGCTTGATTGGAGATGGAGTTTGAAAGATTTTCAGCACTGGATGAAGCTACGACCTCGTCTTTGTCGTTTGCAATAATGGGTAGATTATTTGAAACTGTGGGTGTGGGGCTTTCACTAATTTGAGTGGAGGGAAGAGGTGAGATTAGGGTACCGGTTGGTTGGGAGGAGAAAAAGCCAATAGCTATAATCACCGCTGGAAAGACTAAAAATACAACCGCAGAGGCAACATAAGCAAAGCCACTAACATGGCTACTGGAGGTAGCTTTGGCGTTACTATATGTAATAGTCACGACTTTATTATAATCTGTTTTGCAATAGATGGGAATGGTTGATGAATGAACTTTTTTGTGAATAAAATGGAATGTGGAGGGAATAATTGAAAAGAATGAGTATAAGAGCTTGGCTGGTGTGTTGCCGCAGGTAGAAAAGTTGTATTTCAAGGGTAATGTTGATCTACTAAATGATGGATTGATACGTTTAGCTGTGGTTGGTTCAAGAAGAGTGAGTGACTACGGGAGATGGGTTTTAAAGAATTGGATAGAAGACTTTGTAAGAAGTAACATGATAGTTGTTTCTGGGTTTATGTATGGCGTGGACCAGTTGGCTCATAGAGAATGTGTGGTAAAGGGAGGAAAAACTATTGCAATTTTGGGTTGGGGAATAGGTAGGAAGGTGTCTGGTGAAGATGAAAAATTATTCGATCAGATTCTAGATCAGGGAGGTTTGATTTTATCGGAGTATGAAGGGGATATGAGTGGAACTAAGTGGAGTTTCCCTAGGAGAAATAGAATTGTATCGGGAATTTCAGATGCAGTTTTGGTGATTGAAGCTGGACTAAATTCTGGGAGCTTGATTACCGCTAAATATGCGGTTAATCAAGAAAAGAAGTTGTTTGCTGTGCCTGGTGGGATAGATAGGGAGATGTCTAAGGGGACAAATTGGTTAATAAAAAATTGCAAGGCTGAGGTGGCCACAACATCTCGTGATGTGCTTGATATTTTTGGTTTAAATAGTAAATATCAGTTATCTAAAAGTGATACAACTGATCCGATACTGGAGCTTTTGAAGTTTGGAGACAAAAGCCTTGATGAGATTGCTTCAGTTTTGAGAATTGATGCTAATGTGGTGGCTGCTAGGTTGACAGAGTTGATGCTTATGGGAGAAGTTTGTGAGTGGGGAGGTAAGTATAAAAGGGGGGTTTATGATAGCTAAAATTAGGAGCGCAGCGGTATTCGGAGTGTCATGTTTTCAAGTTGAGGTGGAGGTGGATGTGGCAGAGAAAGGGTTTCCCGCATTCAATATTGTTGGTTTGCCAGAGAGATCGGTAGCTGAGGCAAAAGAAAGAGTTAAGACGGCAATTGTGAACTCTGGCATGGACTTTCCGAATCGGAGAATAACGGTGAATTTAGCTCCGGCAGACATTCCCAAGGAGGGGTCGGCCTATGATTTACCGATTGCAGTGGGAATATTGGCGGCAGATGGACAGATTCCGGTACCAGGTGGGTTATTTTATGGTGAATTGTCACTTGATGGAGGTTTGAGAATTACCAAGGGGGTGATTTTGGTGGCAATACATTTATCCGACCACGAGGGCGGTAGGATGTTTGTTCCGGTTATGTCTGCGAATGAGGCATCAGTAATAAGGAGAGTGGAAGTATATCCTGTTAGGTGTTTAAAAGACTTAGTGCTCCATTTAAGAGGCGAAAGTAATCTAGTTGAGTTAAACAAAATTGAGATATCTACACTAATTGAAACTGCGACTTGCGATTTTGATTTGGCTGAAATTGTGGGGCAAGAGGGCGCAAAGAGGGTACTAACGATTTCTGCCGCAGGTGGTCATAATTTACTTTTTAGTGGTCCTCCTGGTGCTGGAAAGTCGATGCTTGCCAGATCACTACCTGGAATTTTGCCACAGCTATCAAGAGATGAGTGTTTGGAGATTACCAAAATATATTCTGCTGCTGGAATGATGGATGTTGGTCAGGCAATTATTCGACGAAGGCCTTTTAGATCACCACATCACTCAACCAGTTTAGTTGGGTTGGTAGGAGGTGGAACCAAGCCTGTTCCTGGAGAAATTAGTTTGGCTCATTTTGGGGTGTTGTTTTTGGATGAAATGGCTGAGTTTTCAAGAAGTATGGTTGAGTCATTAAGGCAGCCAATTGAGGATGGAGTGATTGAGATTTCCAGGTCTCAGGGCAAAGTAAGTTTTCCAGCTTGTTTTCAGTTGGTTGGGGCAGTTAATCCTTGTCCGTGCGGATATCTTGGTCACCCAAAGATTGAGTGTAGGTGTAATGAAAGAGAGATATCCAAGTATAAAAGGAGACTGAGCGGTCCTATCTTAGACAGGATTGACTTGCATCTTTTTGTACCTCCAGTTGACACTAGTGAAATTGTTGGAGGAAGTGTATTGCAGTCGGAAACCTCGGAAAATGTTAGAGCTAGAGTGCAAAAAGCGAGAAAGAGGCAAGAAGAACGATTCGGTCAAAGTGGTGTGTTTGCTAATGCAAGGATGAGCTCCAAAATGATAAGAGAATACTGTGTTGTTTCAGATGAGGCTAAAAATATGTTGGCTTTGGCTATGGATAAACAGCTTCTGTCTGCAAGAGGCTATTTCAAGGTAATTAGAGTAGCTCAAACAATTGCTGATTTGGAAGGTAGTGATTCTATTGAGGTGGCTCATGTTGCTGAGGCTCTTCAGTATCGAGAAAGAGTGTTTTGACAATATTTTTATAGGATTGATATAATCTGCAGGTACTTTGAATTAAATTTGAATCTATATGTGCGGAGGAGAGTCGATGACTACTTTTTATACCACAATACCTGTTTCGCATGCTTTGTGGCCAGTTGCCGCGGAGTTTGTGGGCAACGAAATGACCTGGCGGCCGCAGAGGGGAAATTTTCAACAAGAGCTGATTTACACCTACAAAGAGGAGTCGCTTCGTCTGGCAAATCTTTTGACTCGTCGAGAGTTAGTAGCCATGGCTGCTGACAACTGTGACGCGATTAATCAGTTTCTCAAGAACCTGGGCTTCAACATTTCTCTTGACGATCAGGGGAATGGTTTAGGTTATCTTTATGCCGCTTCAGTAATGAAGCTCTTCGGTGAATGGCTGTTCCCAGGTGTCAAGGGATATTTTTTACCACTTTTGGGACGCCCGGGTTTCCGTTTGCCAGCCACTGGTCTTGGCTTCTATGAATATAAAGGCCGAACAGTGGTTGAGATTCCCACCAGTCGACGTGGTATGAGCGTGTTGGTTTCTGAGCCAAGTTGTGTTGGAGGTCCGTCACAGGCGGAAGATTGGCTATTTACCTCTTTGGGTAAGAAAAAGTCAAAAGGGAACGGCATTATTTTGCCGGCAATTACCGTGACTGAAATCAATGTCGATCTGAGCAAACTCCAGGGAATGAAGACTGAAGATTCTTGGAGAGTGGTGCAGGCGTTGATGGCTTTTAAGTTTGCGCTTAACCAGAGGCATGTGTCTTTGGAGGCGGCTTTTGCATATTCGGCGGCTAAGGGAATCGTGTTTGAAGACCCCAAATTGCCAGAAGATGGAGATTATATTGCGGATCATCCTCTCAATTTTGCCCTGGTCATGCAAGGGCATGCATTGCCTTTGGCTGTTGGATTGGTGGGCAGGGAGCACATGGATCCGATGATTTACTAAACTTTACTGAGCCCTGAAAGGGGCTCATTTTTGTTTTAATGTTATGGGTCTGATATAATTGGCGAGTTCTTTACAAATAAACCAGATTCTGTTTAAGGAGAGTGTATAAGTGACTGCTTCATTTGCAACTGTGTATCCTATTGCCAAATGTCTTTGGCCGGAAACGGAGAAATTCCTGGGACATGAACTCAACTGGGAATTCAACGAGGCCAGACCGCTTCAACGAATGATGCGGATTTTACGTGAGCCGGCTATGTCTGGCCTGGAGTCGTTTTCACCTGGCGAGCTTAAAGCCGTTTCGGCGGATAATGTGAATGTGATTAATAGATTTCTGCGGGAGAATGGCTTCCGGAATATGAACCTGACCGATATGGGTAGCGGCTCAAACTTTATGTATCTGGCTGCTGCCATGAAGCTCTTGGGCGAGTATCTTCAGTATGGGGAAAAGGGGCATTATCTGCCAAAGATCTCACGCAAGGCTTTCCGTCTGGGGAAAGAAGCTGGGGTGAAACATTTCCAGTACGGTGACAAGGTGGTAGTGGAGATTCCCACAAAGGGTAACTTCAGTTTGCTCGTTACCTCTCCGTTTGAGAAAGCATTGGGATGGGAGATGGTGCTGCCTTGGGCAATCGCCATTCGCAGTATCACCACCAGCAGGCCTCTGGATACCGGTAATGGAGTGATTTTGTCGATGGCAAATATCGATGAGACTCCGATGGATGTGTCGGATCTGGTTGGCATGACCGCTGGGGATTGGGTGGTATGTCAGGCAAAGATGGCGGCGAAGTTTTCGCTTACTCCATTCCAGGTCAAGTTTGAATCAGCGTTTGCTATGGGTGCGATGCGTGGCGGTGGGCATGCTAAGCCTGCTGTGCAGCCTGGAGACTATGTGGCAGATCACGATTTGGCATTTGCCATCATGCGTAAAGGTCAAGTTTTGCCGCTTGTGGCTGGTTTAGTGCCGGTTGCTGACCTGGCGAATGAAGATTTGAGATAGGTTGTGTGTTGGAGGGGTTTACCCCTCCTTTTTTGTGGTTTGAAGCATAAAAAAAGGAACCGCAGGGCGGTTCCTTTTGTGGTTCAAGTGACTTTCAGCGACCGAGTACAGAATTGGTGGGGGTGCTGGCTGCGGCGACGAGGGTAAGAGCTCCGAAGAGCAAACCACCAATACCGGTAAGCCAGATAAAGCTGGTTCGGAGAAGCTCTCCGTTAGCCAGGTTTGGGTCAAAAGTAGCTGGTGTGGTTAGGAAGAGGGTAGCGGCCGAGGCAGCGAACAAGAGGAGGCTAACCTTCAAAACAAAACCTGTGTACCAGTTACCGAATCTTGGGGTCATCATGGGGAAATATCTCCAATTCTGTTGAGTGAAAGTGCGACTTAAACGATGGTGTTATTATACCCTATAATATGCTTTTTGTCAAGTGATTAGGGTGTAAAATTTGTATGTGAGACAAAACAATAAGGTAGTGGGAAGGAGGGGTGAAGATATTGCCTGTGAGTATTTGCTGGATAAAGGATACAGGCTGGTTCAGAGGAACTGGAGTACTCAATTTGGCGAGCTGGATATTATTTGCTGGGAAGGAGAAAATTTAGTGTTTGTAGAGGTAAAGACGAAAATTGGGTGTGATTTTGGTAATCCAGAAGAGATGGTAAATAAAGGAAAATTATCACAAGTGAAAAGACTTGGGGAGTTGTACACTATCAAAAATAATTTGAGTTGTTCTTGCAGAGTAGATGTGGTGGCAGTGGTGCTTGATTCAGATATGAAAAAGACGAGATTAAGTCATTATTCGGCGGTGTATTAGGGTAGAATATAGACATGTCAAATTCAAAGTATTTAGAAAGATCGCTGTTACTTATTAAGCCTGATGCGGTTCAGAGAGGTTTGATCGGAGAGATAATTACCAGACTTGAGAGAAAGGGTTTTAAGCTGGTAGGTATGAAGATGCTACAGCTAGATGATGAAACATTAAAGCAGTGGTATCACCAGTACAAAGATGCGGAGTTTTTTCCAAAGATTGCTGCTTATATGAAGTGGACACCAATTATTGCTATGGTTTGGGAAGGATATAAAGCGGTTGATCTTGTTAGAAGAATTATTGGGACCAGGAAGGGTTATGAGGCTGAAGCTGGATCGATAAGAGGTGACTGGGGAATGAGTGGTGGTAACAACTTGGTTCATGCATCTGACTCAAATGAGAACGCTGCTAGAGAGATTGGAATACTTTTTACTGCTGAAGAGCTGCATGACTACACAACAATCACCGAACAACTAATTTATAGTGAGGATGAAATGGGTGGGGTGTTTAGGTAAAAGGGAGTAAAATAGGCAAGATCGGGGTGTAGTGAATCGGCTATCACGCTTCGTTCGGGACGAAGAGGCAGGCGGTTCAATTCCGCCCACCCCGACTTTGAATAGTCTCTCACCGATTTCGGCTATAAGAGCTTACTCGTCTTCTTTTCAATAACCATTGTTATTGAAATATCTTCATACATCAATAAATTATACAAAAAGAGAGGTATTTCCTCTCTTATTTTGATGAGTGTCCTGGGCCAGAGTCGAACTGGCGACCTACGCGTTAGGAGTGCGTTGCTCTATCCAAACTGAGCTACCAGGACAAGATGATACTTAACAGTCATATTTTACCTTGTTTTTTGGTAGAATACTGCTTGAAATGCCGAAAGAAATTGATATATCAAACGAACTTGGAAGATGCAATTGGATGGATGTGGTTGCTGGAGAGGCAGTGGTTTTGGGAAGGGTTATGAATGAGCCTCATATTGTAGCCAGAGCCACAGAACTTTCTTCTAGACTTCGTGAAGTGGATTACAATGCTGATGCTTTTTCTAGATTACAGGCAGAAGCTGTGTGGCTTGAAGGACAGATAGTAGCCTTAAAAGATAGAAAAAATGGGGCAATATTTATTGACGAGAAGTGCGTTTATAGAGGGAAAGAAAAATCGTGTATCGATTGGGAGTATGACTTCATATTTGTAGATGGAAGATATCAGATAAACATGCTGATGCCGGAATATACCTCAATGGTGCCTTCAGATCAGGGTAGCGGGGAGATTTCTGGTGAGTTGAAGAAAATATGTGAAGCGGGAAAGGGGGAAATCAATGAAGTGGTCAGGGATGACTTAATGGGAGGTGTGCAGGAGATAACAATAGTAGAAGGAAAGGATGCGGCGGGTATAACAATATGGAGAAAGGCTGACTTTGTTCATGAGTGCGGTTGGAAGCGTGGCAGCATAAGGGTTTACTTCTTTGATGGATTTATAGAGGCTAATCAAGCCTGGAGGGGTGTTTGTACTACTTTAAGTCGAGGGAAATAAGGTTGAAAGCTTCTGGTTTTTGGTTGATGTTGGTGAGAAGAAGTAGCTTGCTTGCATCAGGAGATGGAGCAATGAAGTTTTCTTTAATAGTAGCTTGAGAGATTAGAGTGGGGTTGAGGTTATCGTATTCAGTAATGTAGACGCCATCTTTGGTAGTTTGGATTAAGTGCCTATTGCCATACCAGGAGGTGTTGGTAGAGTATCTACTTTCAGTTTGTGCCTTTAGCTGTTTTATGGCAAGGAGTGAGGCTGAAGGAGTCGCTGATTGGGTGGTAATCAAATTTTTTACAATTTCTGATGAAGGAGAGGCTAGAGTGATTTGGTAGTTTGTACCTTCTTTGAGATCGTAGACATAGGTGGAGCCTTTAAGAATGTCTCTTGACTCTTGAGCGGAGTTTATATTGGGTAAGGCTTTGCCGACAGCATTTTCCGGAAGGGCTAAATTTTCGGTGGGTGTATAGAATACTCTCTCTTTGTCTGGTGAAAAATAGACATTGATTGACTTGCCAGTAAGGACATCCACCATGTATTTTGGGTAAAGACTAAGTGTGGGTTGGTTGATTTTGGCGTGCTTGTCTTGCCATTCGGCAATTATCTGAGGAAGTTTGAGAGTGGCGTCAGTGAGGGTCTTTATCTGGTTCATGGATTTGGTGGAGAGGAGGTGAGATGAGCTGATTTTTTCACCTGATTTCAATTTTTCGGTAAAAATGGCAAGGATTTGGTTGTTGTCTGGAGCCCAGACCAACAATGCCTTAGTGTAGTCTTTTTCTGATCCGGTGATTTGAGTGTTTTGGCTGCCTAGTAGATTGTTTGAGAGTGAATAAATATACAGACCGTCGTCTGCAGGAATAGGAGATTTGCTAACGACATAAGCGATCTTGGTACCATCAGGGCTAATACTGACATTAGATGCTTGGTAGAAGGTGATAGGTGTTGTGGCGGGGATTATGGGGAAAAGCCTAGCATCTATTGAGCTGACGAGTTCTGGCTTAAGAGGTACATTTTTATTCCATGGGTGAAAGCCATCTTTTTCAATTTTAATTTGGTAGTTGGTGGGAGATAAGTAGAGCTTATCGTCGGTTACGGTGGTAAGTTTGCCATTGATGAAAACTCTGGCAGATTTGGGGTAGGAGGTGATGGAAAGAAGGCCGTTACCCTCAATTGAGCCGTTTTCAATATTTGGTCGATATCCTTTAGCGAATTGAATTCCGATTAAGGTACCAACAATAAGGGTAAAAACGATGGCTAGATTGATGAGTATTCTTTTTGATTTTGGGTTGCTCACAACCTTTATTATATATTGTATTGTGACTATATTGGCCTGAGGGCTTATCTTTGGAGTTTATTATCTGTATAATGAGCGCGAATATGGGTTTGTCATTTTCAAAAAAGATTGCAATAGATTTAGGAACGGCTAATTGTTTAGTTCATGTGGAGGGAGAAGGAGTGGTGATGGAAGAACCAACTGTGGTGGCAGTATCTCTTTCCGATGGAAAGGTATTGGCAGTGGGAAAAGAAGCGCAGAGCATGTTGGGTAGAACACCTGGAAATATTAAAGCGAGTAAGCCGATGAGGGATGGCGTGATAGCTGACTATGTGGTGACTGAGGCAATGCTTAAGTATTTCATCAGGAAAGTTGGAGGGTTTAGCTTGTTTAAACCTGATGTGATGATTTGCGTACCAGCTGGGGTAACTCAGGTGGAGAGAAGAGCGGTTTTGGGGGCGACAATTTCTGCAGGTGCTAAGAACGCATATTTAATTGAAGAACCTTTAGCTGCGGCTATTGGAGCGGGTGTGCCGATTGCAGAACCAAGTGGCAATATGATCTTGGATATGGGTGGTGGTGCGAGTGAGGCAGCAGTGATTTCACTTGGAGGGGTGGTGACTTTTAAGAGTGTGAGAGTGGCTGGAAATAAGATTGACGAAGCGGTGGCGAGATTCATAAGGAAAAAGTACAACTTAGTTGTTGGAGAGGTGACTTCAGAAAATATTAAGGTAAAGATTGGTTCTGCGATGCCTGTATCAAAGGATGAAAGAATGGAGGTTACCGGTAGAGACAGTATTACTGGTCTACCTAGACAAGTAGAAATTACTTCACAAGACGTTTATGAGGCAATAAGAGAGCCACTAGGCAAAATTATTTCAATGCTAAAAACGGTGATGGAGGAAGTGCCACCAG
The DNA here is from genome assembly GCA_903873735.1 of Candidatus Collierbacteria bacterium. Classification (GTDB taxonomy): domain Bacteria; phylum Patescibacteriota; class Microgenomatia; order UBA1400; family MFAQ01; genus CAIQPO01. The sequence goes on along the minus strand of CAIQPO010000050.1, from coordinate 1,160 downwards.
AGTTGTCATCAGACATTATTGATAAGGGGATAGTGATGACCGGTGGAACGGCATTACTAAGGGGATTTGATAGACTGATAACACAAGAAACTGGGGTACCTGCATTTGTGGCTGAAGATCCTCAGAGATGTGTGATAAAAGGAATTGGTATAGCTATAGAAAATTTAGATGTTTATAGTAGAAGCTTGGGGAAGAAGTCTTAATAAATATTTTCATATCGCGTAATTATTTATACATTAGCAGTATTTTATTTTTACTGCTATTTTGTATTTTATGTGTAGTTAGCTAATTTATTGAATATATCTATCGGATATATTATTTGCTTGTTTAAGTAAATATGAAAAACTACCAAGCAAGTTATTAGGATATGTATATATAGTGAAGTATGTGTTGTGAAAATATATTGAAATATTGTGATAGTGTATAGAGTAAAATTGATTAAATACAATTTTTGATCATCTGGACTCCAAAATGAGTTACCTGTTAAGTAGTTGCGATGAATTTTTTACTTTTTTGAGTCAGAATGGTTATTTTTGGGTGGGGGTAGGGGTATACATATTTAAAAGTTTAGTGTGTATGCGGGTATGGGGAGTGTGAGAAAACGGATTGTTTATCTCGGGTTAATTATTTTAGGGTATGGGGTAGGGGTATCTAGTGTAATTGATTACAATGTGTTTATCTTTACATATGTGGGGGTATAAAGATATTGATTAGAGTTAGTGTTAAGTAAGATTTATGAATTATTTTTATAAGGATTGATTATTGAGTCTGTCTAAATTTAGATAGTATGGTGTAATTTTATGAAAGGGTAGCAATTTTTATAAAATTGTCACTTATGAATTTATGGATTTGATATATATGTGTAGACTACTCATTTCAAAATACATATAAGTGAGGAATACCTATGAATGTGTGGGAGTTGGTAATCTGAAATTTATAAACTGATTCTTGTGGATTGTTGTTGAATTTTTAATGTGTATGACTAGTGTGTTGAGTATCTTATAGAGTGTGTGGATGAGAGATATGAGTAGTAAATTTTAATCAAAGCATTTTAATAAGTATTTTTTGTCAGTTGATATTTATTAACAGCATTTATTAATCTTATGAATTTGCCAAGAATTGTCTGATTGTTGTCTCTATCAAACTATTTCATTAATAAT
>CAIQPO010000049.1 GCA_903873735.1 Candidatus Collierbacteria bacterium | reverse complement strand
CTGGAAAATACAAGCTTATGATTCACCGGTTGTTCAATCTTTTGATCTAGTTTCACACTCTCCCCAAGCACCCCCCTCAATCTAAATAAAACCGTTTCTAGATGGTGGCTATTTGCTACCTATTGGTTTTTATTGTGGAGGGTGATCATGATTCAAATACAGATAAAAGAACTCATTGCTTCCAGAAGTCATAAATGGGGCAGAAAAGTGACAGTAAACGAAATAGCTCATGCTACTGGGATAAGTCGCATGACGCTTAGTCGCATGATGCGTTTTGAAGCATACAGCACGGTGACTGATCACTTAGATAAGTTGTGTGATTTCTTTGATTGTGAAGTTCAAGAGCTAGTTAAAAGAACAACTAATAAAAGAAACTGCTTTGTTAGCAGTTCTGAGTACTTAAGGGGATAACAATGAAATTTAAAGCAAACAATATAATCTTGACACTAGCGATAGCTAGCTGTTTTCAATCGGCAAGAGCGGAAGATCGGATCCAATTAGCTAGACATGATGTTGATGTGTATGCCGATGATGTTGTGGTTACGGCCAACCATATGGCTGAACCACTTGTAATTGAGACGGATCCTCGTATACCAAGGCAGCCCTTGCCTGCGCATGATGGGGCAGATTATCTTAAAACTATTCCTGGTTTTAGCGTGATGCGAAAAGGGGGTTCTGATGGTGAACCTATTTTCCGTGGTATGGCTGGGTCACGTTTGAATATTTTGGTAGATGGTCAAAATGTTCAGGGTGGTTGTTCCATGCGAATGGATGCCCCAACATCATATATTTTCCCTGAGGCATATGACAAATTAACGATCGTTAAGGGTCCGCAAACAGTGCTGTTTGGCCCTGGAGGATCTGCTGCAAGTGTTATGTTTGATCGTAGTATTAAATTCCTAAAAGAGCCAGGCTATACAGGCAGATCGAGTTTGCTAGTTGGTAGCTTTGGTAGAAATGATGAAGTGGTTGATATAAAAGCAGGTAATGAAAGTTTTTATGTTCAGGGTGTTGGTACAAACTCATTTTCGCAAAATTACAAAGACGGCAATGGTGATCAAGTCCACTCTGGCTACCACCGATACAGCGGAAACGTAGGATTCGGTTTTGCTTTTGATGAAAATACTAAACTTGAATTATCTGGGGCATATAGTAATGGTTGGGCCCAATATGCCGATCGTGCGATGGATGGGGCTAAATTCCAACGAGAAAACTATGCGTTAAGATTTGAAAAAACCAATATTTCTCCTCTGATAAATAAAATCAGTTTGTTAGTTTCCAGGAATGATATTGATCATGTGATGGATGACTATTCTCTGAGGCAACCCCCTTCCATGAGTTCAATGCAGATGGGGTGGGCTCAGCTAAAGCATCAAACTGACAATTTCAAATTTAGTATAGATCTCTCTCCAAAAGAAAATTTCATCCTGAATTTGGGTATGGATGCACAGTTGGCATCTCATGAAAAGGCTTGGGGTAGAAATTACATGAAATCTATGATGAATGATCCAAGTTTGTTTTCTCGTGATATGCAAAAAGATTCAACTTTCAAGCAGATTGGTTTTTTTGGAGAGGGAAAATATTTCTTAAACGATGATGTTAAATTTGTTGGTGGTTACAGATTTGACGAGTGGGATGCAAAAGATAAGAGAGATACAACAAACCATGGGACGGAAGGAAGTGACACTTCAGGAAGGAAACGAAGTGAGGGTCTAAATAGTGGCTTTATTAGGGTAGAAAAAAATATCGCTACATATCCAATCACTTTTTATACTGGCTTTGGCCATTCAGAGAGGTTCCCCGATTACTGGGAGTTAATTCCTTCACACAGAGGGCTAGCCGGTATGGATGGAAATAGTAGTGCATTCCTTTCTACTAAAGTTGAAAAGACTAATCAGTTGGATCTTGGATTCGTTTCAACTCGGGACAAATTAAGCTACTCTGGTTCTGTTTTCTATAGTGACATAAACGATTACATACTCATTGATTACAGATCAGCTTATAAAGGCAT
>CAIQPO010000048.1 GCA_903873735.1 Candidatus Collierbacteria bacterium | reverse complement strand
CTTTCAGTAAATTCCACCATATCAATGCCTTTCCCAGCCTACACCCTTCCTACCCCTTCAGAAAAACTACCTTTTAAAAAGGAGGTAGTTGAAGCAAGTGAAAGTAAATACTATCGCGTTCCAGAGCCAATAAATATGCCCACCCCCTCAGTCTCAGCACCCAGGCCACCTGCCAAAGAATATCGTCCATCAAACAACAGAAACAACTACCAACCTTCACCTGAAAGACGATTTGTAGAACAAAGCCAGCCAGCCCAACCTGCCACAACTGCTCCCAAACCAGCGGCTCCATCAACACCTCTGTTGGAACCAAGCCTCGAAGACTTAGACACACTAAGACAAAAAGGCTTAAGGCCTAGTGTTGTCGGTTGTTTCCTAAACAACAATAAAGTTCTTCTTGTTTACCAGAAAAATTTTAATCTCTGGCAACTTCCACAAGGAGGAATTGAAAACAAAAAGACAATCAATGAATCCTTTATTGAAGAAATGGGGGAGGAGCTCACTCCAGACTTTGTTTCTCAGTGCACTACCCCAGGGAAGCTCGTAATGATTGATCAGATTGAGTTCCCACCATCCAAGCAAGGGGTCAGGGATATGCAAACTGATGACGGTACACCAATAGTTATGAAAGGAAAATATTATTATTTTATTGTTTCAGAAGCAAAAACCACAGACATCATGTACAAAGCCACGGAGTTTGAAGAAGGTAGATGGGTGGATTATGATGAAGCATACAAGCTAATTAAGGCAACCAACACTGGTGGTAAGTTAAGAATTACCAGCAATCTTCTCCAGCTACTCAAAGAGCAACGCTTAATTTCATATCAAGAAGTAAATATTAGTAATTATCAACCAAATCAAAATGCCAGACCAAGTTATTCCAACGGAAAAGGACCAGGTGGAAGACCTTCCAATTCCCACAACGGTGAATACCAGTCAAGAAATAATTCCGGAGCCGAAAGGAGACCTTATCCTCAAAACAGACATGGTGGAAGATCAGATCAGAACCGAGGAGGCTCCAATAATTCCAACTCCAGTAGAGGAAATGTTGGAAACGGAGGAACCAGTCGTCCAGGAGGCACCTCCACAGAAAATAGAAACAACTCCACCAACGGAACCTAGTACCGAAACTCCAATTGTGTCAGTCACCACACCAGTACCTCAAGAGGCTGCTCAAGCACCAGCCAGAGGTGGGGCTCTTAAAACTATATTAATCGGCTTAGTCTTAATATTGGTGGGTGTGTTAGTTGGAGTGGTCCTTTCTTCTTTTACTCCATCAGTCAACACCACCCCTCCATCACCCACACCCCAAGAGTCCCCAACCGCCACCCCAACCCCCGAACTTACCACCAGAAAGATTATTGATGAAAAATATCAATATGAACTAGATGTACCAGTTTCATGGAAAGAGATAGAACACAATAGCAACTTCGATTTTCAGCGCACATTTGCAGCGACAGATAGCAGCAACTTTGAAGTCTTAGTTTCTGAGCTACCAGCCAAATCCACACTCGAAAAATATCTAGCAGATCAAGATAAACTAGCCAAAACAGCTTATGAGGGAAAGCCAAGTAAGAGTGTGATTTCAACTGAAAAAACTGAGGTCGCAGGTCTACCAGCCATAGAGAGAGAAGAGGAATTTTTAGCAGCTGGCTTTGTTGGGAGAGTAATTTATTTTGCCAGTGAGAAGTATGTATACTCCTTAAGTTTTGTCCCAGGAGCAAGCTCCACTCTTGTCCAACAGACATCGGTCTATGCTGCCAAAAAGGATATTGTAGAAAGCTTCAGGCTTATTCTAAACAAAAGAACCTTAAAAGACTGTCCTAAAGGGGAGTATGTAAACTGTATGCCAGGACCAGGGAGTGAAAAGCGTCCAGAATGCGAAACTGAGTTTTTAGACTGGGCTAAAGCCAACTGCCCTGGTTTTAAAGGAGCAGCCCTATAATTTTATGGAAAATCAAGATACACAAACCAACAATCAATCTTTGTCAAATAATCCTGGTATAACAGATAATCACTTAACAAATAATCAGAGTCACGCAATCATTCGTCTGATACATTTACCCACATTATTTATGGGAATTGTTTTGGGAGCAGTGGGACTTTCGGTACTCCAGCGTTTTATTCAAGTCAATACGCCAAAACCACAAACAAACATTCCAACTCTGCACACTCCTTTACTTACACCCAGTCCAAGCACACCTTCATCAGCCGCAAAAATATCAATAGCTGCACCCACACCAAAACCTAATGAAAAATTATTCTCCGGCAAAACTATTGAAATAAACAATAAAAATTTTGGTTTTAGCTACAAGCGGCCACTTGAGCTAGAAGGATCCGATCTCGATACTGGATTTAGTTCCGAAACAATTGATGATGTGTATATAAGGGTATTGTATCTCTACGATAATTCATCAGAGGCTTATAATGAAGCAACTGACGATACTTACTATCGAATACTTGAATACCCAAAACAGTCTTCATATTCAAAATTCGGTCTGAATCCAAACTACTCGATAGTTTTTGAATCATTTCTGTCTACCTCTTCTGCCAATAAACATCTTGCCAGAGAGTTGATCGATCAAATGGCGAACTCTGTAGTCTTCAACAACAAAGCCATCGCTAATGCCAGTGATTTTTTAGATGCAGAACTGCCAGAAGCAGGGAAGCCAGTCATCTATCTATACCCAGAAACCCCCGCTGCTGTTTCAGTTAGGCTAAGTATTCAAGGCACACTCACTCATACTTATCCAGAATATCGTAATGCATGGAATGTTTATGCATATCCAGACGGAAGACTCATAGATTTGAGCGATGGCAAAGAATATTCGTATTTATTCTGGGAAGCAAAACTAGACACACCTGTTGATTTCAGCAGGAGTTTTGTAGTTTCAGCGTCTGAAACGAGAGCTTTCTTGCAGGAAACTTTATCAAAGATAGGTTTAACTCCAAAAGAATACAACGAATTCATTGTCTACTGGTATCCAATACTTGCCAAAAACAAATATAACCAAATATATTTTGCATCAGAGGAGTATACAAATATGGCTAGTTTGAATATTGATCCTAAACCAGATTCAGTTCTAAGGGTATACATGGTATATCGACCCTTAGAACATAAAGTAGATGCTATCAATCAGGAAATTAAACCTTTTATTAGAAAAGGCTTCACTGTTATCGAGTGGGGTGGAAGAAAGATTGAATAAGGTATTGACATCAAGTCTATTAAAGGTTATAAAATAGCACTCATAGAGGTTGAGTGCTATTTTTTACTCTGGTATACTCAACCATCGCTGTTATAAATTACCAATCCAATTTTATGGTTAAATCCCTTTCGGTAAAAAATCTAAAACCGGCGGCAGGATTTGTGTTAGTTGAACCTGCCAAACAAGATAAAAAAACAAGTTCAGGTATATATCTCCCTGATTCCCACTCTGAAAAACCTCAATACGGTACTGTCTTATCAGTAGGAGAAAGCACCCAAAGCCACGGAGATAAAATTAACTCACCAGCATCTGTTGGAGACATCGTGGTTTATAAAAAATGGGGAGGAAACGAAATGGAAATTGAGGGTACCGAATACCAATTCCTCAAGTTTGAAGACATATTAGCAATTGTTAAATAACATGGCAAAACAAATCATTTTTGGAGAAGAAGCCAGAGGCAAGCTCACACAGGGCGTCAATAAATTAGCCAAGGCAGTTGTTACTACCCTAGGTCCGAAAGGAAGAAATGTCGCCATTGATAAAAAATGGGGCAGCCCTACCGTGCTTCACGATGGTGTTTCAGTG
>CAIQPO010000047.1 GCA_903873735.1 Candidatus Collierbacteria bacterium | reverse complement strand
CAAGGCTCTAGCTATAGCTACACGCTGTTGCTGACCACCTGAAATCCTATTCGGAAAGCTATCTTTCTTTGAAGATATCCCAAATCTGTCCATCAAATATTCTGCTCTTTCATCAGGATCATAATCAAATTTCTTCCTCGCATAATAGACGGGCAGCATAATGTTCTCTTTTATCGTCAGCTTATTTATCAAGTTAAACTGTTGGAACACAAAACCCACGAATTCACTTCTTAATGTAGAAGTTTCATCATCATTAAGTTTTGATACGTCTTTACCATTGATAATAATTTGGCCGCTACTGGGTTTGTCCAATAATCCAATCACATGCATGAGAGTCGACTTTCCACTCCCAGAAGGACCCACAATGGCTGAATACTCTCCTTCGTGAATATCCAAAGACACTCCGTTTAGTGCCACAAACTTAACCTCCGTGCCAATAAGATACTCCTTTCGAATATCTCTAAGACTAATTATAGATTTTGTCGTTGTCATTCAAACCTTCCTTAATTTCCACTAAACCCTCAATAATGCTACCAATCACTACTTGAGTCTTAACTCTCTTTCCATTTACATCTTTTGTTACAAAATAATCATTTTTCTCTTTTTTAAGATAAGCTTCCGGAATAGTTAAAACATTTGGAATCTCCCTAAGGTGAAAATTGATATCCCCGGTCATACCCACCTTTACTGCTGGTCTAACATCTCCCAAATCTAAGTTAATTTTGATTTCATATACAGTTCCAGATTCACCCGCTTTTGGGACAAAAGAAATCATTTTGATTTTTGCTTCAAAGGTTCGTCCTTCAAAGGGATCAAGTGTCACCATTCCAGACTGACTTGCAGATAACTTAATTACTTCTGTCTGGTCAGCAGTTGCTGAAAAATACAGACTATCTGGATTCATAACCACAAACTCTGCAGATGCTGGGGTAATGTTTGCTCCCGCAAGAGGTGAATCGACTTTGGTAACAATACCCTCAATCGGGGTAACTAGGGTCGCGTACTTAAGTGCTATTGACCTCGACTCCACAGCTAAGACAGAATTGTTTAAATCAAACTGGTTTTTTTGCAAGCTCCTCTTCACTTCCTCTCTAGCCAAGTCACTCATTCCTCTAGTCTGCCAATCTTTATTATCCGACTCTGCCTGCTCAAAATCCCATCTTTCTTTGGTGTATGTATTTAAGTACTGGTTCAATGAATTCTGCAGCTCTCTCTTATCAAGAGAGGCAATGGCTTGCCACTTTTTTACTACGTCACCCTCCTTAACACCTACCCAGGCCAACAACCCAGAAGTTTGAAACTTTAAAGAGGCTTTTTGCTCCGCTTCAATATCACCAGACAGTGTAATTTCATCAACAAGTGTTTGTCTGCCGACGATGTACTCCTTTGTTTGTTGGCTTTTTGCCTTAACACTATTAGTTCTCCAGCCAATAAAAACACCTCCAAGAATTAAAATTGCGATTAACCACCAAAATCTTCGAAGAAACTTCATATATATAAAATTATTCTAATACAAGCGAAAGCTATTATATACTCCACACTCTCCAATGGGATAAAATAGGCTCATGCTTTCTGAATCACAATTAAATCTATCCGAGCTTGAAGCTCGCATAAAATCCATCGTAGATAAGCTAGATATCAAAAATCTAGAAATTGAAAAAAATCGCCTTGAGGCTGAAAGTAGTGATCCTAATTTGTGGAGCGATGAAGAGAGGGCAAAATCCACTCTATCAAAACTTTCCAACATTAGAGACCAAATATTATCAGTCGAAAAACTAACCTCGGATTTTTCCTCCCTGAAAGAACTACTTGAGCTATCAAAAAGTACTGAAGACGATAGCCTTGATGGAGAAATTGCAATTCTTTATGAAACCCTTCAAAAACAAGTCGGAAAGGTGGAGCTAGTGACTTTCCTTTCTGGAAAATACGATTCCTCCGAAGCCATTATTTCCATCAAAGCTGGTCAAGGTGGCACCGAAGCTATGGACTGGGCGAGTATGCTCTCTCGCATGTACACCAGATATTTTGAAAGAAAAAGCTGGAGCTACGAAACCGTAGAGTATAGCCCTGGCGATGAAGCAGGAATCAAGTCTGTTACTTACATGGTCCATGCTAGATTTGCTTTTGGTTTTTTAAAGCACGAAAAAGGTACTCACAGATTAGTTCGCCAATCTCCTTTCAATGCCGACAAACTCCGACAAACCTCCTTTGCTGGTGTTGAAGTCACCCCCATCCTCGCTGAAGAGTCTGATGTTGAAATCAGAGATGAAGATATTGAGTTTGATGCCAGTAGGTCAGGTGGAGCTGGAGGTCAAAATGTGAATAAGGTAAGCACTGCTGTTCGCATAAAACACCTACCCACCGGCATAGTAGTTGAGTGCCAAACCCAGCGCTACCAAGATCAAAACAGAAAAATCGCCATGCAAATCCTAAAGTCCAAACTTTGGGAAATTCAAGAAGCCAAAAGAAATGAAGAAATCGAAAAAATTAGAGGGGGAGCAACCGTAGCCAGTTGGGGGCATCAGATAAGATCCTATGTTCTTCATCCATACAAGATGGTCAAGGATCTTCGTACCGAGCATGAATCTTCAGACCCAGACTCAGTTCTTGATGGAAATTTAGATAGCTTCATCGAAACCGAGCTAAAGACTTTCGCTCCTACCCCTCAAATCTGATAAACTAATTTTATGGAAATCGCCAAGATTGATCTAGATCAGCCACAAGTCAAAGCTGACGCATCGCCGCGACCGTTAATAAAAGTTGAGAAGCCAAAAGAGTCACAGAAAATGACCAAAAATCTAAACCTCATCACGCCTATACTTTTTGCTGTAGTCATAGGTGCCGGAGCAGTTACCGGATATTTGCTAAAAACCAATACTGGATCAGGTGGCACTGTTGGCGGAGTAGCCAAACAAGACATCAAAGCTGAAATTCCTCAAGCAGGTGCAAAAGTCGGTGATACCTATGGCTCCGCAGATGAAAAAACCTTCAAAGACAAAGTCACTGGTGTTGTCGATAAGAGTGGCCTAAACGGAGAAGGTACTCACAAACTAGTTCGCCCGGGTGGTAAGTCTCAAACTGTCTGTCTCTCAAGTACTACCATAGACCTCGATCTTCTCGTAGGACACCAAGTCACTCTTTGGGGACAAACCTTTAATGGTCAGAAATGTGGTTGGTTAATGGATGTTGGTCGTGCCAAAGTTGAGAATGTAAACGTGCCTCTTCCTGATTAACAATTTGCCAATAAATATTTGTGATTGAGTTCGCGCACGTCACCAAGTCATATCCGACTGGCGAGGTGGTACTAGATGATATTTCGTTTGTGGTTGCCCCAGGAGAATTCTTGGTCATCACAGGTAAATCTGGTGTTGGCAAAACCACTCTAGGCAGACTTCTAATAAGAGACGCCACTCCCACATCAGGACAAATCATCATCGATGGTGAAGATCTCACCAAAATCAAAGACTCAAAGATACCTGCGCTAAGAAGGAAAATTGGCTTTGTTTTTCAAGACTACAAAATAATTCCCGACAAAACAGTGGCCGAAAATATCACCATAGCTCTGGAAATTGCCCAAACACCTAGTAAATTAATTAAAGAAAAAATT
>CAIQPO010000046.1 GCA_903873735.1 Candidatus Collierbacteria bacterium | reverse complement strand
TGTGAATATGGATTTTTCAGGAAATACTTTTAGAGAACAAGTAACATCAATAAAAGATGGCCGAGATAGGGGAAACTTCATAGACATGGCAGGACATCTAGTGTATCCAGGCCACGACTACCTGTCTGATTCAAAAAGAAGATCGCTTGATAGGAGATTGGCAGATCCAAACAAAAGTCTACCTGAGGAGATGGATACAGTAGCAGCCAGGTTTATGAATTTATGTAAGTCAGAAAAACTCACCGGTCCAGTAGTTGATGAAAGCATTCTAAAAATCCTCGGCTACTCGCCAGAAAAACAATATTCCAAGATGTTTGTTTGGAGACAGTTGTGGAACTATTTTGGTAAGGCAATCGTTGGTCAAGACGGCTTATACAGAGACCCGTCAGATCCTGCAGTAAAAAAAGCCATAGGTGACCTACTTACTGTCCGTCTATCAGCCGACTTCCAAGGATTATTCAAACACCTATCACTCGAGGGGTACAGACAATAAAGTTTAAAAGAGGTTGTATTTAAAAATACACACTAAGGCTTCAAAGGCATCCTTAATACCAATCTTTTTTCCTTCATCATAAGACCTGCCGTGATAGCTAATTCCTACTTCAAATACTCTAGCCTTCATCTTAGCAATCTTAGCCGTGAATTCTGGCTCCATTCCAAACCTATTCTCCTTAATGGTTAATCTCTTAGCGATCTTGGCGGAAAACATTTTGTAGCCGGTTTCCATGTCAGTCAGATTAAGGTTGGTAAACATATTCGAGACTAAAGTCAGCAAATTGTTTCCCACCATGTGCCAGAAAAACAAAACTCTATGCGGCCTGTCTCCCATAAATCTGCTACCAAAGACCACATCCGCATCTCCATCTATTATTGGCCTTAATAGCAAGGCGTATTCATTTGGGTCGTACTCCAAGTCAGCATCTTGAATGATTACTACATCTCCGGTAATCTCCTTAAGCCCGCGTCTAATAGCCGATCCCTTCCCACCATTTTTCTTCTTTAAATATTTAAATTCCACACCTTTAATCTTCTTCTTAAATATCTTAGTCACAATCTCTTCCGTATTGTCCCTTGAGCCATCGTCGACAACAATTATTTCTTTGGCAAGACCCAAACTATTAGCCTTTATTACCTTGGGAATTACTTTTCCAATGTATCTTTCCTCGTTGTAGGCGGGGATAATTACAGACAACTTTTCCATAGTTATTTTATCGTCTCGATTATACTCTCAATGGTTTGAAATTTTGGCTTCCAGCCAAGCTCTTTTTTGGCTCTTTCAGAGCTAGCAATTAGTCTATCCGGGTCACCCTCTCTTCTGGCTCCAAATTTCATCTTAATTTTTACCCCTTTAACTTTTTCAACAGCCCTTATCACCTCCAAAATCGAGTAGCCATTACCATTTCCTAGGTTGTAATATCCCATTTCTTCAGTTTCCATTCTTTTTAGTGCCAGCAGATGAGCATCAACCAAATCTTCTACATGCACATAGTCTCTTATACAGGTGCCATCTGGGGTATTGTAGTCATTACCGTTTACTGTGAGTTCTTCTCGCATGCCTTCAGCCACCTCCATGATTATCGGTATCAAGTGTGTCTCAGGTACATGATTTTCATGGGCATTCTCAGTAGATCCACAAGCATTAAAGTAGCGAAACACAGTAAACCTTAGGCCATATGCTTCGTGATATCGAAGTAAGGCTTTCTCAAAAAATAGCTTGCTCTCTCCGTAAGGATTAATAGGACTCTTTTCTGTGTCCTCGGTAATCGGAATTTCCTGGGGGATACCAAACACTGCTGCAGTTGAAGAAAAAATAATTTTTCCAACTCCCGCTTCTCTCATGGCTTCTAAAAGTACAATGCCTTCAGCAAAATTATTGGTGTAATACTTGCCAGGAGTCTTTACCGACTCACCCACTTGAATCAATCCAGCAAACTGAAACACTGCCTCTATCCCAGGCTCTTTCTCAAAAACAGATCGGACGAATTCAGCATCTCCCATTCTTCCTTGATAAAATCTAGCGCCTTTATTTACGTTTTCTTCCCTTCCTGTCTGGAGGGAGTCAATAATCACCACTTCATCACCTCGTGCAAGTAGTTTGTCTACGCAAACTCTGCCAATATATCCCGCACCACCCACCACTAGATATTTATGCATATGCCTATCATACCGCAGGTATAATGTGGGTATGCCAACCAAGTTGGATCTTACAGTCGTCATCCCTACCCTCAACGAGGAGAATGATTTGCCCGCCTGTTTAGAATCAATCAACAGCTTAGGAGCAGAAGCGCTAGTCCTCGACAGTGGCTCTACTGACAAAACTAAAGAAATCGCCAAAAAATTCAGAGCCAGATTTGAAACTCATCCCTTCAAAAACTTTTCAGATCAGAGAAACTACGCTGATTCACTGGTGGACACCACCTGGATTTTATCTATAGAAGCTGATGTCACCATCTCGCCTCTCCTTGCCAAAGAAATTAAAGCCACACTTCCAAAAACCGACAGAAGTGCATTTTTTATCCCACGCCTGAACACTATTTGGAGAAAGGCAATATGGCACTCCGACTGGGGACCAAAGGAGGACACCCACATCTGGCTATATCGCAAAGGTTCAGGAAGTTGGCAAAGTCATGTACACGAGGAATATAGCCTTGCTAAGGGCACTTCAGGAAAGCTAAACAATCTACTGATTCACCACAACTACGACACTATCTCAGAGTTTATTGCCAAAATAAATAGTTACTCTGAATATGCATCCAATCAGGGAGTATCTTACTCTTTCTGGTGGGGCATGAGGGATTTTTGTAAAAGATATATATTTAAGCTAGGATTTTTAGATGGCTACCATGGTTTTTTTCTATGCTACTTACAATCAATTTATTACCACACCCTTTTTGTAAAAAATTATCTCAAAAAACAAACATGATCTGGTTAATCACAACAATTGGTTTTATCTTGAGGTTGATAGGTTCAAATCAAAGCTTGTGGCTTGACGAAGCAGCTTCAGTGGAGATCGCCAAAACTCCACTTCCTGATTTTTTTGTCAAAATGGCCACCGACTTTCACCCGCCATTTTTCTATCTGCTCCTCAAGCCATGGATATTTATAGCCCAGTGCGAAATGAGTTTGAGACTACCCTTTATTCTCATAGGCACAGCCACAATTCCCGCGATATATTATCTAACCCGTCGATTTTCATCCAAGAATCACACTCCGCTAGTTGCAGCACTACTGCTTGCTGTAAATCCATTCCACATTTACTACTCGCAAGAATTAAGAATGTACTCATTAAGTGCCCTTCTAGTTACCTTGAGTTGGTATTTAATACTCCGGTATAAAGAAAAAATTACTGTCAAACAATCGCTCCTTTTTATTCTTGTTCAGACACTTGGCTTCTACACATTTTATGGTGTACTTTTCAACTGGGTGGCTCAGGTAATTTTCCTGTTTCTTGCCAAATCAAAAAACAAAGAACTTAAGTCATTGGTGCTTGTGTCTCCAGTTGTACTTTTACCCTGGTGGCCAATTTTAAAAATCCAGCTAGCCAATGGCGGCTATTTATCCAGTGCACTTTCAGGCTGGAATCAGCTATCAGGTGATCTCTCTCTTAAGTCTCTAAGTCTCCTGGTGCTAAAACCTGCCTTTGGCAGATTATCATTTTCTCCCAAGCCACTCTACTTCTTCTTGGCCAGTCTCACTTCACTTATATATCTTTACCTGGTGATAAAAGCCTGGAGTCAAAAACACAAACCGCTATTCGCTTGGCTCACTATTCCCATCATCGTGGCGCTTATTGTCAGCATCAAAACCCCGGTTTTGGGGTACTGGAGATATTTATACCTGCTGCCAGCACTAGTAATTTTGGCTTCTTTGGGTTTGGAAAAACTCGCCACAAAACAAAAAACTATAATCACCCTGATTTTGGTCTTACTTTCTGCCATCTCGATCGTCATTACCCAGCTAACTCCACAAAACCAAAGAGAAAACTGGCGAGAGTTATCCAAATATTTGTCAGATAAGCAAGGACTGGTGGTTGTAAACTTCCCCAGTGTCTTTTCTCCGCTGAAATACTACCTTCCAGATGGGAAATTCCTTCCTGCTCAAGAAAGACTCAAGGTTTTAAGCTCAAACTTCTTACCAGCCATCGCCAACAGCTCATTCCAAGGAAAGGATATTTATTATCTAGAATACTTATCTGACCTCACCGACCCAAAACGTACTGTGCTGGTTTTGATCAATTCTTACTTCAATAAAGCTGAGGAAATTAGTATTCCAGGAGTAGGAAAGTTAATCCACTTTACTCCGAAGTTATAATAAACCTTGTGAAGATAGCAATTGATATCTCTCAAGCCATTTATGGCACCGGTGTATCCGTATACACCAAAAACTTGTGTTCGGAGCTTACCAGGCTCTATCCAGAAGATGAATTTATTTTCTTTGGTGGGTCGCTAAGGCGTAGTAAGGAGCTCAAATCACTCGCCAGAAAAATGAAAGGCACTCCAAAAATATTCCCCTTTCCTCCAACCGCACTTGATTTTGTCTGGAATTCTCTCCATGTATTACCTATAGAAACTCTGATCGGGCAAGTCGATATTATTCATACCTCCGACTGGACGGAGCCTCCTTCAAAAATTCCCAAAGTTACCACTGTTCACGACTTAATTCCCTTTAAATATCCTCAAACCACCACCGACTCTATTCGCCAAGCACACAAAAAAAGACTCCATTGGGTAATTAGAGAGTCAGAGATGATAATTGCCGTGTCTCGTTCTACCAAGGAAGACTTAATTTCTATTCTCAAAGTTCCTGAAGAAAAAATTGTAGTTATTCCTGAAGGGGTCGAGAGCCGCTATTTTCCCCAGCCAGTTTCGCAAATTGAGCTAGTGAAGAAAAAGTACAAGATTTCTGGAAACTATATTTTCTCTCTTTCCACTCTCGAGCCAAGAAAAAACCAAATCGGCCTAATCAAAGCTTTTCGTGAACTAAAAAAGGATTATCCAGACCTTCAGCTAGTCATCGGAGGAAAAACTGGCTGGGGTGATATTCCAGAGCCAGTAGAGGGAGTTCTCATGCCTGGTTTTGTCGATGACAAAGACTTACCCTGTCTTTATTCTGGCGCCTTGGTTTTTGCCCTACCTAGTTTTTATGAGGGGTTTGGACTACCTCCTCTTCAAGCTATGGCATGCGGTACACCAGTAGTAACCTCCAACATATCTTCAATGCCTGAGGTTGTTGGCGATGCAGGAGTCTTGATTGACCCGGAAAAGATTAGTTCTATCACCGCTGGTATAATTGAGGCAATAGAAAACGCCGGAGCACTGAAGAAAAAAGGACTAGAACAAGCTAAAAAATTCTCTTGGGAAAAAGCCGCAAAAGATACCTACAAAATCTATCAAGAGGTAATTGCCAATAAAAAATAAAAAAATGAATATCGGATTCGACATTAATGAAGCCAATATTTCCCAGCGCGTGGGAGTCAATCAGGTTGCCTACAATGTTTTTTGCCACATGGCCAAAAACATTTCAGATGGGGACAAACTCATAGCTCTAAGCAAGGAAAGACCTCTGCCAGACATGCCGGCAGGAAACGAAAAGCTAAACTACGAAATCTTCGGCGGTAAGAGAGCTTGGGTCCTTACCAGCCTCACCAAAAGACTCTGGGCGGGTAAACCCAAGATCGATGTCCTATTTTCTCCTAGCCACTACGCTCCACTTTTTGCTCCCCTAAAGCAAGTTATCTATCTCATGAACATGTCGTTTGAGCTGTTTGGTACTGAGTACTTCACCAGTTACGACATTAATCAGCTAAAGCGCTGGACACCTCTATCTGTCAAAAAAGCCAAAAAAGTTATTACCATCTCCAATTTTTCCAAAAACGAAATTATAAGGCTTTACAAAACCAACCCAGATAAAATTGAGGTGGTATATCCAGCCTTCGACAAAACTATTTACCACAGCAAAGTACCAAAAACTAAAATTCTTTCAGTCAAGAAAAAATATGGCATCAATGGCAGTTATCTCCTTTATTGGGGTACTCTCCAGCCAAGAAAAAATATTGTCAGACTCATTGAGGCTTTCGCCAAAGTTCAAGCACCCAGACTAAAGTTAGTTATTTGTGGTAAAAAAGGCTGGCTTTACGACCAAATCCTTGATACAGCCAAAAAACTTGGAATCTCCGATCGGGTAATTTTTACCGGCTTCACCCCAAACGAAGATCTCCCTGGACTAATAAAAGGCTCCAGAGCCTTTGTGCTTCCTAGTCTTTACGAAGGATTTGGACTTCCACCAGTTGAGGCACAAGCTGTGGGCACACCGGTGGTGGTGTCCAGAGTAAGCTCGCTTCCAGAGGTGGTAGGGGAGTCAGGTATCTACATCGATGACCCCACTTCAATAGAAGATATCCAAAAAGGAATTGAAAAGGCTTTATCTCTAAGCAAAACAGAAAGAGCTCTGGTGATAAAAGCTGGTAAAGAAAACTCCAAGAGATTCGACTGGGACTTGTCCGCAAAGAGAATTATTGAAATACTAAAATCAATATGAAGATTGCCAATCTAAATATTGGACCGGGAGGCATATATTTTGAAGACAAAAACGCCAATAGGTTATCAGTGGACGACTCTATTCAAAAAATTGGAGGCAGATTTGCAAGCTATATCCTCGATATTCAGCTCTATTTACTCTACCTAATTGGCTATTTCCCCAGCCACACAGTAAGAAAACTTGCCTACAGTCTAGCCGGAATCAAGATCGGTAAAGGCTCAGCAATACATTTTGGTGCTAGGTTTTTTTATCCCAAAAATATCAAAATTGGAGCTGGCACGATCATCGGTGACCATGTGTTTTTAGATGGAAGGTCCTTGCTCACCATCGGTAGTCATGTAGATATTGCTTCATCAGTTATGGTTTACAACTCCGAACACGATCTTTCAAGCGCAGAGTTCTCGGCCATCGAGGAAGAAGTGCATATTGGAGATTATGTTTTTATCGGACCTAGAGCCATCATTCTACCTGGAGTTAAGATTGGTAAAGGTGCGGTAATAGCAGCTGGGGCAATCGTCACTAAAGATGTGGCCGATTTCTCAATTGTAGGTGGGGTCCCTGCCAAAGAAATTGGCACCAGAAAGCAGACCGATTTAAACTATAAATTAGGAAGGCCTAGGCTTTTCCAATGAAATCAAAAAAACTAGTTTTACCGCTCATAATTTTCGTCTTAGGCTGTGTCTATCTCTTACTCCCTTCGCCTCAAGTACCAGATTTATCTGGCTCTGATAGATCAGATGAGCCTGGTGATACCTGGCAGCATCCAGATCAAAAAGCTTTTTTTACCGAAAGGGTAAGGAGTGAAGTAATCAGCGAACTACAGTCTAAGTTCTCTCTCAATATTTTAGGTGTTGCCATTCCTTCTTACAGACTAAACTATCGCCCAGAAGAGTCTTATGAGTTTGTTCGCGATCAAGTAAAAAGTTACTATCTCGAGGAGGTGGTGTATCCACTCAAGGAATCTCTTTTTATCAACGGTTTTGAGCCCTCAAATTCTCCTGAATTTAGAAGATACAACCCCAAAGACCGACCAAGAAATTCTTTCAGAGGTAGAGATTACTTAAGTAAGGTAACTCTAAGGCCAGTATATTCACACCCACTTTCCAGAGTTTTGGTTTGGGCTGGAGTGTTCCCCTCCGTTTATTTAGTTTTCTACTCAATCAAACGATCGCTAACAATATGAAGCCGGATCTTTCAATTATTGTTCTCTCATACAACACCAAAGACATCACCATAAATTGTCTTGAATCTGTCCTCAAATACACCAAAGGTATTCGTTATGAAATTATTGTGGTCGACAATGGTAGTACTGATGGATCGCTCTCATCCATAAAAAAACTTGCAGAAAACGAAAATCGCATAAAGGTAGTCGACGCAGGGGAAAATTTGGGTTTTGGTAGGGGAAATAACCTAGGTGCTTCAAAAGCTACAGGTAAGTACCTGCTATTTCTAAATTCCGACACCCTTTTAATCGACAATGCCCTGAAAGAATGTCTTGACTTTGTGTCTGAGAGAACCAATCTTGGCGTCTATTCACCCAGGCTCCTCAATGCAGATTACTCCATTCAACCCAGTGGTGGCTACTTCCCCAATCTTTGGAATGTCTTTGCTTGGCAACTGTTCATCGATGATCTGCCGCTTGTGGGGAAGCTAGTTAAGTCTTTTCATCCCCAAAAGGGCTCTTATCACAGTCAGCAGTCTCTCGATTGGGTGACAGGAGCTTTCATGATTATCCCAAAATATGTCTTCGACGAAGTTGGTGGCTTTGATAATGATATTTTTATGTACACAGAAGAGATGGAGCTAATTTATCGAATTAATCAGCTTGGTTACAAGACTTATTTTAAAAACAAGCCTTCAATTATTCACCTGGGAGGTGCTTCGGGTGGGTCATTTTTAGCCCTTACTTCAGAAGTAAAAAACATGCTTTATTTCTGGAAAAAACACAAGCCCAGTTGGCAGCTGCCTCTGGTAAAACTGGCATTCACCTTAGGCTCATTGCTTCGTTTGTTATTATTTGGGATAATCAAGGGAGATGAAAAAAGCAGAAGGGTATATCGTGAGACTCTTAAATACACTCTATAAATACGCCGTCGCTGCTCTCTTGTGCTTTATCCCACTTTATCCAAAGTTTCCGCTTTTTAACGTCCCCTTTACCTATGTGGCCATCAGGGCAGAGGACTTCTTTATTGGTTTTACCTTTCTACTTCTCATCTTAAAAATCATAGCCGAGAAAAAAATTAAGTTACCCAACATCTCCCCTCAAATTGGCATCTTTTTCCTCATCGGTCTAATATCTTCACTTTCTGCCATATTTGTCACGCAAAACGTCAAGCCTCTTCTGGTGTTACTTCACTACTTTAGAAGAATCGAGTACATATTGGCTTTCTTCTTGGTCTACTACGCAGCCTCTGAAATCAAAACCAGAAGATTTTTTTACGAACTAATAATCCTCCCTGCTGTCGGAGTTTTTGGGTATGGTCTAGCGCAGCTCTATCTAAACGCTCCAGTCATATCAACCATGGACTCGGAAGCAAGCAAGGGCTTAGCCCTCACACTTAGACCAGGAGTAACACTTTCCAGCACTTTCGCTGGTCACTACGACTTAGCCGTGTACCTTTGCATGGTCATGATTTTCCTGGCTGCTTCTGCTGCTAGTGTTCACTCTTGGCTCAAAAGACTTCCAATAATTGCCGGTTTTTCAGCTCTGCTCTGGCTGTTTATGCAAACCGGTTCAAGAATAAGTTTGGCAGGCCTATTTATCTCAATTGTGCTTGTCTGCTATATCTATCGCCAGTACTTCCTTGGACTTGTTTTATGCACCCTGATTGCCCTCGGGGTTATTAGTTCACCAGCCATCATGGTCAGACTGCAAAGTGTATTCAAAATTATTACCAGAAAAGTGACGGTCACCCTAGTTGCTCCTGTGCAGGCAAAATCAATAGAAATCATAGCCACGCCCACAGAAACTCCAAAACCCACACCCACACCAGAACCGCTCCGTCCCATACAAGAAGATAGATCTACCAGTATTAGGTTTGATGTTGAGTGGCCAAGAGCAATCAGATCGTTCCTCAAAAACCCATTTTTTGGCACAGGTTATTCATCGCTTACACTAGCAACCGACAACGACTACCTGAGAGCGCTTGGCGAAACCGGACTCCTCGGGTTGCTGGCCTTTATTTCAATACTCATTGGGCTTGGTAAATCTTTGGCTCACAGACTAAACAACACCGGTCTTGATCAAGTTATTGTGGTATCTTCGGTAGGCATCCTAGTATTCTTCCTTATCACCGCAGTTTTCCTGGATGTGTTTGAAGCCAGCAAAATCGCTATACTTTTTTGGAGTTTTATGGGGCTAGCAATTAGCACAAAAGCATGAATAAAATAAAAATCTTTTTCTTCTCGTTGGTATTAATCATTGGTTTAGTCGTCAGACTATATAAAATAGATAATCCAATTGCAGACTGGCACTCATTTAGACAAGCCGATACTGCCTCTGTCACGAGAGAGTATCTAAAGCAAGGCGTCGACATTCTGGTTCCCAAATACCACGACAACTCAAACATTCAATCAGGAAAAGACAATCCCAAGGGCTACCGCATGGTTGAATTTCCAGCCTACAACTTACTTCACTTAGGTGTCTACAAGCTAGCTCCCCAGCTTGGACTAGAGGTAGCAGGTAGACTTACTTCTGTACTTTTATCACTCATCTCCATAGTGTTTGTTTTCCTTATTGCTAGCAAGTTCTCAGGTTACTTTGTCGGTTGGTTGGCAGCCTTGCTCATGGCCATACTTCCTTTCAATATCTATTACTCAAGAGTCATACTTCCAGAGCCACTAATGATTACTACTCTCTTGGGGTCTTTTTGGTTCCTCTTGGTATCCACTGAAAATCAGGGATGGTCAAAGCGAGCAAACATGCTCCTTAGTGCAGTTTTTCTTTCAGTTGCTATGCTGGTCAAACCATATGCTGTATTCTTTTGTTTGCCCCATGCAGCTATCATTCTTCGCCAGTTGGTCTTACAGAAAATTAATTGGTTTGACGCCCTTTCCTTTGCAGCCATCGCCTTCATTCCCTTTGGTTTATGGCGCCAGAATATCGCTAAGTATCCGGAAGGTGTACCAGCATCTGACTGGCTGCTAAACTCTTCTGGTATTAGATTTAGACCAGCCTGGTTTAGGTGGCTCTTTGCTGAAAGACTAGGCAGACTGATCTTAGGAATGTATGGCACTGCCTTCTTGCTACTAGGACTTATTGCCAAGCCAAAACACGAGGGTGTCACTTACTGGTTGTGGTTTATTGGCATTCTTTTGTATTTTTCCATCATGGCAGGAGGCAATGTTCGCCACGACTACTACCAAGCAATCATTATCCCCTTTGTGTGTATCGTGCTGGCCAAAGGCATCAATCTAGTTATGCTTCTTAATCGCAATGTCTATTCTCGCTGGCTGACAATTTTTACCACCATAGTAATGTTTATTGGCATGATTTCTCTTGCTTGGTACGACATCAATCCCTACTACAACATCAACAACCCGAGCATCATCACCGCTGGCAAACGAGTTGACGCTCTTACACCTCCAGACGCCAAGGTAATCGCTCCGTACAATGGCGACACCGCCTTCCTGTACCAAACCAATCGCACTGGCTGGCCGCTAGGTTACGACATTGAAGATAAGATGCTAAAAGGCGCTGACTACTATGTATCTGTAGTCTACGACGACGAGGCTCGAAACCTTGAAAAGAAATACTCTCTTGTTGAAAAAACCGACAAGTACATCATTATCAAGCTGAAAAAACAACAATGAAAGTCTTAATGTTAACTCCATACTTGCCTTTTCCAGATTCATCTGGTGGTCAAATTCGCACCTTAAATCTCCTCAAACATCTTTGTAAAACAAACGATATCACACTCTTTTCACTAATAAAGGATAAGTCCGAAAACAAAAATATCGACCAACTACTCAAGTACTGCAAAAAAGTAGTCACTTTTGAAAGAAGTAAAAGTCCTTGGACGATAAAAAATATCCTCAAAACTGGTTTTTCTCTCGACCCTTTCCTAATTGTCCGAAACTACGCCCCAGGAGTGCGTGAGGCAGTAGCCAAAGAGCTGGCTACCGGCAATTACGACATTATTCATGCCGAAACTTTTTATGTCATGCCAAGCATTCCAAACACTTCTTTGCCTGTGGTGCTGGTAGATCAGACCATCGAGTACCTAGTGTACCAACACTATGTAAACGAGACAGCCCCCAAAGCCATCAAACCCTTATTGCAGCTCGATGTTGAAAAGCTCAAGCGTTCGGAGAGATATTACTGGAAGAGAGCTACTCAAGTGGTGGCAGTATCTGAAGCCGACACCGTAGAAATGCATAAACTAGAGCCAAATCTAGATATCAAGGTGGTGCCAAACGGAGTTAATTTAGACTTATTTGTGCGCAAGGAAAGTTGGGATGGAGCCGAGAAAAAGATTCTTTTTGTCAGCAACTTCAAGTGGCTACAAAACATTGAAGCAGCCATGGTCCTTATAAGAGATGTATTTCCAAAAGTAAAAGCTGAAATTCCTGATATCAAGCTCTTAGTAATTGGCCAGCACATTACTCCTGAAATAATCAAGTTGGGAGAAGCCACCCCTGGAGTAGAAATCAAATCAATCCCAGAGTCTGATGTTCAGAGTTTGGTCGACGCCTACCACAATTCATCGGTCTTCGCCTCGACCATAAAAGGTCCTGGTGGTACCAGGTTAAAAAACCTTGCAGCTATGGCCAGCTGCTTGCCAATTGTTTCCACCAAGGTAGGTATGGAGGGCTTGATGGTAGAAGACGGCAAACATGTCCTAATAGGGGATACTCCAGAAGATATAGCCTCAAAGATAGTAGAGGTGATACAATCCCCCAGTCTGGCAAAAAAGCTTGCCTTAGAGGCGAGGAAGCATGTAGAAACTCACTTCGATTATGCAAGTATCACCAAAATCCTAGACAACATTTATAAAAGTCTCGGTAAAAAATGAAAAAACCGAAGTTTGAATTAGCCGTAGTCATAGTTAGCTACAATACCAGCCAACTTCTTGATGACTGCTTGGGGTCAGTTTTCAAGGCTGACAAACCCAGGGGTGGTATGCAGGTGATTGTCGTAGATAATCACTCTCGCGACGATTCGGTTTCCATGGTCAAGAAGAAATATCCTCAAGTTGAGCTAATAAGAAACAAAAAAAATACAGGCTTTGCATTCCCCAACAACCAAGGAGTGGCCATAGCCGACTCAAAGTTTGTTTTATTCCTAAACTCCGACACTGTGGTCAAGCGTTATGCGCTGGTTAAGCCTCTAAAATATCTAAAAAACCACCCTAAAGCTGGAGCCATCACCATCAAGCTTTTCCTCAAAGATGGGTCAATTGATTTCGACAATCATCGAGGTTTCCCTGATCCCTGGACATCATTTTGTAAGCTTTTTGGTCTATCCTCACTCTTTCCCAACTCAACTCTTTTCAACAACTACCATCTGGGGTACAAAAACTTAAATCGCATCCATGCCATTCCGGTGGCGGCTGGTTCATTTCTAATGATGCCCACCAAACTTTTCCGTCAGCTTGGGGGATGGGATGATACCTATTTCTTCTACGGAGAAGACATCGACCTTTGCTACAGAATTGGTGAGGCAGGATACAAGATAATCTATTACCCTAAAGTTAGTACACTCCATCTAAGAGGAGCTAGTTCTGGTTTGAGGAAAGAGTCTCGCAATATTGCCTCTTCCTCAAAAGCAAACAGAATTAAGGTGGCCAAAGCTTCAGCAGACGCATGGAGAATCTTCTACACCAAGTTTTACAAAGGCAAATATCCCAGCATTGTCACTTGGCTGGTACTTACAGGAATAGCTCTCAAAGGTTGGCTAAGGGTATTAAAACACAAACTAACATAAAGTATGAGAATTGGCATTGACGCCAGGTTGTACGGACTAGAGCATGCTGGTTTAGGTAGGTATGTCTACTCTTTAGTTCAAGAAATTCTCAAAGCCGACAAAAAAGACCATTTTGTGCTTTTTGTCCGTAGCAAGTACCTTCATGAATTTGATAATTTCTCCAATGTTTCTGTTGTAAAAACAGATATTCCTATATACGGATTCAGAGAACAGCTAGTCTTACCCTTTATTTTTGCCTCACAAAAACTTGATTTCCTCCACGTTCCCCACTTCAACGCCCCGCTGCTTTATCCGGGTAAGTTAATCCTCACTATCCACGATTTGATAAAGCACTACTCCAAAGGTAAGGAAACCACCACCAGAAATCCATGGGCGTACAACATCAAGCGTCTTGGATACAAAATTTTAACCAAACTCATAGCCCAAAAAGCGGCTAATATCATTTGTCCTACCGAATTTGTCCGTCAAGACATCACCAAAACTTTAGGGATTGATCCAGGCAAAATCACCGTTACTTATGAAGCTGTCTCATCAAATCTAAAAAAAGTTGAGCTTAATGCTGAAGAAAAGAAACAGCTGCTGAAGCAGTACGATCTAACACAACCATTCTTTGTCTACACTGGCAGTGTTTATCCCCACAAGAATGTAGAACTGCTTATTGAAGCAATAGCCAAGCACAACAGCGTCATGGAAACAGATCTCAATCTAGCCATCATTTGCTCTAGATCAGTGTTTTATGAAAGACTCCATTCATATATACAGAGTCATGGCTATGGAAGTTTTATAAAAATGCTTGGATTTCTGCCTGATGAGGAAGTCAGCAAAATTTACAGTCTTTGTCTGGGGTTGATTCATCCCAGCAAAATGGAGGGTTTTGGACTAACAGGCCTAGAGGCAATGAAGCTGGGGGTACCCGTAATCTCTGCCAGGTCATCATGTTTGCCGGAGGTTTATGGAGATGCTGCAATATACTTTAATCCTGATAGTGTGGATGAGTTGGTAGAAATTATTGCTGATTTCATCAAAAATAAAGAACTTCGAGAAAAATTATCTACCCTGGGTCCAGTACAGTCAAAGAGATACAGTTGGAGCAAGATGGCCAAAGACACCTTAAAGATATATAAGAGATTCAAAACAGTATGAAAGTAGCAATTTGCTACGACAGGGTAAATAAATTTGGCGGAGCAGAAAGAGTGCTGCAAGCTTTAAACCAAATTTATCCAGATGCACCACTCTACACACTTGTCTACGACAAAGACAAAGCAGTGTGGGCAAGTGGCATTAAAGTCATTCCTACCTTTCTAAACAAAATTTCTTTTTTGAGAGACAAACATGAATTACTGGCTCCCATAGCACCTCTTGCTTTCGAAACACTAAATTTCGATGAATTTGATGTGGTCATATCTGTCACCAGTTCGGATGCAAAGGCCATTATCACCAAATCCCACACCTTACATATTTGCTATTGTCTTACTCCCACCCGCTATTTTTGGAGTGGGGCTAAGGAATACGACAAAGATATTAAGATGAAATTGCTTCCTCACTTGATAAAAAAATATCTACGAACAGTAGATTTACTCATATCTAAAAGACCAGATGAATACATAGCTATATCAGATATCGTAAAAAATAGAATTAACCAGTATTACAGTAGAGACGCAGATATCATCTACCCAGCAATTGACGACAAATTTTATACACAAACAAAGCCACTTCCAAAATCAAAAAGAAAGTTTTATTTGCTTGTATCTAGATTAGTTCCCTACAAAAAAGCCGACCTTGCAATTAAAGCGTTTAACCAGCTTGGAGAAAAGCTTGTGGTGATTGGTACTGGTTCCGAAGAAGAAAAGCTAAAAAAGATGGCAAAATCAAACATAGATTTCTGGGGAGCCGTGGATGATGACAAGCTAATATATGCCTACAAGCATGCCAAAGCTTTGATTTTTCCCCAAGATGAAGATTTTGGATTAGTACCGATCGAAGCCCAATCCTCAGGTACGCCAGTGATTGCCCTTGACTCAGGCGGAGCAAGAGAAACGGTAGTTGATGGAAGTACTGGTGTGTTTTTTAAACAACAAACCACAAAGTCACTAATAAACGCCATCAAAAGGTTTGAAAAAATCAAATTTAGCTTTGATGAATGCAAGGAGAATGCAAAAAAGTTTTCAAAATCTACATTCATTAGAGAATTTAGTGATAAAGTAAACGCACTGTCGCAAAAATATTACCAATCAAAATAGTAGATGAAGTTAATCGTCACCGCCGGAGGGCAAGGAAAGAAGATTTGGCCTTTAAGTAGAGAGGCTAAGCCAAAACAATTTCAGGCTGTAGTTGGTTCAGAACCACTTTACAAACAGACCATCAACACCCTTCTCAAAGGATATAGTGCACAAGATATCTTTGTATCGACTAAAAGAAGGTATTACGACATAGCCATTTCCCAGGCACCAGAAGTCTTAAGGGAAAATTTTATAATTGAGCCGGACGTAGCCAAGGATAGGGGACCAGGAGAAGGTCTGGCGTTTGCTACCCTAGCTGATCTTCATCCAAACGAGCCCTTCATCATTGTTCAGGCAGACTGCTTGCGTACCCCGGAAGAAGACTTTTTAAAAACTCTAGCTGCTGCAGAAAAAATCGAGCGTAGAGATAGAAAGTTCATGTCGGGTGGTGTAAAGGCTACCTATCCAGTTTTGGGGGTTGATTACCTTAAATTTGGTCAAAGAGTTTCAGAAGAAGATGGAGTGGAAATTTACAAAGTTGATGAATTTATTCCAAGAGTAGAAGACTACAATCAAACCAGAAAACTAATCGAAAATTTCCACGTAGGTACCCACTCGAATCACAACTGTTGGTTTCCAGAGTTAATGATGGAGGCGTATCAAAAATATCGACCAGACTGGTTTGAAGGAATCAATAACGTTTATTCACTAATGAAGAAGGGAGCATCAGCATCAGAAATCGATGAGGCTTATTCAGAGCTTCAGGCTGGACCAACCGAGCTAGTCACCAACAATCTATTCAAAGAGGGTTATGCCATACTCTTGCCCTACAAGTGGACAGATATCGGCACCTGGGACTCCGTATATGAATTCTTCGACACAGGTGGTGCTGCTCACACAGAAGGTAATGTAGTCATATCTGACACAGAAACATCCCTTATCAAGTGCAGCAATCCAAATAAGATAGTGGCCGTGCTTGGAGTAGAAAACTTGATCATTGTAGACACCGAAGATGCTCTATTAGTAATACCCAGAGATAAAAGCAGCAAGGTAAACGACCTGGTTAAGCTCATGGGTGAAAGAAAAGAAAAAAAGTATTTATAATAAGGATAATGATTTACGACTTTCTTAAAAGGTC
>CAIQPO010000045.1 GCA_903873735.1 Candidatus Collierbacteria bacterium | reverse complement strand
ACCGAAATTAGAGTACAAAATATTCAAGCTCAAATAAAGCCTCTATCTGCAGAGGAGAGAGCTCGTCAAGAAGCAGTTGAAGAGGCAATCGCCGAAAGAGCCAAAAATCACGCTCCTTAGTTCCCACCACTCTTTCGCCAATCAGCAATTTTTTTATGGTCGCCCGAGAGTAAAATTTCTGGCACCTCCCATCCCTTGTACTCTCCCGGTCTGGTGTACTGTGGATACTCCACCTCAAAATTTTCACTAAAAGACTCTTCAGTTAGTGAGTCTGGGTTACCCAGCGCCCCAGGCAAGAGTCTAATAATTGAATCCACCACCACCATCACCGGCAGCTCGCCTCCAGAAAGCACATAGCCTCCAATTGAGAATACAAAATCAGCCAAGTGTTCATGCACTCGGTGATCTATACCTTCAAAATGTGGGGCGATAAAAATGAGGTGTTCTTCCGCCTTTAGGCTCTCTGCCTTCTTTTGGCTATAAACCTCTCCCTTGGTATCCATCAAAATTACCTTTGTCTTCTCTTTCCGTAAAGTCGAAGTTGCCCTATCCACCACATCCACTCTCATCACCATACCTGCCCCACCACCATAAGGTCGACCATCTACACTTTTGTAGTTGTCATCGCTCCAGTCTCTCAAGTTGTGAATATTGATAGTCACCAGTCCGGTACCCTTGGCTCGACCGATAATAGATGTACCAAAGACTCCCTCAAACATTTCTGGAAATATCGTTAAAATATCAATTACCATATCCTCTAATTATAAAGTAGGTATAATACAAATATGGCTAGACTTGTAAAGAAAACCGCCCACGCACCTCACAAAGTAGGTGAACACATGATTTGTATGTGTGGTTTGTCAAAGAACCAACCTTTCTGTGACGGCTCACACAACCTCACTAAAGACGAAGAAAAAGACAAACTCTACTGGTATGAGAGCGAAAAAAGAGAAGAAATCGAACAAGAATCTGATGGTTGCTGCGGTGGATGCGGAGATTGCCAATGCCAAGAGGGTAAATAATCTTTATGAAAAAACTTCCAGTCGCTGTAGTAGTCATTCCCACGTTTAATGAAGTCGATTCAATCGGTAAAATGATTGATCACCTTTTTACCATCACCTTTCCCAAGGTAAAAGACTACGATTGCAGGGTGCTAATTGTCGATGGTAAATCACCAGACGGTACTTGGAAGAAGGTAGAAGAAAAACAAAAGAAATTTTCAAATCTTGATCTCTTAATTGAAACCAAAAAAGAAGGTATTGGAGCTGCCTATGTCAAAGGCTTTAGAAGAGCCATGGAAAAGCATCGAGCTAGCGTGGTAATTGAATTTGATGGAGATTTTCAGCATCCTCCCAAAACTATTCCTCAAATGCTCAAAGAAATTTCAGCTGGTGCCGACTATGTCCTTGGTTCAAGAAAAATCAAAGGGGGATCAAATCCCAAGGGTTGGGGATTCAAGAGATTATTTTTTTCCGAGTTTGGAGGTTTTGTAGCACGCACCATTCTGTTTTTCCCCACCAAGACTTTTTTCCGAATTACCGACCCCACCACAGGCTTAAAAGCCTCAAGAGTAAAGGGCTTTGTCGACACCATGGAAATGGACAAGCTGTATTCACGAAGTTTTGGTTACAAACTGGAGTTTCTTTACCAAATGATTCAGCTTGGAGCCAAAGTCAAAGAAATTCCCCTCCAATTTGGTCTTCGAACTGCCGGTGAATCCAAAATTGAGCCTCAAACCGCCAAAGATATCTTCCGTACAGTTTTCCTCCTTCGTCTAAACGACGATATGACCAAAAAATTTATAAAATTTGGCTTCATTGGTGGTTTTGGCTTCTTCATCAACCTTTTTGGTCTAAATCTCTTTAGCACACTTATGCTTGGCTTACCTCTAGAGGTAGGGATTCGAAACGGTATTGCCAATGCCCTAGCCTCAGAAATATCCATCATCAGCAACTTCACTTTCAATAATCTCTGGACCTTCAAAAACGAAAAACTTACTCTTGGTAAGCGTATGGTCAAGAAATTTATCACTTTTAATCTATCCTCTATCGTAGGTGGCATCATCATTCCTAGCTTAGTTGTGTCTGTTGGAACACAATTCTTTGGTGATCACCTAAGGTCTCTTTTCCTTGTTTTAGCAATATTTTGCTTCACCATTCCCTACAATTGGTTTATCTACAACAAGGTGATCTGGAAAAAGAAGAAATAGGCTCCCACTGGTTTGACTTTTATCGACTTATAGGATATAATCCAGCCATTCTTGCACCTTAATTTCCCCCTCTCAACTTCATTCAGGAGAGAATACCATGGCTAAACCCATCCGCATCCCTGGCACTGCCTTAGTTGAAATCACTCGTCGATGTTACTGTGGCTGTCGGTGGTGCTATAAAGGCAAAACCGTACATTCCAAAGGAGCACACCTACCCTTAGATCTCATCAAATCCCGTATCCGCTGGATCGCGGATAATGTTGAATGCAACTCAATCTACCTCATCGGTGGTGAACCCCTGCTACATCCAGACTTTGCTGCCATCATTGAATACATCGCCGAGCTAGGTTATACGGCGGGCATCATCACCTCTGGTAGAATCTCTGGTTCTCCCCTTGACTGGGAAAACTACCAGGCAGCGCTCGGTTACTACGAACGGGGTGTTGCTGACATTGAAGTTTCCTTTCAGAATAGCTTCAACGACCGGCACTTCATCCGTACTGTTGGGGATCTCCGCAAGCGCTTCGAAGCTCGTCGTGAGGCACTAAAAGCCAAGGGTCGCTTCGACCCCAAACACATGGATATGTTTACGACCGTGGTGGTTGATGAAGCTTTCGTTACCCCGGATGATCTCAAGAAGTTGGTAGAGAAGGTTCATAACATTGTTTACGGTGAAGGCCTGGGTGAAAACATCGTCAAATTTGTCGATGAAACCAGCCTAACTGTAAAAAATCACTTCGCTGACTTTGACGAGTCAGAGAGGGTGAACTTCACCATCTACTCGGGCGACGATTGGACCGGTTTCCGGGCCAAGGTCCGTTTTATGGGGAAGATCACCATCAACTACCTGGATGGCTACTCTACAGTTCTAAAGCCAAAAGGTGGTAACTGTGATGCCTTCACTGCCGACATTGAAGATGGTGTCACACTGCAGTCGCTTACAGTGCGAGACGATGGTCATGTCACATTCAGCAAGCCTGAATGCATCACCGCCGCCACCGGTCTCTGCAATGTGGACATCCATTCGGGAGAAAATGCCGCTGCAATCATCACCGCCTCCGTCAAGGCCATCCGCGAGAGCATCATTGCAGAAAAGAGACGGCAGGCAAAGACTGCCGCCGACTACTGCGACGAAGATCCCGACTACGAAGAGGCAGATTCTGGTCCTAAGTGCAGTGGTTGCCCCTTCATCGTAAGTTGCAACATGTGTCACCTGATTCCCAGAGAGTGGGGCAAATAACAACCCAAGAGAGGCTCAAAGAGCCTCTCTTTTTTGACTTTTCAAGCTCCAGGTGATATCCTATAGCTCATCTTGCACCTTGGGAGGAAAAATCGGTATGTTAAAAGTACAAATGTCTGGTAAAGTCTTTGGTAACGTTCGGGAGCAGTCGGCTCGTTTGCATATTTTTAACCGAACCTTCGACATCCTGGCGGCGGAGTTTCCTTCAATTGTTCTAGAAAAACTAGATCAGTTGCTGCTCATCATTCCGTCCGAAAGCCACACCAACTACGAATGCCAAATCACCATCAATGGCGGTGAGGCTCTGAAGCCGTCAGACAAACAGCAACGCATCGGCATAAAAGTTGGCGACAAGCTGAAACTCCTCGATCCAGCTCATGATATTGATCTGGATATCGAAGTAAACTAAAAACCAAACACCCGCTCACCAGAGCGGGTTTTTTATTACAAGTACGGTGCCCAGTCAGCAACTGGGGCAGTATTGTGAAGTAAAAAGTTCCAGGTGTATATGAGAATTGGTACCACCAAAATCATTGCTACAATCTTTACCTCTTTTCTTGAGACGATCTCATCCAGGCCAATAAGAGCAAAAGGAACCACTGGCAAAATATAGCGACTAATATCACGGTGGGCCACAAATAAAGTAGATAGGAAGTACAGCCCCGCAAAGTAATGCTCCAATTTTAGTTTCTTATTTCTCAAGCTAATTACACCTACTCCTAGCACAGCCCATGTCCAGATGATGTCCTCTAACCAGAAGTTCCCCACCCAAACCTGTCCTTTTGGAGCAAAAACAGAAAATGGGGGCCAAAAAAGGTGAATATTATCACCACTGTTAAAGTATGCCCAAAAATCTCCAGTCATCTTTCCGTAAAACCAAAAGAGTAGTGGAATTGCTAGTACCATCGACACTATTGGCCAAGCTTTCCAGATTATTTTTTTCTGCTTTATTGAATCAGTAAGCAATACCAAACCATATGCGGCAAATAAAATTATTGCCGGACTTTTAGTAAGTTGAGCCAGTGCTCCAAAAATACCCGCCCAAAAATACCTCCCTTTCTTAAAAAACAGCATACTAAGAAGGATAAAAGCGATAAACCACGGCTCTGGAGACCCTACAGATCTAACAGCAACCCACCTAGCCGGAAAAAATAAAAACAATACAGCCAGCCACTTGGCATTATCCGACAGCTTAAACTGTCTTAAGTATTCATAAAACACCACTATGCACAGGATTGATCCAGCCAAGGTTGAAAGAAGCATTGCCCAAGGTCCAGTAAAAAACATATCAAATAATCCGATTATCGCTGGATACAAAGGAAAGTGAGCGGGATAGTACTCTGCTGGCAAGGGATTTGAAAAATTTTCCAGTATCTTATCTCTTGCATACCAAGTTCTCTCAATTATTAAATAGTTTGGTCCATCAAAATTTTGCCACAAAATTTTTCCCCCGTCTTTGAAATCAAAGTTCCAAAGAGGCATGTCTATCTTCATTAAAAATGGTGCCCACACCAACAGAGTAGACACAAACACTAGTGCTGCAAGTAAGAGTCTTTTCATCTAAAGCTAGTATATACTTATGGGTATGGCGAAACAAATTAAAGAGCTTAGTGTTTTTCTGCCTTGCTACAACGAAGAAGCAAACCTTAAATCGACTTATAAAAATGTCAAGACAAATCTAGAGGCAAACTTTGACGAGTACGAAATAATCCTGGTAAACGATGGCAGTAAAGACAAAACAGGTGATATTGCCGACGCTCTTGCCAAAAAAGATTCGCATGTAAAAGTAATTCACCACAATCCCAATAGGGGTTATGGTGCAGCCCTCAAAAGTGGTCTGTATGCCTCAAGATATTCTTGGATCGCCTTCATCGATGCCGACGGTCAATTTGATTTTTCAGAAATTACCCATTTTCTAGACACTCAAGCCAATACAGGTGCCGACATGGTCATTGGTTACTACCTCGGTAGAAAAGTGTCCAAAATGAGAAAGTTAAACTCTTTTGTTTGGCAAACAATCGTCAATATTTTGTTTGGTCTAAAGGTAAAAGACATCGATTGTGGCTTCAAGCTCATTTCTAAGAAAGTCGTAGACAAAATCGCCCGACTTGAAAGTGAAAGGGGAGCTTTTATCAGCTCGGAATTCCTAATCAAAGCCAAGAAAAAAGGTTTCAAAATTGTAGAAATTGGTGTCAACCACTACCCTCGCAAACAAGGCGAAGCTACAGGTGCCAAGCTTAATGTCATTATTAGGAGTTTTATTGATCTGTTTAATCTGTGGAAAAAACTAAGATAATAAAATGGATCAAGCAAAACCAGCTTGAGTTTTGGCTGATAGCCGGAATCGTTTTGCTTTCACTTTTCCTAAGGCTCTACAGGATCAACGAATTCCTTACTTTTTTAGGAGATGAAGGACGAGATGTCCGAATTGTTCGCGACCTTATAACCAAGGGCAATCTTGTTTTTATTGGCCCACAGACCTCAATCGGAAACATGTATCTTGGTCCACTCTACTACTACATGATGGCTCCAGCGCTTCTTATTTCTTGGCTTAATCCTGTTGGTCCAGCCGTAATGGTCGCCTTAATCGGAACCCTTACCGTCTTTCTTACCTGGATTATCGGTAGGCACTGGTTTGGTAGAGTCGCTGGTCTGACATCCGCTCTTTTCTTTGCCCTATCACCTGTAGCCATTATTTACTCCAGATCTTCCTGGAATCCAAACCCCATGCCACTTTTTGCCCTACTTTCTGTTTGGTTTATTTATCGCCTTTACGCCAAAAATCATTTTCTATCCATAATTTTTGCAGCAATTTCTTTTTCAGCCGCACTGCAAATGCACTATCTCGGACTGCTACTTTCTCCAGTTTTGGCTTTGTATTTTATTCTGACTTTCTTAAAAGTGAAAAAAGATTCTGAAAAACTTAAGTCTCTCCTAAAAAATACAGTCATTGCCATATTTGTTTTCCTCCTTTCCATGAGCCCACTGGCTCTTTTTGACCTAAAACATCAAGGTATGAACTTCAACGCCTTCAAAACCTTCTTCACCAATCGTCAGACCACAGTAAATCTGAATCCAGCCAGGTCAGATCGCTTCCTGCCAGTAATCTCCCAGGCTACTACCGACTTAGTTACAGCCAGACAAGAGATTTACTCGCTTCTTGTTTTCGTCATTTTGCTAGTCCTTTTTATTCTGTCTCTCACCCAAGTCAAAAATAAAAAACCTCATCTTCTACTTCTTGCTTGGCTTTTCACTGGCTTCCTTGGTCTCGGAGTCTACAAACAGCATGTGTATATCCACTATCTGGGGTTCATTTACCCCGCCTTTTTCTTGCTTACTGGTGTATCGCTGTCCTATCTTCTAAGATCAAATCTAATATTCAAGATTTTAGGTGCTAGTGCCATCTTATTTATAGTATTCCTAAATTTAAAATTCAGTCCCACCTTCCAAAATCCAAATCGCCAGCTCCAGCGCACAGAAGCAGCTGTCGATTTAATCATCAAAGAATCCAAAGGCAATCATTTCAATTTTGGTTTGATTGCTAAGCAAAACTACGACGAATCGTATAGATACTTTTTGGAAAATAAGAAAGCAAATCTGGTACGAGGAGAAGAAAAGGTTGTTGATCAGCTGTTTGTTATCTGTGAAGATGGTGATTCCTGCAAGCCAGAAGGTCATCCACAGTGGCAGATCGCCGTCTTTGGAATTGCCAAGATAGATCAGATGTGGCAAATAGATCATTTAAAGATATATAGATTAGTTCACCCACAAAAATGATTACCACCTCCCCATACTTCATCTGGATGGATCTGGAGATGACGGATCTCGACCCCACCAAGGGGCAAATTGTAGAAATAGCCACTCTAATTACCAATAGCCAGCTTAAAGTAATAGACGAAGGTCCTCGTTTGGTTATTCACCAGCCAAAAAAAGTGCTTGATACTATGTCTGACTGGTGTAAGGATCACTTTATGAAGTCTGGTCTTACTTCAGAGATAATCTCATCACGAGTCACCCTTGAACAGGCAGAATCAAAAACTCTAGCTTTCATCAAAAAACATCTTCCTCCCCAAACAGGTATGCTTGCTGGTTGCTCAGTTCATGTAGACCGTCATTTCCTGTTTCACCACATGCCCAAGATCTATGGCTATCTCCACCATCACATCATCGATGTCGATACAATAAAAGAAATCGCTAGACATATGTACCCCAAGCTCCCAGAGTTTCCCAAGCTAGAGCCTCATCGCTCCTTCTCCGACATCAAAGAATCCATCGGTGAGTTAAAATACTATAAAGAGAATATCTTCAAATAATGAATCCAAAACTTTCTGTCGTCATCACCAGTTACAACGAAAAAGAAAACCTTCAAAGGGGTGTGCTTGAGCAAATGCACTCATATCTAAAAACTGCTGATTTTACTTGGGAAGTCATCATAAATGATGATGGTTCCACCGATGGGGGAGACGAAATCATCAAGAAGTTCGCCGCCAAAAACAAAGGATTCAAACTCATTCATGGTAGTCATGGAGGGAAAGCTGCAGGTCTCTTAAATGGTATCAAGGAGGCTAGAGGCGAATATATTCTTACCACTGACATGGATCAATCTACCCCTCTAAAAGAAGTGAGTAAACTTTTACCCTGGTTCGACAAAGGCTTTGGTGTTGTGTTTGGCTCGAGAGGTAAGATGAGAGAAAATTTCCCCTGGTACCGACAACTTACCTCCTGGGGTTTTCGTTTGGTTCGCAGTCTATTTCTTCTAAAGCATGTCTCCGATACCCAATGCGGTTTCAAAGCATATGAAGCTACTCTTCTAAAGCGAATCTTCCCCCATCTTGAAGTGCTAAAAGGTGGCAAAAAAACCAAAGGTTGGGTAGTTTCTGCCTTTGATGTAGAGCTTCTCTTTATGGCTGAAAAGCTAGGGTCAAAATTAAAAGAGGTAGATGTGAAATGGAGAGATGAAGATGTATCCAAAGGCAAAGATAGAAATTTCGTTAAAGAATCAGTCGACATGCTCAAACAAATCATCATGGTCAGAATGAATGACGCAGATGGCAAATATGAAAAAATTTAATGGAGCCATCTTTTTGTGTTTGTTTTCAGTAGCTATCTACTTTTTATTGCGTCTCTCAAATCTAAATAGTATTCCCGTGTTTGTAGATGAAGGCATCTATGTTCGCTGGTCGCAGGTAATGAAAGCTGAAGCCACCCTGCGTTTCTTGCCTCTTTCAGATGGCAAACAACCACTTTTTATGTGGCTTACCATGCCCGCACTTAAGTTCATTTCTGATCCACTAGTGGCAGGAAGATTGGTATCAGTTGCAGCCGGCTTCATTTCATTAATTGGAATTGGTTTCCTCACACTTCAGGTCTCTGGTAGTTTATTGGTTGGTGGTCTTGCCATGCTCATATATTCCACAGTTCCCTTCACCTTCTTTTTCGACAGAATGGCTCTCGCTGATAGTTTGCTCGCAGCTTTTGGGGTCTGGGTGATGGGCTTATCCGTTTTGTATGCCAAAAAACCCAGGCTAGACACTGCTATGTTCTTAGGTTTTGCTTTAGGTGGTGGACTAATTACCAAATCACCAGCAATCTTCTTTTATCTTTGGTCGTTTCTAATAATTCTATTTTTTATCAACAAGGGTGTACTAAAAGGCTCACTCAAGCAGATAGTTATTCACGGGTTTGCGGCATTAGTAATTTCCCAGGTCATCTATTCTGTGCTCCGTCTCGGACCAGGCTTCGGCATGATCAACTCCCGAAACCAAGACTATGTTTTTTCATTTAGCGAGGTTCTCACACACCCCTTAAACCCTCTAGTGGGTAACCTTAAATCTACTGCAAACTGGATATATCTACTTCTCACCCCCACTATCATTGTAAATATTGCAGTAGCTCATTTTTCCAAGAAAAATCTAAAAACCTCTCTATTTTTCGTCTTACTGTCGCTCATTCCGTTAATTGCCCAAGGTTCAATCGCCAAAGTATATACCAGCAGATACATTCTTTTTGCTACCATGCCTCTTTTGGTGGTTGCTGCTCAAGGGCTATACTTTCTTTCCACCCGCAAAGGATTACTGGTCAAATTAATTTCTCCCCTCACTTTAATAGTCCCTCTTTATGTCACCATAAATTACCTAATTTCTCCTTCTACTGCTCCTATGTCTAGAGATATGCGCAGTGGCTACTTGGAAGAGTGGACTGCAGGTTTTGGTCAGGTCCAAGTTGCAGACTATCTAAAAAACCAAGAAGCTAAAGGAGAAAAAGTGGTTGTCTTTACCGAAGGGTACTTTGGCACCTTACCCGACGGTCTCCAAATCTACACCGAAGGGCACAAAAATATCACCATTGTTGGTAGTCCTCCCAGAGTAGATAAAATTCCCGAAGGCCTTCTAAATACTGCAAAATCCAATAAAAGATATCTAGTTCTAAACAAAAGCAGGAATTTTATGCCCGAACCTGTGCTTTCCAAACTAACCTTAGTAGCAGAGTTTCCCAAGGCCATTAGACCAGATGGAACCCGAGAATATCTTCAATTCTTCGAACTAAAATGAACCTAAACCCTCTAAAAAGACTACTCTCCCAGGCGCTCCCGCTAATATTTGTCACTTTGATATCCACTCCCACCTTCTTCACACTTCTGCGACCTGGCTATTTTCCCATGCATGACGATCTTCAAGCGATAAGAATTTATGGAATGTCAGAGTGTTTCCGTGAAGGTCAGATTCCTTGTCGCTTCACCGCCGACATGGGCTATCGCTTTGGTTATCCCCAATTCAACTACTACGGTCCTTTGCCTTACTACCTTATGTCTCTATTTAATCTTGCTGGAGTTGGTCTCTTTGATTCAGTGAAGATCGGCTTTATTCTTTCACTCCTACTTGGAAATGTCGCTATGTATTTTGCCGCCAAAGAGCTATTCAAAAATAATTACGCAGCACTTGCCGTTGCCTCTCTTTATGCACTTGCTCCATACAGAGCCTCAGACATTTATTCCAGGGGAGCTATGGGAGAAGCTTGGGCATTCACAATAATTCCCTTAATTACATTTTTTGCATTAAGGCTAGTTAACCGCCCTAATCTATCAAATATGGCTAAGCTCGGCCTTAGTTTTGGACTACTTTTTGCCACACACAATGTCACCACCCTAATCTTCACTCCCACAGTTTTTTTATTTGCTCTTTTCTCTGGAATTCTTCAAAAAATCAATCTAAAAAATCTTCTGTCTCTTACAAAATGGCTCCTATCATCAATACTTACCGGGGCTCTTATTTCTGCATTCTTCTTGCTGCCTGTTATTCTCGAAAAGAAATTCGCTCACACCGAAACAATGATAGGTGGTTACTTCGACTATAGAGCTCATTTCATCAGCTTCAAACAGCTTTTTATATCCACTTTTTGGGGCTACGGCTCTTCTGAGATCGGACCTACAGACGATCTTTCCTTTTTTTACAGTCCAGTTCTACTGATCCTTTTAGTTTTATCTTTGATATCAATCTTCATCAATCTTATTAAAAGACGTCACCTAAAAATAAGTCTTATCTCGCTTTCGTTACTGGTTTTAGGGCTTTTTTCCACCTTTATGGCCCACGAAAAATCATCACTTATCTGGAAGTTACTTCCTCCACTAGTCTTTCTCCAATTCCCCTGGAGATTTTTAGTGCTCGGAAACTTCTTCTTCATTCTCGGGGTTGGTATATATTTATTCGACATAAATTCTAAATACGCAAAGTGGTTAGGTATCTCTACTATTCTTTTGACCTTTTTGGTTTCAATTTCCTACTTCCGCCCCACCCGCTGGTTACAAATTACCGAGCAAGAAAAATTTTCTGGATATCTCTGGGATCGCCAAATGACCATTAGCATTTTCGACTACCTACCCACATCAGCCGACCTACCTCCAAACTCTCCAGCCCCTATTCTTCCCAGCTCATCCATAAAAGAAGCAAGCATCAAAAACTACAAAACCAGCTCTACCTCTTTCTCCTTTGAGTATCAAACCTCAAAAGAAGTGCTACTTAAGCTAAACAGACTCTATTTCCCAGGGTGGAATATCTACTTAAACGGCAAGCCAGTAACCGCCCACTACTCCACTGATGGAAATATGTTCCTAACGCTTACACCTGGCACCTATCAAATTGAAGGGAAAATCACAGATACTGCACCAAGGTTAATAGGCAACTTATTAAGTCTTATTTCAATTCCTACAGTATTGTGGCTAATATTTAGAAAGACATCATGAGAAAGCAAACCTTCCTGCTATCACTTCTACTAGTCTTAATCGCCCTCTTTTCTTCAAGAGAGCTGTTCAAGCCTGGATACTTTACCATGCATGACGACTTACAGGTGATGAGACTTTATCAAATGGATAAATGTTTTAAAGACGGACAGCTTCCATGCCGCTGGGCTCCAGATATGGGTGCTGCCTATGGTCAGCCTTTATTTAATTTCTACTCAGCATTTCCTTATTATCTTGGTCAGTCAATACACGCGCTTGGTTTTTCTTTTGTAGACACAGCCAAGGCACTTATCTTGTTGGCTGTTGTATTTTCAAGTCTATTTTCTTTCTACTTTTTATTACAGATAGCATCTCCTGTTCCAGCTTTCTTTGGCGCCCTTGTCTATACTTTTTTCCCCTACAGAGTCCTAGACATTTTTGTACGCGGCGCAATATCAGAAAGCTATGGACTAGC
Organism: Candidatus Collierbacteria bacterium; assembly: GCA_903873735.1. Taxonomy (GTDB): domain Bacteria; phylum Patescibacteriota; class Microgenomatia; order UBA1400; family MFAQ01; genus CAIQPO01. Next base: position 2,083 of record CAIQPO010000045.1, on the reverse strand, counting down.
ACTACTTCCTGGTGTTTTGGGTGGTCTGATTAAATTAATAAAGAAGCCAGAAAAAATCACCATTGTCACCACAGCTCTTTTTATTGCTGCCTTCCTTTCAACTCACAATGTCACAGTAATGCTTTCGGCAATATTTATCGTAGTTATCTGTTTAATTTACTTAATCAAAGAGGGGATTACAAAAGAAAAAATTCAGGCTTTAATGATTTCTTCCTTCATTGGTTTGGGTCTGTCGGCATTTTTTCTCTTTCCAGTTATCTTTGAAAAAGGATTGTCTCAAACTGATTACTTGATAAAGGATTACTACAAATTTGATAATCATTTTCTTTCCATAAAACAACTTTTTACTCCCACACCTTGGGGTTTTGGCTCTCCCTCTATCGGCCCTGGTCCAGTACTCTCATTTTTCATCGGCTTTGTGGGGCTAATAGTCTTATCTACGACACCAATTTTTGTTTTGCTTTCAAGAAAGGATAAATTCAAACAATTAACACTTTCTGTATTTTTTATACTTTCATTTCTCTCCATCTTCATGATTCACAGCAAGTCATTTCATATCTGGAATTCAATTTCCACCCTACACTATGCACAATTTCCTTGGAGATTCCTCGGGATTACCGCCCTCCTGATTTCAGCTCTTTCTGCGCTTCAAATTGAGGTAATAAAGCAAAAGAGATTTTTAATAATTTTTCTCTCAATCCTAGTCATCATTTCCACTTCGTCTTTATTTAGATTTGGTCGGTATTTACCGAATGTTACCGATGAAAACAAACTGCAAGGTGCAGAATATGAAAACCAAGCAAGAGCTGCTCTGCTTGATTACCTCCCAAACTCATCCACCAAAATTCCCAACAGTCTGGCGCCATCAATGCCGCAAATAATTAAAGGCAATGTCAGCACCAACTACTTTGACAAAAGATCAAACTATTTTTCCTCAGAATTTGATGTTTACTCCAATGACGCAGAAGTTAGATTCCCTGTCGTCTATTTCCCTGGCTGGACTTTATATCAAAACCGCCTTCCCGCTCCAATTAGTATTACCTCCGACAATGATTATGGTCTAATCACCGTTCGCCTCAGTTCGGGTCATCATCTTATCCAAGGATTTTTTGAAGACACTCCTATTAGATTTAGATCAAATCTAATTTCTGTAATTTCATTAATTGCTCTTCTTCTTTTCATTAAATACTTTAGAGAAAATGAGAAATAGACTCGCAATTTTCCTCCTTGGTTTGTTGATGCTGATTCCTGCGATTTCACCTTACTTGGATTTGAGAATGCCCACCTTCCACGACGAAACTCAAATAGCCAATCTTCATCAGTATCACAAAGCAATCTCATTAGGGCAATTTCCTCCCCGCCTAGCGCCAGATATGCATTTTGAATATGGCTCACCTTTCCCAGAATTCAATTACCAGCTACCTTACTACATTACCTACATCTTCGAGAGATTAGGCTTTGGTCTCACCCAATCTTTCAAGGCAGCCATGATACTCTCTGTATTCCTCGCCTCTACCTTTATGTATTTCTTAGCTATCTATCTCACCAGAAGCCCATCAATTGCTTTAGTGGGAGCAATTATCTACACCTACACCCCATATCGTGCCGTCAATCTATTTGTTCGCGGTAGTTTGGGTGAGAGTTTTGCTTTTGCTTTTTTCCCCTTAATTGTTTTATCGGGAATTAGATTGGTAAAAGATAAAAATTTGGTAAACACTGCAGTTTTTGCGATTTCAATCTCTCTTTTAGTTTTAAGCCATCAACCAGCCACTATCCTTACCCTACCGCTAATTTTGTTATTTATCTTAATTTATATACCCAAAGCAGAAGTCAGAAAAAGTCTTACCTACCTCACCCTAGGTATTGTTGGTGCGCTTATCCTGACTCTTTACTACTGGTTGCCAGTTATCTTAGAAAGAGGCTACTTGGCAAAAGCCAGCCCATTTAATTTTTATGACCACTTCCCCTTTATCAAGCAGCTAATTTACTCTCCATGGGGATACGGTGGGTCAAGCTGGGGTATTGGCGACCACATGTCATTCCAGCTAGGCATATTAAACTGGGCTTCAGTTTTAGGTGGGTT
>CAIQPO010000044.1 GCA_903873735.1 Candidatus Collierbacteria bacterium | reverse complement strand
CCGTGGAAGTTGTTGAAAAAGTAGGCGAAGTAATAAATGAGGTTGTAAACTCGGCACCAGTAACTATTATTGAGGAAAAGAAAGTGGAGCAAGTTCCAGAGGTTCAGCCAGTAACAGTAACACCCGCTGCGCCTGTGAGTGCTGCATCGGTATATAACACCCAAAATAATTCAACACCACAACATATATTTCAAAGGTCATTTCATAGACCAGCATATGGTGGGGGAAGACCAATGATGAGACCCTCATATCAAAGGTCAATGCCAGAGCCAGTGATCACAGAAGAAGTAATAGGAATTGTGGATATCATTGGTGGTGATGGAAGAGCAGTGGCAAGACCGGGATTTAAACCGAGTGAAAATGATATTTTCATAAACTCGGCAATGAGTAAGACACTTAGACTTAGACCTGGAGATGTGGTGGTGGGATTAGCGAAGCGACCTAAGGAAAATGAACAGTATTGGGGGATGGTTCAGATAACTAAAATTAATGGAGTTGAGCCAATGAAGATGGCGGATAGACCAAAGTTTGAAAAAGGAACTCCAATTTACCCATTTGAGAAAATTAAATTAGAAACAGGTAAGGAAATTTTGTCGACCAGGTTGGTGGACTTGGTAGCGCCGGTTGGTAGAGGACAAAGAGGTTTGATTGTTTCACCACCAAAGGCAGGAAAGACGACAGTGATTAAAGAGATTGCTTCAGGTATTGCAGCCAATTATCCAGAGGTTCATATTATGGCAGTGTTGGTGGGAGAGCGACCTGAAGAGGTGACTGATATTTCAAGACATATCGCTACGATTACAAAAAATTCGGAAATGCTTGGAGAAACAGCCGCATCAAACTTCGATGAAAAAGCTGAAGACCAAACAAAAGTGGCCGAGATTGCACTGGAGAGAGCAAAAAGATTAGTGGAGTTGGGTAAAGACGTGGTGATACTTCTTGACTCAATTACTCGTTTGGCTCGTGCGTATAATCTAGCTATTCCTACTTCGGGAAGAACTCTATCTGGAGGATTTGATCCTGCGGCTTTGTACCCACCAAAGAAGTTCTTTGGTGCAGCTAGAAAGATTGAAAATGGTGGATCGCTTACAATTATTGGTACTTCGCTTATTGATACTGGTTCTAGAATGGATGATTTGGTTTATGAAGAGTTTAAGGGAACCGGGAACATGGAGCTTTGCTTGGATAGAAGACTGGCTGAAAGAAGAATATATCCAGCAATTGATGTGATGAGAAGTGGTACCAGAAGAGATGATTTGCTTTTTGATCAGATGGAGTATCAGAGTGTGATTCTCATGAGAAGAATGCTTGATGTTCTGGGAGACGGAGAGAGAACTGAGGTGCTTCTTTCTAGATTGGCAAAGACTAAATCTAATAAGGAGTTTTTGGCTGGTCTAAAGGACGGTGGATAAGGTAGAGTAGAGGTAGATGTTAAAGAAGACGATTTTAGTTTTTTTCCTGTTTTGGTTGTGGCTTTTGGTGGGAATGAATCAAATGGGGAGAACATGGGATGAGTCTTTTAAGATTGATACGGGTATTTTGGCGATTGATGCTTTGGAGAGAGGTGATTTGTCGGTGGAATCTTGGAACATGGGGAGCGAGCACCCGATGGTGGCTAAATATATTTATGGTTTGGCGGGAATGGTGGATATGATTCGACTGGATGGTAAGCAAAAATTAAGTCCAGCTGAACAAACTAGGCTTAGCACAGAAATGCTGATTCCAACACAGCTAAGAGCAAGGTATTATGCTGCTCCTTATGATTTCGGAACACCAAGAAAGGTAGCTGCTGTGTTTGTAGCGTTTGGTGTGGCTTGTTTGTATTGGTATATTTCAAGACACAATGAAATGGCTGCGATGATATCCGTTGTGGGATTGGCTTTTATGCCTAGATTCTTAGTAATGGGGCAGCTGGTGACATTTGAGGCAATTACCGTAGGTTTTTTGGGGTTGCTGATGGTTTTGTTTGAGATAAAGAATCGACAGAGAATTTGGTGGATAGGAGTGGTTTTGGGATTATTGTTTTGGACTAGATATTCAAATATCAGTCTGTTAATTCTCACGATGTGTTGGGACTTGTTGAGAGAAAAGATATCAAAAAAGATGTTTTTTAGATGGATGATTGTGGGGGTGATGACAGTGGCGGTGGGATTTCTCACTTGGCCGCTTATTTGGATGGAGTTTCCAAAACACTTAATTTCTACTTTTAGTCAGAATTCTGGAAGGGGAATCGGAATAAATGGGTATTATCTACTGCAGTTTTTAATAACAACACCTTGGTGGTGGCTGATGCTTGCCGCCTTGGGAATATGGAGGTCGCTTAAGGACAGAAAGGGTTGGCAAAAGATAGTACTTGCTGGATTGCTGACGCAGGTAATATTTTTTAGCTTATTGGGAGTGCAGGCTGGGGGAACTAGATATGCAATTTCTGCATATTTGTTTTTAGCTGGTTTGTCGGGTATTGGTGGGGAGTATTTGATGAAGAAGTACGCAATTGGTAAATGGTTGGTGCTTTTAGGGGTGGTGTTTGCGGTAATTAGCGTAGTGAGGGTCTACCCTTATTATTTAGATTATTACAATGAGTTGGTAGGCGGTGTTTCTGGTGCAGAGAAATTTGGCTATGAAGTGTCTTGGTGGGGTGAAGGTCAGAGAGAGGCTGTGTTGTGGCTTAATAAAAATATCGCTTCTGGTACTGTAGGAGCGAGAGTGACACCAAACTATGTGATGCCTCCTTTGAAGAGACCTTTGGAATTTAAGGGTTTTGACTATCAAGGAGAGGCTAATTATTGGATTGTGAGCAGAACAAATTGGTTGAAACTTGATGAAAAGTGGAGGAGTGATAAAGAGATTATTTATGAGACAAAAGTGGATGGAGTAGTGCTGATATATATATTAAAAGCAAAATAAAAGCCGCTCTGTTGAGCGGCTTGTGATTTATGAGCCTTATGGCTTGATGTAGGGAGCGCACTGGAAGTTGTAGGCGATTAGGGCATCACCATCCACCTCAATATTGAAGGTTAGTCGAAGCATAGGGTTTTTGGTGAGGTTGTATGCTTCTGCCAGCGCTAGTTGGAACTCCCGGCTGTTTGGGTCGAGGTCTTCGTTTTCGGTAAGGATGACGGTGTCGCGGAACTGGTGGAAATTGACCATACCGTAGCTGGTTTGCAATGCCAGGTCTTCGGTGATTGTGGCCACGCCATTTTCGTATCCCCAGGTAACCGAAGTGGCTCTGGATGCTGGCCAGTCTGTTTGGTATTCAGCGCAGTACTTATCGAACTCATCGTCATGATTTCTTTCGATGTAGTCCATAATCCACAAAAGATCCTTTGACTTTTGGGTGACTATGGTTGGGCGGGGGGTGGCTGATGACAAGGGGTGAGTATTAATCGCAGCTTGGTTTCTTATTGATATCTGATACACAAGAAATGCCAGGGCGATTAGTAGTACCGACGCAAGCAAGCCTAGGACAGTACCGAGGCGGGAGTGTTTGGGTTGTCTCATGAGGTTATCCTCCAGTGATTTGAAATGTACAACCTATAGTATACCACTTTGTGGGTGTGGATTCAAGCTGTTACGTTAAAAAACCGCCCTTAGGAAGGGGCGGTTATGATTATTTACTGGCAGGGCAGGTTGAAGGTGAAGGTCACGGGCTTGCCTGACTGGTAGGTGCCATTACTGAAGCCGGTGGCAAAGCCATCTTTTTCTGTGCCAACATACTGGAGGTAGGCTTTGGTATAGCGACTGTCACGGCTACTCATCATGGGATCGGTATCGGCAATGCCGTATTGATGGGCGATCCAAAACCAGATGCCGATTTTTTCGGTGTTTTTTCCTGGGTAGGTGAGAGTCACTGTTTGACCGCAGCTGACTGTGGCGACTGGCTTTGTGGTTGTTGGTTGAGGTGTGACCATGCCAGCTGCTGGGGTCCAAGTGGGCATAGGGGTTGTTGTCGGTTGGGGCGTGTTCATGCCTGACGCGGGGGTCCAGGTTGGCAAAGGAGTAGGGAAGACCAGTTCTTGCTTGGGTTTGGCACTGCAGGCTGCGAGAGTCAAGGCAAGAACAGTGATGAGCAGTAAGGTGGTGAAAAAGTTTTTAGTGGGCATGCATTATTCCTTTGGCGACTAAAACTGATATTCCTCGGATACCATCACAACATTGGTGGTGAAGTGGGGGCTGATAACACCTTGGGTTTTCCCCTTATTGGTGATGTTATCGAGGATTTGGACAAACTGGTTGCGGTAGCGATGAAACTCATTTGGTTTCATGAGAATTTTGAGTTCACCGGTAAGATAGGTAGTGAAGTTGTACGCACCCACACTGATCCAGCCAAAACCAAAAGTATCGGCAAGCCACTGAAGAACCTTGTTTTTCATGCGGCGACGGATCTGAATGATCTGGCGGTGGTGGCGGTATGAGTGAGTAAATTCGGTAACAAGCAAGACTCTCACTCCGAAACCGAGCAGCTCCTTATGATAAAAGGTGTCAATAGGATCCATGGTGCCTCCTCTGTAATTGAAAAGTGCAGATGGGGTATTATACTCTATTATAGGTTTAGTTTTCAAATTAAGGTAAGGTAGAATTAGATATGGAAAGAGGATCACAAAACAATGAGGGACTTTTTCGAAGATTTCAGAAGGCACTGCGAAAGGTACAAGGGATTCCTGATTACGGTAGTCAGGGGGCGGTAGGAAATCCGCAAGGATCAGTAAGCCATAGAGAGATAAGGCAAATGTCTCCGGAAATTAAGCCGATGGAGGCTGGAGAAAGGAAGGAGTGTGAAGTTTTATGTGGGTTGACACCGGAGAGAAAAGAACTGGAAGAGGGTGTGGTGATGTATAGCTTTAGCGGGAAGGAGCTGACAGAGAGAGGGGCGGTGGCAGGAAGCGTACATAGCGCTAGATTGGCTTTGCCATGGGGTGGTGAGATGTATATGTTTTCTAGGCTTTCTCCAGGTCATGAAGCCCAAGATGCGATGAGTGTGGTGGTGGATACCAAACACATAATGGTGCTTTATGGGAGATTGGATGGAGTAACAAACATTGGAGTGGATGGGGATGGCAGACACATTAAGAATGATTCAGCATTGCTGGCTGATTTGCTATCTAAGGGAATAGAAAGGATATTGCCAGAACAGATAGCCGATGAAAATGGTGGTGTGGATGGTGGGAGGTGGAGATCTAGGATGGAGCAGATTATTGGAGCTAGGATGCAGCAATTTAAGAGAGATTTTAGGGGACAGGGAGCGGTGACAGGTGAATTTGGAATGATTACAGGAAGAAAAGATGAGATGGGAAGATTTGTGTGGGATAGAGATATGCTGAGGGTGGGAGCTACTGAAAAGGTTAGTCATCAGATGGATGGAAGTGTACAGTATGGCACCGGGGACTTTGGAGGACATGAAATGTTTGGGTCTGTAGGCATGCCCTCTTGGGAGATGTGGAATAGAGATAGAGAGAGGAGCTTTATTAGGGTAACCGATGGAGAGAGTACAAGATTTAGATCTCACTATCAGAGGAGAAGTTTCGTGCGATCAACCGACGATATTTTATCTGTGACTCACACTGATGGTTTGAAGGCAATTGATAGCAGAGGAGGTTTGAAGCGGGTGGGGCAGTATTTACTTGATTCAATAGAGAAAGCCAGAAGGAAGATTTCTGATTGGCAAGTAATGCTTGAGAATAAACAGATGGTGTCTAGAATTGATGATGTGTCGGCAATGGTTATAAAGTTTAAGGGAAAAAAGCAGTCTTAGATAGTGAGAAGGTGGCGGTTTGACCATCGTAGATTATTGATAGTGGCGAAGAGTGTAGTCCATTTTGTTTGATAATTTTAAGTGAGTAGGGGAAAGTGGCAGACCCAGTGGATAGTTTGTATGACAGATCGATATTGCTTGTCGTGCTGGAGGCGGTAGTGTGGAAGAATCCGATTTCTGTGAGACCAAATTTATTTGGTGTGGTGACAACCTCAACTGGTGGTAGGTGAAGTACTCCAGAAGGTGAGGATTGTAAGGGGATTATTTGAATATCCCAGGAATCTTTGGGTATATAAAGGCGAATATACGAAATATAATGACCAGAGAAATCAAATGGGGGGTTGGGGTTGTGTCCTGATGAAGTGTTGGTGATTTTGATGTTGGTTTTGTGCTTGAAGGTGGAGTTTTCTTTGGTGATAATGTGAGTGGTCTCTCTTTCTATACAACAGTTTGCTTTGTTGGCTCCGAGATTTGTCTCAACAGTCATAAAAGTATCAAGACCACCTGGGATGATTTTCCCTGACCAGCCGGCTTTTTCTATAAAGGATTGAAAGTTTTGATCTTCTGAATGCAAAAGTAGGTTTGAGTGATTTAAGTCGTCCAAAATTATTTGAGAAATTTGGAAGTATTGGATGATATTTAACTGGAAGAGTTTCTTCTTTAATGAGTTACCGACAGCAGTAAGAGCGTCCTTCTTTTGAGTAGATCCTGGAAAAAAGTCTGTTTCGGCCTGTGATTGGAGGAATGAATAAACATTTTCAGGACTTATTACGGCCTCGTACTCCCAAACCTTGAAAGGTCCGACAATTTTTAGAATTTTTTTGATGGTGTCTAGATTAAGTGTGAGGAGGATGTCTGGGTTTGTTTCATCGCCTTTAGTAAAAAACCAGCGAATTGCCTTGGCAGCAGTGGGGAAATCTGGTTCCCAGTCGGCATTAGCCAACTCCCAGGTGCCATGTTTGAATGCTTGTTGAATTGGAGGGGGTGGAGACACATGACCTTGGAGCTGACCATTGGGAACATAGATGTCCTGGAAATCTAGAGTTACTTTAGGAAAGTTGAGAGTGAGCTTGGCATATGAGCCTGCGAAACCACCATTGGCTCTCATTTCAGTGTTGTTTTGCAACAAGATTAGGTAAGTGGTTGGTTTTTCTGTCCCCAGTAAATAGTCCAAATGAGGAATCAGAGGTTTGAGAGGGGATGCTATGTAGGTAAGAGTAATGATGATGATTGAGAAAAATATGGAGATGATTAGCTTAACTCTGGTGGCTAACATATAAGTATTGTATGAGGAGTGAGGATAGATTCATAGTCGTGTATATTTAAGTTATGACTGACAGCGTAAAGATTGAAATTAAAGTAGGTGGCTTGTACGACTTAGATGAGGCCTTGCGGGTAGCGGATTTGGTGTTTGAGCCAGAAGAGGCAGAAAGAGTTAAGTACCATAATTTGGAAGATTGGAAAGAGAAACTAAAACAAGATGGTGTGCTGATTTTGGGGATTGTGAATGGCGTGGTGGTGGGCTTTATTTTAGCTTTCAAGAAAACAGAAAGTACGTTGCATGTCTGGAATGCTGGGGTGTTAGGTGAATTTAGAGGAATGGGAATATTCTCAAACATGTTTGAAGAATTGACAGTAGTGGCGAAGAAGAGAGGTGTTAGGAAATTGACGCTTAACACTATAGAGAAAAAGTTTCCGGCAATGTACAGACTGGTGATAAACAAGGGTTTTAAGGAGTACGAAAGAGAGTGGGTTGAGGATTCTACAGTAGGTAAGGTAGAAAAAAGTAAATTTAGTTTGGATTTAGAGTGATGAGTAAATTTTACGATTGGTTTGAGGATAGCTTGTTTTATGACTTAATGGGGAAGAGGAGCTATTCTCAGTCTGGTGAGGACATGATTGCGATGGGAGAGTTGCCGAAGAAAGGGTTTTATGTAGATGTTGGGGCATGTAGACCAAAGAGATTTTCAAATACTTATGGTTTGTACAAGAAGGGGTGGAGAGGGTTAGTGATTGATCCAAATTCAGAACTAATTGCCAGACATAAAAGGATTAGAAAAAGAGACGTTGCTGTTTGTGTGGGTATTGGTGTTGAAAAAGAGGTGAGAGATTACTTAATTTATACTGACCCTGAGTTAAATACATTTAGTGGTGATCAGGAGGCGAAAAATGAAGCTGTGGGTAGAAGGGTGATTGAAAAAAGAAAGATGTCGATAGTTCCGCTTTCAGAAATTTTGGATGAGTATTTACCTAAGAAGGCGACTGTGGATTTGTTGTCTATCGATGCAGAAGGGATGGATTTGCAAGTATTGGAATCGAATAATTGGAAGAAGTATCGACCTAAGGTGATAATTTGTGAAGACTTGGACTTTGATTGGAGAAATTGGGAAAAATCAAAGGTGACTGTTTTGTTGGAAAAAAGGGGCTATGTGTTACTGGGTAAGACTGGATACAGCTTAGTTTTTAGGGATTCTTCTTGGCAGAAGTAAAAGATAGGTAGAAAAGCAAGATTATGTTCCCAATAAATACATGAGAGTAGCTTGTGTTTGTGGTTGAGAGCTGTTGTGGATTGGTGATGTTTAAGTTAATTAAGAAAAATGACAGAAAGGGTATTAATTTTGTGCTTTTGGAATGAAGAGTGAAGAGAAAGGCGGGTAGGGACCAAAACTGATAGTGTTGCCAACTAATTGGTGAAGTGACTAGCATGGCTAAAAGATGGGTTGAGTAAGTTTTTAAATCAAGTTGAGTATTTTTAGTGAAAGATTTGATGATAACAACAAACCAGATGAGAATGGTGGTAAGCATGTTTATGTATCTTGCAATATTTTGAGAATCGGAGAACCTACCAACGAAGGCGGCAAGGGACTGGTTGTAGTAAAAAGTGGAGTATTGGTTGGTAAGTTGATTGAGGACTTGGATAAAGGAGTTGATCAGATTCTGTCTGAATAAAAAGTTGGTAAATAGGTTTAATATGATAAACGATAATAAAAACACGAGAATGGTTTTGTATTTTCTTTTTAAGATTAAAAGAGGTAGCAGCATGATGGGAGCAATCTTTAAAAT
>CAIQPO010000043.1 GCA_903873735.1 Candidatus Collierbacteria bacterium | reverse complement strand
TTTCTTGATTTGATCAATCACAAATTGCTGATTTGTGGTTGAAGGGATGTGATGGAGTGAAGCGATGGCTAGAATGTAATCGAATTGGCCTAAGTGTTTCCAGATTTCTGGTTTGGTGATGTCTGTTTCGATAAAATGGTGTTCGGGGAACGACTGACCAGCTTTTTCAAGTAACTTACTGCTAATATCTATGCCAGTGTATTTGATATCTCTGGGCAGGCTTTTGATGATTCTGCCATTGCCGCAACCAACATCAAGGATAGAGGATTTGGGTGGTATTTTTTCAAGGAGAGGGCTTAGATCTTTCCAAACAAATTGTCTGGTCTGGGAAAAGTTGTCGGCGATTAGGTTGTAGGTGTCTTTAACTTGACTGATAATGCTTTGGTCTTGCGACATAGTTTTATTATGACGCTAAAGCAGGGTAGCAGCAAGTAAAAAAAGACCCCGCAATTGCGGGGTCTGATGGATCTTATGGTACGTTGAGGTTATCAAAGGAGGAGACGGAAGCGCTGCCGCTACCGAGTTCGACGTAGGTAAAGCTCACCTGGTCGCCGTATTCGGTGAAACGAATTTCGCGAACCGCGTCGGTGGGGGTGACTGAGAAGATAGTATTGACCACCACACCATCTTCACCCTTGATCATGAAGTAGTAAATGGTGTTGCCATTTTTTACTTCGGCATTGAATTGGATGATCTCGCCGGACAAGGGCACAAGATTGGCTGTGCTGCCAGGGTCGGTGTCGTTTGAAGGGCGGTTTGCTTGCCAGAGTTGGTACATCAACAAAGCCTCTTCTTTGGTCTCGGCGCGGATGACATTGGCCGAGCTGACGAAGTAGGCGTCCAGGAAAGCGATGGATTTGTAGTCTGCCATACCATTACTTGCGGGGTTGATGTAGGTGGTGACCCAAGTAAGGCGGCCGTAGATATTGTAGAGAACTGGTTCGGTGATATCGTAGTTGTGACTATCACCTGCCTTGTTCCACTCAATATCCATGAAGGCATCTGTTACCTTGGAGCCTACCAGCAGGCCGTAGATGGGGAAGCGCCTGGCAGTGTAAGAATTGGTATCCACCAGGATGATACCCAGCGAGCTAAAGTCGGTGGTGTTTTTGCTGGTCATGACATACTGATAGACTGGGCTCTTTGAGACGGAGGAGTAGGCTGTGGGGGTAGTGTCGTCTGCCCTTGTTTCAATTCCTTGACCGGTGGTGTTGAACATCACTGGCCAGGTTCCCTTGTAGAAATTGCCGTAGTCGTCGAGGTTTTGATCAATGGCAGACAGTGGCAGAATGCGGTCAATCCAGGCCGGTTTGTCAGCCAAGCTGTATTCAGCGATCTCACCGGTGCAGACATTGATGGTAAAGACTTTGACCACCTGTGATCCGTAGAGCCCCCTCTGGTAAATGCTTCCATCCACAGTAATATACGGAACCCAGTTGTCGTCGTATTCAAATGTAGGATCGACAAAGAGATATTGATCGTAGCCGCTGATGTAAAGATAGCGGATGGGATCCTGGTTGAGGATGGCGCTTTGGACATACCGCAGTTGACACGTCTGGTCGAATCGAGGTTCGGTCATGGGGTTTTCTGCATCGACTACAATCACGCCTGGGGTGGTGGGGAGTTTGAGGTTGGCAAAGAAGTTTTGGTACTCCACCGGTGCCACCCAGTACATGTGTCCCTGTACCATTTGTTTGGTATAGGTACCGGGTTTGTAGGTTGAGCCGAAGTTTACGCCGGTTTGGCCAATGGCTCGTGAGCCGATATGGCGGGCGGTGGCTTCTTCAACCATGATGATGTGGGCGGGGTCGTTGTCGGGAAAACTTTCGGGAGCGTTTGTTCCCAAGGAGGGGTCGATTTGCACCTCTTCTATGGGTAAAAAGTAAGCTCTTGCCTTGGCGTTTCCTTCACCCCAAGTAGTCGCCATGGCGATGATAGCCATGACAACGAACAGGATGAGGAGTATGGCGCCATTACCAGCACCGGCAAGCATGTTGATGGTACTGGTCTCTTCATCTCCATCAAAAGAATCAGATTTGAAGAGGGCGATGCCGAGGCCGATGACTGTATTCACCAGGAGCGGAAGCCAGAGAAACTGGTAGCCATCGAGCGGTCCAACATGTGCCGGCGGGGCGAGATAGACCTGGGCGCTGATGAAGATAATGTTGCCAACTAGGGCAGCGATGGCCCATTTGACAGACCTGGCCATGGTGTCCCTTGAGATTAATTGGGGAACCAGCCCAGCCAGAGTGCACAGCAAAACTCCAATGACAATGTATCCAATCATAAGTTTTTCTCCTTTGAATGTTAGGGTGCGTTCGTGCGTATTATATCCGATAATATTAGATTTTTCAAGTTATTCAGGTATTTGTGTAGTAAAATATGGAAAACATTAGGGAGGTGTGAACTGGTTGAAAAACGGGCTTTAAAAACATATTTCGTTCGTGAGATTGAGGGTAAAGACGACAATCGTGTGTTGGTAGTCGATGAACACCCCGAACTTGGAGAGGTATATGTCACGAAAGAAGTGATTATGCCTAATGGAGATGTGTACATAATTTTTTGGAAAAAGAGTAATCTAGCTAAACTGGATACAAGCAAGAAGTTTGTGATATACCTACCTTAATGGTAGGTTTTTTCGGTTAAAATAAAGCGATGAATCTAGAAGAATTAATAGTGCGAGACAGAGAGAAAATCACTTTAGAAAATTTTGAGGACTATCGCAGGCTATGGTCAAGGGAGTTAAGGCAGATGCCAAGAAACTCTGATATTTGGCCACATATTGATGATATTGACTTGAGGGAGTACTTGAGAACAAGAGGAGTGAGAACTGAAAGTGGTGTGGCGCCATTCGCGGTGATGATGAAGCCATTTCCTTGTCCTGGGCAGTGCGTGTATTGCCCACTAGAAGAAGGGATGCCGAAGTCTTATCTTTCCGATGAGCCAGCAGCGCAGAGAGCTAAAATGCTTAATTTTGACCCAAGATTGCAAGTTGAAGGCAGAATAAAACAAATGGAAGAAACCGGGCACCCTACAGATAAGATTGACTTGATTGTTATTGGAGGCACATTTTCTGCGTATACAAGAGAATATAAGATAGAGTTTTTTAAGGGTATGTACGATGGGGTAAATGGAGTGGTGAGTGAGTCACTTGAGGGAGCAATTGAATTCAATCAGACAGCAAAAAGAAGAGTGGTGGGGATATCAGTTGAGACAAGACCTGATTGGATTAATGAAAATGAAATTGTTTTATGGAGATCGATGGGGGTGACGAAAGTACAGATGGGAGTGCAGGCGCTTGATGAACAGATACTAAGTATAATTAAAAGAGGACACTCTTTGGAAAGAGTAGCCGAAGCAACTAGAATGTGCAGAGATGCAGGACTAAAAATTTGCTATCACTTTATGCCTAATTTGCCTGGTTCTTCTCCTGAAAAAGATAATGAGATGGCAAAGTTAATGTTTGAGGATTCTCGTTTTGGTCCAGACTATCTTAAGGTGTATCCAGCAATGACAATTCCAGGTTCGGAGATGTATGAAATGTGGAAGCGGGGAGAGTATAGACCATATGATGAAAGTAAGCTTATCGAAGTGTTGAAAGAGGTAAAAACGCTTACACCTGTTTATTGTAGGATTGATAGACTGGTGCGAGATATAAGCAAAAAATGGGTGGCGGTAGGAACTCAGCGGACAAACCTAAGACAAGTATTACAAAAACAACTAAAAGAGGAGGGGAGAAGTTGTAAATGTATCAGATGTAGAGAAGTGAGGGGAAATGTTCATCAGACTGAAGGATTGGAGTTAAGATGTAATGATAGAAAAACGTTGGGAGGGAGGGAGCTGTTTTTGTCATTTGAAGATAATACATATTTATATTCAATGCTTAGATTGAGACTACCTGATGAGGAAAGTGAGATTGCAAAGAAGCTGGGTATAAAAGGAGCAGCAGTGGTTAGAGAAGTGCACACATATGGTCAAGTTTTATCGCTAAATACTCATGAACAAGATAAAACTCAGCATAGGGGATTGGGAAAGAAGCTTCTTATTGAGGCAGAAAAGATTGCCTTAACAAATGGATATAAAAAAATGGCAATTATTTCAGCCATAGGCACAAGAGAATATTATCTTAACTTGGGTTATAGGTTGGAAGGTCAGTATATGGTGAAGGACTTGTAGCTTGACAATATAAACCTATAGGAGTAATATATTCCCACTTGCACATTCACCTATTTCACAAAGGAGATGAGACTATGCCTGAAAGAATCGATCGCATCGTGTCGCAGATCATCAAGGCCATCGAGGACCTTCCTGCTCAGTATGAAGGGGTAAAATCCCACTACTGGAAGAAAATGCAGGTAGCTAAGGACGCGGCCTCGGTGCAGCAGCTGCTTGACGTGCACGGCGCGATCAAGCGCTTTGCAGCCAAGCTGCCGGATCTCGAGCTGGCCACGGAAGCCTACTACAAGCTTCTCGACCAGGCCGCCGAATTTGTCCGGGAAGAGAACGCCAAGGGCCACAAAGGCCAAGCGCTCTTTGACCTGGCATTTCGCGACAGGGTGGTCGAAGCTGATGTGGCTTACCACGACCTGTTGCGGGTTCGTGCTGCTGAGGCGAAAGCAGAGGCGACCAAGGTGGTCAAGCTGATCACCGACATCTCGCAGGAGATGGCTACTTTCCAATGGGACGGTGGCTTCTGCCAGGACTGTGGCGAACCCATCCCGCCTCGCAAAGACGGCGCCCGCCCCTTCCGCTTCTGCCGGGTATGCTACAACAAGCCCGACGAGAAGAAGCCGGCAGCTCCGGTTGCGACTGTCGCCCCAAATGACGCCCCCATGGCTGACAAGCCGAAGGGCAAGAAGGGCGGCAAAAAGGGCGGCAAGAAGGGTGGCTCTCAAACGGGAGAATATGCTGACGAACGTGGTCATGACGGCTCCAAAAAGCGTCGTCGCGATCGTGAGTTGGCTGAGTCCCGTGGTGAGTATTAGCCCCTCCGCTTGTGAGATGATCCCTACCAACTTTGGTAGGGATTTTTTTGGTGTAAAATTGTGGTTATGGATAAGAAAAGAATGTTTCTGTCGGCATTTTTATTTTTTGTGGTGATGGGGTTGATGCCATCTAAGATAAATGCCAGTGAAGGCATTGCAGATTTACGTAGTAATGGTAGTGGTGGAGCATGTTTCGCTGCCTCGGTATTTATTGATAATGTTTACAAGATCATGGCAACCTGTCGTGATCTAAAAATTGCATTGACTCCTGAAAAAAATAGATATGTGTTGTGGATGTCTGATGAGGGAGAAAGGGTTAGGAGATTGGGAGAGGTGATAAATGGTAAGTTTTATGGACAAGTTGATCAGAAATTTAGCAAGCTGTTTGTTACCGTAGAAAGAGATGGCTACGTGACTAAACCGTCAGAAGATGTATTACTCATTGGTCAGGTCAGAGATATTGATTTTGGAGCAGGTGTATCTCCAGCAGAGTCTTTGATTACTCCTACACCAACACAGAAAAAAGCGGTGATTACTCCAAAAGATGAACAAGTTGAAGAAGCAGAGCAGGGCGGCTTGGGTTCTACCCTAGGAGCTGTGTTTAAAATTGTCTTACTCGGATTTGGTGCCTTACTTTTAATTGTGGGAGTGTTTAGCTTCCTTTCGAGGAGAAGAAGTCTTTAAACTAGAAGTTTGAGTATAGCTCCGATGATTGGACTGATAAGACTGTGGATTGGCGTTTGACCGCCAAACGAGGGAACTATAAAGAGTAGAAGTAGGAGTGTACCATAACGATGCATGATAGCTTCAAACTCATAGGCAAGATCTCTTGGGAGAATTCCAGATAGGATTTTTTGACCATCGAGAGGACCAATTGGTACTAGGTTGAAGATTGCAAGAGATACATTAATGGTGATGATGGAATAAGATAGTAGGCTAATCACAAGACTTTGAGGAAAAAATTTTAGAACTAGAGAAAAGGCTATTGCTAGAAGAATATTACTAACCGGACCAGCGAGTGAAATGATTGCTGCGTCTCTTCTGGGCTTGTCGAGATTGTAGGGATCAAATTCTACTGGTCTACCCCAACCAAAGCCAACAAGGAGCATAGAGATAGTACCTATTGGGTCAAGATGCTTCAGGGGATTAAGTGTAAGTCTGCCTTGTGACCTAGGTGTAGGGTCACCAAGTCTGTCGGCTGCTAATGCGTGAGAAAACTCATGAATGGTTATCGCTATTAGCAAGCTGATAAAGTATAGGACAAAAAATACTGGCGACGAAAATAATTGTGAAATCATATATCCAATAAAGTATACCTTATGTGAGGCTGTTGTGATAAAATTGGGGAGCTTTATGAAACAAACAACTTATTCCAGATACGAATGTGCAATTTGCGGAAAGGGAATTCAGACTGCAAATTTAGTTAGCTTTTCCAAGAGAAGAGTTAAGCATGTAAGAAAACCAAATCTTCACGTTCATCACCTTGTTATTGAAGGTAAGAGATTGAAGATAAAAGTTTGCACGATCTGTAAAAGATCGATAAGACAATCAGAGCGAGAAGCTCAAAAGGTTAATGCCGCGAAATAAAGAGGATTTCAATAATCTGCCAAATAGTTCTGGTCCAGAAACCGGTGGTAGCTTGTTCGCTTACACTGATGAAGGTGGAATAGTAGCTTACACTAGGCATGGTGAGATGGTGGGTGAAATTTTGGATGATGGTTCACTACTAACTAGTTTTCCTGAATTCGGTCTGATTTATCAGTATTTGGATGATGGAAGTCTGGCTACGATGTCGGTAAATTTGAGGCCATATCTTTCCAGTATGAATGCAAAGGAGGTTGAGACTATGCCTTGTGGTGGGAAGAAAGTTTTGGATTTTTTGAGATGGATGATTAAGGAAAAGGTAGATTTTTATGTGACGATAATGTTTGATGAGAAGATAATGGAAATTACCATGGCTGACTTGTTGTCTGATGAAGATCCAGAGGTAGTTAGAACTGTATCTTTTGATAATTTGAGACAGTCTATGTCTGGGGTGTTTGGAGTGAAGGGGGAGGAGATGTCTTTTGAGATTACTGATTATGGTGATGATTTATTGGTGGCGTTTGGAGAGTCTGATGGTAAGAGAACAAAGCTCGTGGGTGTTGAGTCTAGTTTGAATGTAAACTACGAAGCTGAGATGTTTGGTGATGATCCTAAGCGTATGCAGAGATTGGCGGCGAAGATAATTCTGACTTAAGCTTTGAAAGTTGATTTGTATCCTGCAGAAAATTGTTTCCAGCTGATTGGTTGCTTGCCACTAAGTTGAACCTGGTTCAAGACTAACTTTCTATCTATAAGGGTACAACTTATGATTTTTAAGTCTTTTCCCTGCACTGTGGTCCACGCACCCGGTTCCGGGGATAGGGATCTGATTAGGGCATAGGTCTCGGAGCTGCCTATTCCATCAGTGGCTTTGAGTAACGTAGTGAGAGGAATATATGAATCTTGTCTGGTGATGTTTTTGTGGAGTGGGGTGTAAGTGGCCAGTGACTCATCTTGGGGTAGTGAGTGATATTTTTGAGCACAGATTTCGGGTAATTTACGCTCGATAATTTTAATGGCTTCTTGAGTAAGTTTTGTGGACAGAGTAGCGTAGTCGTCATGGGTATCAATGGTGATTGAGGATTGGGAGATGATATTGCCGTGATCGAGTTTACTGTCCATCTCCATTAAGGTGACCCCTGTTTCTTTGTCTTGGTTTTTGATGGCTTCGCTGATACACAAAGCGCCTCTATACTTGGGAAGGAGTGAAAAATGAACATTGAAAGTGCCAACTTTGGGACAATCTAGCCAGGATTGTGGAATAATTTTGCCATAAGAAACGACAAGAAAGATATCTGGCTTGAGAAGTTTAATGTGAGCCAAGTTTGCATCGTCTAGCCTGTCTGGTTTGAATGTGGGTAGTTGGTGTTTTTCGGCAGTTTGGGATACAGGTGATGGTGTAATAATTTGTTTTCTACCTACTGGTTTATCCTTTTGAGTGACAATACCCACCAAATTAATTTCGGGGTTGGTAAGGAGGCTTTCGAGAATTTCTGCAGAGAATTGGGGTGAGCCAAAATAGACTAAGTTCTTTTTCATTGCAAATATATTATACCTGTGATATTCTATAGGGTAAATATCGTACATTAAGGAGGCTGTTTTGAAATTCTGGGAAAAATTGCTTACCTTCGTATTTGTAGCTGCGGTGATTGTCGTTTTCTTGGGTGGTGTGTCTTATGCCACCAAAAACGGTCACCAGGTCGGGCACGACTTATCTATGGAGCTTGGGGTTGGTAGCAAAGTGACAGTATCATACGCCAACCCACAACGCGAAGAGGAGCTGTCGGTAACAATTGTGAGCCGTGACACTTTTTTGCTTAAGGTTGACGGTGAATACATCGATTCAACTCGGGCAGAAGGTGGTGCGCCTTACGGCTACACCTCTTCGCTGGTACTTAGACCAGGGACGGTGGTGGTAGTAGAAAAATGTTCCACCGATGTGTACATCAAGGTGGTAAATGCTGACAACCCAGTGGAGCTTACTGCCACTAACCAGGTGGGTCAAGTGGGAACATCAGAGTTTACGATGTTTATCACGTTTCTCCTCTTGGCTGTATGGTTATTTGTCTCCTTTGTCGTGCTCTGGTAAGAGATTCCCCGCTTCAGGCGGGGATTTTTTATATCAAGTCTATGGGAGATAAGCCGTGTTCCGTTTCTTGATAGATAATGCCTTTTTGTTCAAGAATCCTATCGGTGAAAAGAATTCCATCCAGATGGTCATATTCATGTAGAGCATAGGATGACTCAACCCCTTCAAATCTTCTGGTTTTTGAAACAAGCTGGTTGTTTTTGATTGTTTGGTATTCAATATCTACCCAGAAAGGTCTGTCTACGAAACCCCAGATTTGGGGAAGTGAAAGACAGCCTTCAAGCCACCTGTCCTTTTTCTTGGTGTAGATTTCTGATAGTTTTGCTTCGGAAACTTGGATGATTTTGGGATTTATGATGACTTCTATTTGGTTGTGGAGATTGAGAATGAAGAGTCTCTTATCAATACCTACCTGTGTAGCTGCCAAGCCAACACCCTCCGGGTCTTGAGCCTGTTTTAGGGTTTGAGTCATGTCGCTAAGCTGGTCTAGAAGTTTCTTATCAATCTTTTCAACCGGCTTGGCTACAATTTTTAGAAATGGGTCTGGTGATACAAGAATTTTCATATCGGAATAATATATTTTACCAAATACCCTGTAATGTGGGGTTGTTAATGTAATAGATGGAGTTTAGAATATACAAATCGAACATTGAGAAACTTTAGACACGACGGAGGCGAAAATGATAAGAGAGAAAGTTTTTCTTTCTGGTAGTAAAAGGGAAGAGACCGACAGGCAGTTGATGCTGTATGTTAAAAGGGCATCGCTTGCGGGTAAGGCTGTGTGGGGTCGTAAAAATATGAAGGGTTTGATCGGGACTCGAAAGATTGAAAACCTGGCTGGATTTGTGAGAATTGGCTGTGTGGTGGAGGTCTTTCCTGAAAGATTAGTGGCGATGTTTTTTATAATGATGACTGAGGGGCAGCTTACGCAATTTATTGAAACATACCCAACAGCCGACATAAAGGTGTTAAGGCAAAATGATACGGTGGTAGTAGCACTGACTTGGAAGGATTATTTGTTTTTCCTAAGGCAGGTGGGTAGGTGATGGCAGGTAAATTACCTGCCTTTTTTATTGGTTTTTGCCTTGTCTAGTTCCTTTTGTCTATCTGAAAGTGTTTTCATGAATTCTTCCCATTTGAAGTAGTCTGGCTTGAGTTCCAGAGCTTTGGCGTAGTAAGATTTGGCTTGTTCTAGATTACCTAGGGTGTAGTGTATAAGTCCTAAGTTGTAGTACATTTTGGCTTCAGTAGGTGAGAGCTCAATAATCTTTTCAAAAGTCTTTATTGCTTGCTCGTAGTAAATAGGATCGGTGCTAGCTAGCATAATTTCAATTTTTGCTTTGTTTTTGTAAAAATTGGTGTGAAACGGGTTTTGTTTTATAGATTCTTGTGCATTGGCAATAGCGGAATTTGTATAGAGCTGTCTTTGTTCTTTGAGTTTTTGTTGGGTTGATGCAGCAGAGGCTTCTGGAGTTTGAAGTAGGCTATTAATGTAGACTGCAGCCATAGCGTGAGACTCGGCAAGGGTGGATCTGAAAACAGGTTCGTTTGGTCTGGAGTTAACGGCTTTAGACAGGCTAGAGATGGCGTCAGCTAGATAGTCATAGTTGACTTGCATTAGTGCTTTGCCAGTGGCGTAGTTGATGTCTGCTTTCCAGGTGATATGTGTCTGGTAGAGGGTGAATAGTAATAGGGTAATGGCAATTGCGGATGTGATAAATGGAAGGTGTATTGAAACTGTGGATATGAAGACATTCTTTGGAGGTGAATATGTAAAGATAAAGGCTGGGATAAGGAAAAATAGTAAAGCCACATTAACAACCGAAAAGCCATAGTAGTTGGTAATAAGAATGGAGATATATCCTGATAGAAGAGCAAGAGATAGCTCTCCGGAGTCTGGATGTTTTATTGTTTTTACCAAAAGAAATAGAGTTGAGATAATGAGGAAAAGGTAAGTGCCTAAACCGATGAAGCCAGTGGTAGCCAGGAAGTTTAGATACTCATTGTGTGCTTTGTTGTATAAGAAATCCCATTCAGAGAGCAAGTTGTGTGAGGCAGGCCTTACTGTGTAGTAGGTGTAACCAAAAGTCTCAACACCCGGACCAAAGAAGGGATATTTTAAGCCAAGTTTTATGGCTCCTTGCCAGACTACCTTTCTAATGTCCATTGAGTCAGAACCACCCACTCTTATCCCCTTCGCTTCTAGATCAAGTTGTTTGACCTCTTGTTGGCTTATTTTTGTAGTATCGATGGGTTTTACTTGGGTGGTGAGACCGATACGGTTTAGGTACTTTTCAAATGAGGGAAAAGTAGGACCGCCTAATGTTAGAGCCTTGTTGATGTATGCTGGGTTTGAGGTCCAGGGGGTGCCGATGATAAAAGTAATTACAAGGAAAGAGGACAAAATAATCGCAGTAGTTTTTAGTTTTAGATATTGTCTGTTTTTCAGAGTTTGGAAGGAAAAGTAAATTAGGAGTGTGAGGATGGTGGCACCGATTCCTGACTTAGATTTGGTAAAGAGAATGGTAACTAAGTTTGACAAGGCAGCTGCTAAAAGAAAATATTTAAGAAAACCTGATTGTGCTTTTTGATAGAAGTATATGTTAAGAGGTAGGATAGTGATGAGATATGCAGAGAGCCAGTTGGGTTGCCCGAGAGTCGAGAAGACTCTACTTTGTACATCCTGAACCCAGATGTGTTTATCAATGCCGAAATGCTCAAGAATACCGTAGGCACAGACGATAGTAGATGAGGCAATTATCGATAACAAGGTGAGTTTAACCTCCTTAATTTTGCCGATGAAATGTGAAGTAAATGCGAAATAAAGTATTAGGTAGCAAATGGTGGATGCGAGACCCCCGTGGAATCTTGAGTAATAACCAAAGAGACTGGTATGTTTGTCGATTGAAGTGAGGGTAGAGATTGATTGAGATATTAAGAATAGAGCAATGGGAAGATCAAGTGGAGTACGTACAAGCGAGAACTTGCCTTTTTGAGCCGAGTCTATTATCCAAAGGGTGGAGATAATGGCAGTGCTCGCATAAACAAAAAGCATTTTATTAAACTCAAAAACTTCAGAGGTTTTGGTCCAGAGAATTAGGGGAGTAAAAAATAGGAGAGCGTAGAAACAAAAACGAATATATTTTGTGTAGACTGATTCTGAAGTAGCCATGGGACTAGTTTATCAGAAAGAGGTGGTTTATATTGACTTATATATGCCAGATACAACACAGGGAGCGGGTGAGCAGGATAATTCATTAGCAGGAGAGCTTTTTGCGTCTGTAGATAGAATTGGATTACTTGAGACAAAAATTAGAGGATATTGTGCACTAAGAACTACTCCTCCTGAGCCAGAAATTGCTGATCCTGATGACGAATTCTACTTACCTCCAGATCCTGTAGCTGATAGTGCAGTTTTGCCTGTTGAAGTGATTGAGCCTCCTGTGGGTCCAGATGGAGTGATCAGGTTACCTGATTTGGAAGAGATGAAGTCAGACTTTACCACTTTAGCGGAGTTGGTAAGAGAAAAACAAAAAATGGGTGCATTACCAACCCAGCTTTGGTTACCAGTAATTCAGCTAGTAGAAAAATTCGTGGCAAGCAATGTTGCTCCCAAAGACACAGAGGAGAGGTGGTCTGTGATCGAGCCGGTATTTTCAGCAGTTAAGGAGAATGAAGGATATCTAATGAGTCCTGAGGTGAGTCTGCTTGGAGGTTCTGCTGAAAAGTGGATTTCTGGGGTGGATGTGATGATTGGTAAGAGGTTTTCTCAAGTTCAGGAATAAAAAAACACGGTCTGGTGGACCGTGTTTTGTTGACTACATATTGAGTTGTGTTTACCCCATTGCCAGTTTGCGCCCGAAGGTCAGCGCGCCACAGCCAATAACGATGATTGCCAACATGGCGGTCATGGCCAGTGGAGCCAAGCTGTCGAGAGAAAAATTGACCGCAGGCTGCTGAGCTGGTTGTTGAGCAGGGACAGGGACTTCAGCTAGCTGATACTGCCGGGCAAAGCTGTTGCGACATGAGTACAGGTGGTTAGTGATTTGATCGAGAGACTTTTGGCTGGTGATTTTGTTGAGGCCATTTGTCTGCTGTCTGATGTACTCGATGCCGTTGTCAGGGAAGAAGAAGGTGGGGTTGCCAGTACCAAAGGCACCGAAGCCAAGGCGCCCTGCATATTTAAATTGCAGGACAATGCGGGCCCCATCTTGCCAGGCGTTGAAGTTGCCAGAGCTGATGAGCCAGTCCATGGCCTTTAGTACTTCTGCGGGATTGTTCCCGAACTGGTCGAGGTGGGGATGGAAATTCCCACACTCCGTGGGGTCCGGGCGTACAAACCCAAAAAACATGGCTGCCACCAGAACACAGAACACGATAAAGGCTGCGAATCTCTTCATCTGAGTATCTCCTGTTGTTTTACTGAAAAGGGGAGTCTTACACTCTCAAAGTGCTAGCCAAATACAGTCCTATAATATATCATAATTGAGCTAAAAAGTCAAGATATTTGGGGGTACGCAATGATAGCATAGTTTGATATGATTAGGCGTATTAAGATAGACTTTTTAAAATGATACTGGAAAAACTATGGAGGCTAGCCACTCTGGATGTAGGGATAGACTTGGGAACGGCAAACACCGTAGTTCACGTGCGAGGTAAGGGGGTGGTGATAAAACAACCATCGGTGGTGGCGAGACAAATGAAGTCGAAGGAGATTTTGGCAATTGGTGACGAGGCCAAGAAGATGCTGGGTAAGAATCCAGCCAATATTGAAGTGGTGAGACCACTGCGAGATGGTGTAATAGCTGATTTTGATGCAGCTGAAGCCATGCTCAAGCATTATATTGTTGAGGTGCACGAATACTATAAAGGCTTGGGAATGAAGATTCCTAGACCTAGAGTAGCAATTGGTATACCCAGTGGTGTGACAGAGGTGGAAAGACGGGCAGTCCAGGAGGCGGCTTTATCTGCGGGAGCAAGGGCTGCATTTTTGGTAGAAGAACCAATGGCAGCTGCAATTGGAGCTGGACTTCAGGTCCAGAAGCCAGAAGGTCATATGGTTTGTGATATTGGTGGAGGAACGAGCGAGATTGGAGTAATTTCTCTTGGAGGTTTGGTGTTAAATCGAAGTTTGCGGGTAGCAGGCGATGAATTAACAGAATCGATCATGAATTATGTTCGATTAAAGTACAACATGCTTTTAGGAGAAAGTACAGCAGAAGAGGTAAAAATTGCTGTTGGATCTGCTTATCCTTTGAAGCGAGAAAAAGAAGGTAACCCCTTACAGGTGGTGGTGAGAGGAAGAAGCTTGGATAATGGTTTGCCTAAGTCTTTAAAGCTTGATAGTGTTGAGATTAGAGAAGCAATGATGCCGGTAATCAATCAGATATTATCTGAGATTCATTTAATAATTGAAGAAACACCACCAGATTTGGTGTCTGATATTTTAGAAAAGGGTTTGGTGATGGCAGGAGGTGGAGCGTTAATTCGAAATATTGATAAATTGATATCAGAGCAAACTGGAATGCCTGTGTGGGTAACTGAAAACCCACTTGAAGCTGTGGTTCGAGGGTGTGCGAAAGTACTTGAGGATGACAAGCTGCTTTCTAAGGTAAGAGTAGTGGGTGGATTGAGGTAAGATTAAATAATGGAAACTAGAGGTTGGGAATATGCAGGTAGACCTGTAGAGGTAAGGGTTGAAACACATCTTGAAAGATACACACCAAAGACATTTGAAGAGATTGCTAATGAAAATGGAGTGGAACCAGAAGTCTTACCTGAATTGATTGATGAAAGGGCTAGAGCTCTCATGGGAGATTGCTGGAGAAGGAGAGGGTCACAAACAAGAGATACAGAGCAAGAGATTAAGTTTTTGTATGAGTGTTATTTGGCACTAAAAGACAGAGAAGACTACAATGCCATCAAAGAGAAGATTAAATCTCCAGAAGGGTTCTACCAGGCCTATGGTAAAAAAGGTAGACATGAAGCTATGAGAACCTTGGGAAATAGAATAAATAATTTTATGTGGCGAGTGGGAGATCCGGATGCAGTGATTGAGATTTACGATATGGAAATGACGATTAGTCCTGTTCAAGGTGAGTTCACAAGACCAGGAGAGTATGTCTATTTGCCAGTAGCGGACAAGTATTCTGAAGCAGAGTTAGTAGATGTTAGAGTTGTGGAGGAATTAATTGAAATGCAAGAAAAGGGAGGCGAGGTGCTGAGCAACTTATATCATGTGACGAATTCGGCTGCCTTACCTGGAATATCAGAGAAGCGGGCGATATTGGCAGCTAGTAGGGCAAGAGAAACAGGACATAGATTACTGACTGGTGAATATGCAGAGGACAATGTTGATGTTATTGTTGGAGCTCATGACAAGAAGGAGTATGGATTAAATGAAATTTATGCAGATAGCTTGCCAAGAATGGGATATAGTTTTGTGAATTGGTTTGACAGATGGCCTGTGGTTTTTGGTACAAGTAGAGATAAAGTAGTGAATCATGCTGAAAAAGTTTTGGGAGTGGAGGCACCATCAATGATTAGTGTGCCAGATGGCATACAAATAGGTGAGGAGGTTACTATGGATATGGTTGAGGTGGTGATGTGCAATTTGGGTCACATTGAGGAAGTTAAAAAATGGGTATCTGAGAATTGTCCAAATGCTAGAGTTGTGTCTTTGGAGGCATTTGATCTCTATAGAACTAAGACAATCACTCCATATCAAGAAGCAGAGCGAGTTAGAAGCTGGAGAGAGATTAAGGAAAGAGCAAAAAGAATTATTCTGTCATAATAAAAATATGAAAAAGACTTTAAGGAGATTAGCTTGGTTGGTATCAAGGGCGTTTGAGCCGGCATGGGAAATCCCGGTAATTATGCTTATGGCGGTGAGATATTCGGTGCCTATTGAAAAAGTATTTGTGTTTAGTGCTGTGTTGATGATTGTAGATGTGATAACCCCAGCGATATTTGCTATCACTAGGGCCAAAAAAGGAAAGCTTACAGATTTTGATGTGACAAAGAGAGAGGAGAGGAAGCCATTATATTTATTTACTCTTGGTTGCCACACTTTAGGGGTGGTAGTGACAGCACTTGCTGGTGAAATCCGATTGGCAGAGGTCTTGGGGCTTTTGTTGTTTGTGTCACTGTGCTTTATGTGGATTAATAACTACTGGAAAATATCAGTCCATGGAGGAGTGAATGCATTACTGATGGTGACATTGAATGTATTTTGGGGTTGGAGAAGTTATGGATGGATGGTGTCTATACTGTTGCTTGTAATTTGGTCAAGGGTTTATTTGAGAAAACACACCTTAACTCAAGTGATGGCTGGGGCAGCTTTGGCGACTTTACTTTCGGTGGTAGGGTTTCAGCTACTTGGGTATTAATTTTCCTATGGTTTAGTGATTATGACCAAGTCACTTGGATTGTTTGAAAAACTTGATTCTAAGTTTATTTCAGCTTTTTGTATTGGTTCTTGAGGACTAGAGATGATCCTTTTTATTGTGCCAATTACAAGATTTGCGGGTGTGGTGGGAGAGGCTTCGGTGAATATGGTGTCATTTAGGTTTATTTGGCTAACACTAGGGATGTCAGAAATGATAGATATTCGGTTTTCGTGAGAGTACTTGGCAATTTGATTTGAGCTAGTCCTGACTGGGAAAGTGGGGCATGAATCTGAGTCAAGAGGGACAATTTCAATAATTGGAGCTTTGACCTGATCGACAAAACCGATTAAGTTGCTGCCACTAACAACTGGTTGACCTTTTGCGATTTGAGTAAAGTCTTGATTAGTGGTGGCGGTGATTAAATTTGTAACTCTGGTGATTCTAATCGGAACGATCTGATATTGGTTGTATTTGTGGGTGATTTTGTTTTCAGATAATAAGTCTTTTAAGGTTTGATTTTCGCTTTTTAGCGAAGTGTTTTCTTGAGATAGATTTTGATTTTCCTTATAAACTGATGGGGCGTTCTTAATTAGTAAAACTTTTTGAGTAATAAAAGCTCTACCTTGCCCTAGTGGAAAAAGGATTGGAGAAAGTGAATAATTTAATGCCGATTCGAGTGCTTTTCCTACCTTGAGATTACTAAGCGTTGATAGTAGGATGGACACCAGAAGTGGTAAAAGTAATAAACTAATTTTGCTACTACTCATAAATGAACTTTGTAGATCAAGACAAGAATATCACAAAAGCGATAGCGATCACATTTATCTTAACTTTATTAGGTGAGGGTCTGTTTGCATTTGGTTGGTATTGGCCAGCTTTGATTTTGTTTTCAGATCGTGAGGAAATTTTTTGGATGGCACTAGTTTTAGGGCTTGTCGTCGGGAGTATTCATGGTCTGCCGATTGGTGTGCCAAGTTTATTTTTATTAATTGTTTGTGGGCTTGTATCGTTATTTCCGGATATCAAGAAAATCGGAGGCATGGTACAGGTTGTGCTGGTGGTGGTAGCAAATATTGTCTTTGATAAAGTTTTTAACATTAATTGGTCTGTTTTTGAGCTAATTTCAGTGGTATTGGTATTTGTAATGTTTCTTAAGTGGTTTGAGTCACAAGATTCAATTAGACTAAGATATTGATGAGTCAACGACGAATATCATTTTTTGTCTTGAAAATTGCCTTGATGCTACTGTTGTCAGTGGGTTTGTCGAGGGTAGTGTTTTTAAGCGTGTTTATGGGGGATTACTATGAAGGTATGGCAAAGGGGAACATGGTAAGGAGGGTGTCGATATTACCAGCAAGGGGAATAATTACAGATCGAACTGGTAAAAGTATGGCTTTGAATATTGAAGTGAGTGGTAAGACGTTTAGATTTTATCCATATGGCGAGATGTTGGCGGGGGTGACTGGGTATTTATCGAGAGCATCAAGGGAAGATTTGGAAAAATGTAGCAAATGTAGCAATGAGACTCTGGTGGGTAAGTCTGGGTTAGAAAAGATATATGACAATCGCTTGATGGGTACTTGGGGTGAGGTATTGGTAGAGGAGAGTGCAGAGGGAGTAAATATCAAAGAAATTTCCAGAATAAATCCCGTCTTTGGGGAGAACATTAAAACGAATATTGACTTGGATATCCAAAAGAGCATGTTTTTGTCACTTAAGTCGATGCTCAATACTACTGGAAAGAGCGCTTCGGGGGTGGTCGCTAAAATTAATGGTGAAGTATTGGCTCTGGTAAGCCTACCATCTTATGATGCAAACTTATTTATTAATTCTGGGAAACGGAGCGATTACGGTGGGGAGTTTAAAGATGTACAGTCTATTGTGTCGGATAATGATAAGAAGCCTTTGTACAATAGAGTAGTTTCTGGACAGTTTGCGCCTGGATCGGTTTATAAGGTCCTTACGGCCTTGGCTGGTTTGTCTGAAGGAAAAATTACATCTGAAACCATAATTGAGGATACTGGAGAGATAAAAATTGGAGAATACAGATTTGGTAATTGGTTTTTGGATAAATATGGAAAGGTTGAAGGGGCTTTGGATGTGGAGAAAGCTCTTTCTAGAAGTAACGATATCTTTTTCTATAAATTGGGTGAAATGTTGGGTGTTGAGTCGTTGGTCAAATGGTCGGAGACGACGGGTTTAGGAAAGAAGACAGGAATAGATCTACCATTTGAGGCAGATGGTTTTGTCCCGACTCCATATTGGAGAGAAAAATACTCAGGTGCAAAGTGGTTTTTGGGGAATACTTATCACATGTCTATTGGACAAGGTGACTTGCTCGTAACACCGCTTCAAATTAATAGAATGACTGCTGCTGTAATTAGTGGAGAATGGTGTACTCCGCTCCTGGTGGGGATAAAAGGATGCCGCGAGGTGGGTATTACTAAGAAAAATATTGAAGTGGTTAAGAAAGGTATGGAAATGACTTGTAGAGAGGGTGGAACGGCATTTCCACTTTTTGAATATGGGGGGAAAATTTATTGCAAAACAGGTACCGCTCAGCAGGGAGGTGAAAAGGATGAGCCGCATGCTTGGATTAGCGTAGTGGTACCCAAAGGTGATGACATAAAGGAATGGCTTGTTGTTACGGTGTTGGTGGAAGCTGGTGGAGAAGGGTCGGCTGTGGCTGGTCCAGTGGTTAAAGAGATGATGCCAGTTTTGATGAAAAAATAGGTATCAAACTCATAGTACTTGACAAAGTGATAATGTGGTGATATTATACCCGTACTCTTTTTGAGTGAACTTTAATTAAATGAGAGTCGACTTCCTGAAATGAAGATATGAATGTCTTTATCTCGGGAAGCCGACGAAAGCAGCGACACTGCACCGGCCCCTTGTGGTTGTAAGCCCCGCGTTTTTTCTTTTTCCCTCGCGGCGGGGTAAGAGTCCAAGTCCTCGATATCCTGACTTGGCTGAAGATGCCTAGACCGTTCCGCGGCCTTAGCATAAAATACCCTTTTTGGGGTACTTCAGAAACAGCACGCCGCAATGCGGACTAAGCCAACCCTCCTCCAGATGGGGTAGGGCGTGGCTCCATGCCACGTGCTTAGTAGGTAGTGCCAGACTCCGTGCTTCGGGCAATGTGGCCCGAGAGTGCATATTGAGTCTTTAGGCTACCTAAAGGTGATGCTGTATTTTCTTTTCCGGGAGGGCGGCAAGCCCAATGTTTGCGGCTTAGCCGCCCTCTCCGGTTGCTCTCATTTGATGCCTTATCTCCTGTGATTTATCACAGGAGATTTTTTTTGCTAGAATACCCTCACTAAAAAATGTTGTAATCTTATTAAGTATGCGTTTAGTCATTGTCGAATCACCCACAAAAACAAAAAGTTTATCTAAGTACTTAGGAAGTGATTTCAAGATCATGGCCAGTATGGGTCATGTTCGTGACTTACCTGAAAGTAAATTTGGAATAGAAATTAAAGAAAAGGGTAAAGCGGTCTATGATTTCATTCCTGAATATAAAGTGATGAAAGGAAAAGATGAACAAGTAAGCCTGTTGGAGAAGGAGGCAAAAAAAGCCAGTGAAATTATATTGGCATCAGATCCTGACCGTGAAGGGGAGGCAATAGCTTGGCATGTGTCATCACTTCTTAGAAGTTCACTTAAAAAGGGGACAGAAGTAAAACGAATTACTTTTCACTCAATTACCAAAGAGGCAATTCTTGAGGCTTTGGACAATCCCAGACAGGTAGATATGAATCTGGTGAATGCCCAACAAGCTAGACGCTTCTTGGATAGATTGGTGGGCTATAAATTGTCTCCAATTTTGTGGAAAAAGGTGAGAAGGGGTTTATCAGCTGGAAGAGTCCAGAGCGTTGCGGTGAGGTTGATAGTAGAGCGGGAAAGAGAGATCCAAAAATTTAAACCGGTAGAGTATTGGGAGATTTCCGCTTTGGTGACAACAAAAAACGGTAAAGCATTTGAAATTCAGCTGGCAAAGATCGATAACAAGAAAGCAGTAGTTAATAGCGGAGAGATTGCTGGTAGAGTTGTATCTGATTTGGAGAAGGGCGAGTATGAAGTTTCCAAGCTTACAAAGACAGAAAGACATGTGGCTCCACACCCACCCTTCAAAACATCAACTCTACAGCAGGCTGCAGCAAATGCTTTTGGGTGGTCAGCAAAGAGGACAATGAATGTAGCTCAGAGATTATATGAACAAGGTGACATTACCTACCATCGTACTGATTCTCTAAATTTAGTTGATTCCGCTATTGACCAGATTAGAAAACAGATTGAGTCAGAATATGGGGCGACTTTTGTGTCAAATGTGCCGAGAGTTTATAAAGCAAGTGGGAAAGTGGTAGCGCAAGAAGCTCATGAGGCAGTAAGACCAACAAATGTCAGTGTTACCCCTGGTGCCTATAAAGGACAAGATGGAATGATGGCTGACCAATCTAAGCTTTACTCGCTTATTTGGAGGAGAACTGTGGCTTGTCAGATGAATGATGCGATTTTTGATGATACTGGAGTGTCTGTGTTGTGTGGAAAGTATTTGCTTACTGGTAATGGGAATACAATTAAATTCGAAGGTTGGAAGAAGCTATTTCCCAAGGAGAATGGTGAGGCACAAATAATTCCAGAAGTGATAGCTGGAGAAAAATTGAAGAAAGAAAAAGTGTTGTCGGAACAAAAATTTACCCAACCTCCAGCAAGATACAATGATGCCTCTTTGATAAGGGAGTTGGAGAAGAGGGGAATCGGTAGACCTTCTACTTATGCTGCAATTATTTCAACCATTCAGGATAGAAGATATGTAGAACAAAGAGAAAGAAGATTTTTTGCTACTTCAATTGGTGAAGCGGTGACTGATTTCTTAATGAAAAACTTCCCAACAGAGATGGAGTATGAGTTTACAGCCAAGATGGAGGATGATTTGGATTTGGTGGCTGATGGTAAGGAGAACTGGGAAAAAATGCTAAGTAATTTTTGGGATACGTTTAAGGATAGATTGGCAATAGTAGATAAAGAAAGTGCTAGGGTAGCTGTGCCCACAATTTCTACTGGAAAAAAATGCCCAGAGTGTAAAACTGGAGAAGTGGTGATAAGAGATGGAAAGTTTGGAAAGTTTTTAAGTTGTGATAAATATCCAGAATGTAAATACACAGACCAGTATATTGAATATGTTGATGGAGTGACTTGTGAGAAATGCGGTAAGCGAGTAGTTCTTAAAAAAACTAAGACCGGTAGAGATTTTTATGGATGTGAGGATTACCCGAACTGTACATGGGCAAGTTGGCACAAACCACAGCAAAAAGGAGAAGTAGAGACTGCTTCTTGATATATATAGGATTTGGTCTTATAATACGCGCTGTACTTTGATGAATCTTATTTAAAGAGAGGAGGAATAACTTATGTGCCATGCTGTGTTACAAATTTCAGGTTCTGTGACTGAAGAAGATATTCGAATGTTGCTTCCGGAAGGGAGCGCTGTTCGGCCTTATGAGGGTCCGGCGCGGTTTCAAGTATTTTGGAGCGACAAGGCAGTGGCTGTGCTTGGAATGCAGGATGATGGCCTTCATGTCATTACCGATCCGGCTGACGCAGTCTCTGAGCTGTTTTACCAGAAGCTGAAAGCAATGCATAAGCTGAATGGTAAGCAGGTATGTTGGGCGGTGATTTGCCCTGATGAAAGCGGTAAATACCGATTTGCATCAGAGCCTTCCGTCCACGCACTGCCTGATCAGGACATTGCACGCTATCGTGAGGTAAGCCAGGCATACTTAGTGAGATTCTATCTCGACGATATTGATGGAGACTCACTGTTTGCCAAGGCTTGTTGGTCGGTACAAGACGACGAACCTTTGGTTAAAGACCTGGGCCCCCATCTCTTTCGCATCTCCAACGTGGAGATATGCGAAGCTCTGCGGGCCTAACGGCCCGCTTTTTTATATGGTGCGTTGAGGATAGTCTGAAATATTTAAATCCCAAATTTTTATTCCACAAAAACGAGAGCCTTCAGGACAGTAGGGTGTGATTGAGGCTCGATTCCTTAAGCCACATGGAGCCGGCTGATTCAAATAAGGAACAAGTGATGGTTCAAGAATTGATAGTTGTTGGGTTAGCTGAACTGCGATTTGATAGATTTCCTCTTGGGCATTTAAACAAGTTCTTGACTTGATGAAGTGAAGATATGATCCCAAAGGACCAGATATTTGCTTTCTGACTCTGGTGGAGTTGGGGAGTAAATATTGTAGTTCCTGGAGGCTAACGCCTTGCTCCTGGAGTTGGTGAAGAGTTTGGAGATGTTGATGGTGAATTTCTAGATAACGCTTTTCAATTTCAGAGTTTGTTTTTATAAGTGCTGGGATAACGATATCGTCAAGATCTGGTATATCCAATATCAGGGGTTCAGTGTGAGTAAAGCCTCGATGTCGGTGAAGTTGATAGTTGGCAGTGTGGCTTAACGAGACTAAACCAGTGAGATGTACTTGATTTAAACATAGACCAAGTTGGTCGAGTACGGTTTCTCCCCAGACAGAACTTATTAGAGAATTTTGTTTGGGGTCTAACAGTAAGCCAATCAACTCCTCTTCTGGAATGTCGAGTCCGAGCGTAAGTTGTACAGATCTGGCGAGGGAGGAAATAAAATTAGGGTGAGTGTCTTGGAGTGAAAAGCTATCCGTCATAGCCAAATCAAAGTTTGTTTTTGCCTCTTTTGGAAGTGGCTGAGCAAGAGTATGGGAATATGGTTTGGGGTATGGTTTACCAATTTCATCAATGATACTAGGATCTATTGCCGCAACTGTGTCAACCATGGCTTGGACAATGGCTTTGGCTTCAGTCCCATTAGGAAGTGTTTCTGACAGGTGATATAGGCGAACAAGTGTGAGCTCAGATATTGTGTGATAAAGATTGGTTGGTGTCCCAAGTGGTAGTAAATATCTAGCTACTTCTTGGGCTTTTTTTTGTGCCTCTTTTTCAAAAAATTCTTGATATCGTTCACCTTTTCTTCCGGGAAACCTTGCCTGCAGCTCTGACAAAGCTAGGGGTGTAAGACTTGCTGTAATTTCCTCGTAGCCTGAGATGAGACCAATCCTTGCTGACTCTAGTAGGGCAGCAGTTTCGGGATTTTCTGTTTGTGGTGAAATTAGCTCCTTGTTTTTGATTGTTACATATCTTTGACTCATTTCTTCAGAATTGTAGTGTGGATGAGAGTGGAAGAAATTGACTGCTAGTCTTGATACACCCTCGAGGGCGAAAGTGTAGTGAACATGTTGGCGGGTGGTAAGGTGACCTGCTTCTCGAGTGGATCTGACCACTCCATCTGTTACTTGGCGGTATTTATCTGATTTGTGTCTGTAGTCACTAGGGAACTGAATGTTGGCAGAATAACATGTGCGCCCAGATTGGCCAGCTATAGTAGTGGCATAGTTTTCTTCAGAGTTAGTGTCGGTATTGGGATTTTCAGATCTTAGTACTAGATAAACTTTGGAGTGGCTTTGGTGGTGTTCAAATTCTGATTGGGGGTAAATTTCTCTTGTCATTGGAGTCAGTTTATCAGAAGAAACGATTTAGTATGATTAAAGAAATGAGATTCATTAAGAGATTATTTTCAAGGATCGGTCCAGGGTTTATTACCGGAGCAGCTGATGATGACCCAAGCGGAATAGCTACGTATTCTATTGCAGGGGCTAGATATGGATATGGTCTGAATTTCTTGACGCTGTTTTTGATTCCTGCAATGATTGCAGTCCAGGAGATGTGTGGTCGCTTGGGGATGATTACTGGGATGGGTCTTACGAGCCTCATTAAGAAATATTTCTCTGTCTACTGGATGTGGTTTGCGGTGGTTTTGCTTGCTTGTGCAAATGTAATAAACATTGGAGCAAATTTGGGAGTAATGGGAGAAAGCTTGGAAATGGTGATTGGTTTTGATAAAAAGATATGGCTGGGTGTGGTGGCTGTTGGAATAATACTCATTGAGGTGTTTGTGCCCTACAAGCGCTATTCAGCGGTGTTAAAGTGGTTATCTTTGTCACTTCTTGCCTATGTAGTGACAGGCTTGATGATTTCCAACAACTGGGGAGAGGCGCTGAAAAGTTTATTTTTGATAAAGCCGGTATGGAGTGAAGACTGGTTGATGACAGTAGTGGGTTTTTTGGGTACGACAATATCACCTTATTTATTTTTTTGGCAGACATCAGAAGAGGTGGAAGAGGAGATTGCTGATAAAAAGATTGTAGATTTTGGAGTTAGACCAGAAGTTTCTAGGCGCGAAATTAGGAAGATGAGATTAGATACAGCTATTGGAATGATTTTTTCAAACTTGATGACCTTTTTCATTATTTTAACGACAGCAGGAGTATTGCATCAAAATGGGATATTCGAGATTTCGTCCGCCAAGGAAGCAGCAGAAGCCTTGAGGCCATTGGCTGGGAATGGAGCTTATTTGCTGTTTACTATTGGGATGGTGGGAATTGGTTTACAGTCAATTCCGATACTGGCTGGTGGACTAGCCTATGCTTTTTCAGAAGCCTTGGGAAAACCGGAAGGTTTGTCTAAGGATATTAAGAGAGCCAAGTTTTTTTATTTGGCAATAACTTTGGCCACGTTGCTCGGGTTGTTAATAAATTTTTTGAAGATAGATGCAATTAAAGCACTATTTTATGCGGCCATTTTTAATGGAGTGGCCGCAGTACCGCTATTGGTGATGATATTGGTACTAGCAAATAAAACTGAAGTAGTAGGCAGAAGGAAGTCGTCCGGTTTGAGCAATGTAATTATGGTAATTACCATTGGGTTAATGTTTTTGGCGGCTACCTTCATGATAAAAAATTTACTGGGATAGACAGATAAAAAAACGGCAAGAGATTGCCGTTTACTAGATTTAGTTTGGTTCACAGGGAATGTGTTCTTTGTACAAATATTCAAAAACTTCATCGCCAAGATACCGAACGTGGACAATGTCTGTATGCAGAAAAGGGTGTTCGTCGCTGGTATGGGGATGATTGCGATGAAGAGTAAGTTCACTTCCAGGAGTTGGGTTAAGGTTTAGGAGCTTGGCCCTTTCCTTTTTACTTAGTACTGTGGTAATTTTTTTGGACAAAATACCTCCTTGTGTCTAAAAGAAGCCTGTAAAGGTACGCTGGTGGGAAAGTATAAGACTTGTAACTGGAAAATAAAAGTCTAGACTTTTGAAGATAGAAGAATTAGTTTGTATTTATGACCAAAAATATTGTCGAGGCTGGTGCTCAGGTATTTGAAAGTAGATTCCATAGATGGTATGTGGGCGGGGAAGGGTTGGTGGTGGAGAAACCATTACCGGAAAGGGCAGATAAGGGGGTAGATAGGAAAGAGCGATATCTTCAGGTTCTGGCAGAGTTTAGAAGGTATGTAAGAGATTCGGAAGCAATTTTGCCAGATGAGGTGCTAGAAACCATGTTTATGACAAGAGAAGAAGCAAGCTCATATGAATGAGAGATATCCGTTTGTGGTGACTGAGGGTGGTAGTGGATGTGGTAAAACTACAGCGATAAATGGATTAATGGAACATCTTCCTTTATGGGAGCTGAAACGAGAACCTGGGGGAACTGAGTTTGGAGAGTTGATGAGGGAAGCAGTACAGCAGAGACCAGATTTGGTTATTGACCCAATGGCATCTTTTTTCGCTTACACAGCTTCTAGAGCCAACCTGGTGGCAAATGAGATACTGCCGGTACTCAAAGGAGAGAGAGAAAGCAGGGGGGTTTTGCTTGATCGTTATTGGTTTAGTACTTATGCATATCAGGGGAGCGAAAAAATCGATAGAGAAATTATTGTGGCAGTAAGTAAGATTGCTACTAGAGGCTTGATGCCTGACTTGGTACTGCATTTCGACTTGGCTCCAGAGTTAGCTTTGTTGAGGAAAAGAGGTTGTAGTGATATTGATAGGTACGACATGAAAGAGCTGGATTTTCATAGAAGGGTAAGGGATGCTTACTTAGAGTTATCGGTAAAGTTTCCTGATTTTTGGAGAGTAGTGGATGCATCTAAGAGTAAAGAGGAGGTGGTATCAGACTGCCTATCTTATATGAATATGGCTGGTATATTGTGCTAGTTGGATCTTCTTCTTAGGTGAGATAATAGGTGAATGGATATTTTGATAAAGGAAATAATCAATAAGGAGAGACTGAGGCAGGAAAACACACTTACACTCATTCCTTCAGAGAATCATACTTCGAGTGCGGTATTGGAGGTTGTAGGTTCTTGTTTGTCTGATAAATATGCCGAAGGTTATCCCCACAAGAGATACTATCAGGGCAATGCTGTCATGGATGAGTTGGAAGAGTATGTGCAGATGAGGGCTAGAGAAATATTTGACTTAGAGTGGGTTAATGTTCAGCCATACTCTGGTAGCCCTGCAAATTTGGCAGTTTATCTGGCTGTTCTAAGCCCTGGAGAAAAAGTATTGGGATTAAATCTTAGTAGTGGAGGTCATTTAACACATGGTCATGATGTATCAATAACGGGAAAATGGTTTAAGTCGTTTAAGTTTGGTCTGGATACAAAAGGCTTTATAGATTATGAACAAATGGAAAGGGTGATTTTGGAGGAAAGACCAAAATTGGTAGTGGTGGGGAGCACATCATATCCTTGGAGAATCGACTGGGAAAAAGTGGGTAAAATTACTTCTGATAATAGTTGTATCTTATTAGCCGATATCTCACACACTGCTGGTTTGATTGCCGGTAAAACACTGCTTAGTCCGTCACCGTTTGTGGATGTGGTTATGACCACGACACATAAAACATTAAGAGGCCCAAGGGGGGCAATTTTGGGGGTGACCAAAAGAGGAATGACAAAGGATAGTGAGTTAGCAAAGAAGATTGAAAAGGCAGTTTTCCCTGGACTTCAGGGAGGCCCACACATGAATACGATTGCAGGTATAGGCCAGGCTTTGTATGAAGTTGGTGATGAAGGGTATAAAGAGTATTGCGAACGAGTGTTGAGTAACGCAATAGTATTGTCTGGTGAATTGAAAAGGAGAGGTTTTGTTGTGTGGGGAACTGATACTCACTTGATGGTGGTTGATGTTGGAGTGGGGAAGGGTAGGGAAGTGGCGAAGGAGCTTGAAAAAGTAGGTGTTGTGGTAAACGCAAATACCATTCCTGGTGATAAAGGTACTCCACTTAATCCATCAGGAATAAGAATCGGTACGCCGGCAATTACTACAAGGGGGCTTGGAGAGGAAGAGATGAAGATTATTGCTGAAGTAATTGATCATTCGGTTAATAGGGGAGCCAATAACGATTTATTAGATAAAATAACAACCTTATGCAAGAAATATCCAGTAATAAGATAGTCTTTGATGGAAAAAGAGAAGCTGCCTTAATAGAAGAAAGCTTAAAGGTTCAAGGGTTATTGAGGGGTAAAAAGCTTATGATTATTCAGTGTGATGGTTTGGGGAGAGAAAGTACATATGTGAGACTAAAGCGAGAGGCAGGAGAGAGAATTGGTGCGGTGGTTGAAGTGGTTTTTGCCAATGGTAAAGAAGAGATCTTAAAGACAATTATAAATGGAGATGAAAGGGCTGACATAGATGGAATTTTGGTGCAGCTGCCAATGAAAGGGGTCGAAGAAATTGATGTTGAGCAAATTTTGTATACAGTGCCAGAGGCTAAAGATGTAGACGGATTAAACCCGAAAAGTAGCTTCGTGCCTGCAGTAGTTTTGGCGGTGGAGACAGTTTTTGAAAAACTAAATATTGCGCGGGATTTGAGTGTTGCTTTGGTTGGACATGAAGGAATGGTGGGAAGACGTCTTTACGAGAGGTTGCTCCAATTAGGTTTTGTGGTTTCTGGCTTTGATAGGGGTGATGACTTAAATCTATTAAGAGATTTTGATGTGGTGATAGGTGCGACGGGGGCGGGGGAATTGATTACTGAGAATATGGTAAAGGATGAATTTGTGGGTATTGATTTGGGATATCCGAAAGCTGATTTTAGTGAGGGAGCGATAAGAAAGGCTAGAGCGATTACACCTGTGCCAGGTGGAGTTGGTCCTCTGACGATTGTGTCTTTGTTTGTGAATTTGGCTGAAACTGGTAATTAATGAATAAAAAACCCGCCATGGAGGCGGGTGGAGGTGCTATTTCTGGATGCTGATCTGCGGG
This sequence comes from Candidatus Collierbacteria bacterium, assembly GCA_903873735.1. Lineage (GTDB taxonomy): Bacteria > Patescibacteriota > Microgenomatia > UBA1400 > MFAQ01 > CAIQPO01. The sequence goes on along the minus strand of CAIQPO010000043.1, from coordinate 11,199 downwards.
ACGATGGCGTTCGCCGGAATGTGGAAATCATATATTTCCGGGGTGGTGTCCATGGGGCTGTATGCTAACCACTTGGCCCAATCCCAGGCGAACTCGTAATGATAGGTGACATAGTAGGCAGAGTCAGCTTCTTGATCGCGAATCAGGTTGATAACCTGGTAACGCGGTTCGTAGCGATAGACTTTGCCGTCGCGGAGGACATTGTTCATGCCAGGCACATAATAGCGGAAGACGTAGTATTCTTCGCTGTCGATGTAGCCTGATCCCAGGAAGAATCGACCCTGAATTTCGGGGCCGCTGATATCCATGGTTTCCAGCTTTACTGGGTCGTTGGCGACAGAAACAGTGGGGAAAGCCATGCTGGTGAGTACACCAGTCAAAAGTCCCGCAAAGATGGCAACGATCGCCACGAGGATAAACATTTCTTTGTCGAAGCTTGGTCGACTATCGCGAATGTCAGGGTCCGCATAGAAGTACACCTTGCGGAAGATGAGCAAGCCGATAAGCAAAACGATGATTGGTGTGAGCATGTGTTTGGTCTCCATCGAACAGAAATGGGAAAGTACGACCTATAGGATATCACTGAGTTATTTGTATGTCAAATCAAATAAAAACCCGTCTTGGGAGACGGGTTGATAAAGCACTAGGGGTTGGCGATGAATTCCTGAACTACGGAGCCTTGCGGAACATGGAATTCGATAACGTAGGGGATGTAATTGTTGCAGCTGGTAATAAGCCAGAAGTTGCCTTGGGGGTCGATTTTCGGGCATACTGATTTAATCTTGATCATGTATGGGCGATCTGGGCTATCCTCCACAATAAGGGCGGTTGCAGCATCGACTTTGGCGAAGGCAATCTTGTTTGAATCAGGCAGATAGAAATAGTACTCATACTGCCGTTTTTCACTGAGAGTGCCACTGGCGACTATGAAAGCACCATATGTGCCAAAAAGTTCTTTGTCACCACTGAAAGAGGCAAGATATGTTGGATGTTCGATATCCGGTATTGAACTTGCCGAAATTTTTGGGCCGAAAAAAGTGTTGATCAAGAAGCCAAAGAAGAGGAAGAGTATTCCAAATGCTACTCCTACCCTGAATCCACTACCGACGATTTCAGGATCGTCTGATCTGACGGCGCTGATAATTCCCATAATGAAGAACAGGGCAAAAACACCCAAGGGTAAATAGATTTGCCAAAACATAGTGCCTCCGCTTAGGTCAGTGTCAGTCAGGTTAAAGTGCTAATGGTGGATGATAGCATATTTGTGCGTAAAAGTCAAGTTATAGGGTATTTGGACATTGGCTGAATTAATGCTTTCTTCACGAGGCTGGTTGTGATAAAATACTCCAGTTAATTACAAATTTGCTGGGAGATGAATCTCTTGAAATGTCTCCTAAGCTAAAAGAGATGATATATGGCAAAAAAAGCCGAAGAAAAAAAGGTCGAGGTAGAGACCAAAAAAACTACTACAAAGAAAGTTGTTAAGAAAGAAGTAGTAAAGAAAACTCCTGTAAAAAAGGTGGCTGCTAAAAAAGAAGTTGAAGAAATAAAAGTAGAAGCCGTTGTTGAAGAGAAAAAAGTTGAGAAAGAAGTTAAACCACAAGTTGGAGTAACCGTAGAACAGCTTTTCGAAGCTGGAGCTCATTTCGGACATGTGGTGAAAAAATGGAATCCAAAGATGAAGAAGTATCTTTGGGGTGAGAAGAATGGAGTTCATATTTTTGATTTGGAAATCACATTAAGTAAATTAGCTGAAGCTACAAAAGAGATTAATCAAGCTGCATCATCTGGCAAGAGAATCGTGGTAGTTGGTACAAAAAGACAAGTAAAACCCATGATCGAGGAAATGGCAAAGAGAATAGGTGTGTCCTATTTATCCCAAAGATGGATGGGCGGTTTGATTACCAACTGGAAACAGGTGAGACAGACAATCGAGAGATTAGTTTCCTTAAGATCAAAGAGAGATTCTGGACAGCTAAAGAAATACACCAAAAAGGAACAAGTATTGTTTGACAAGGAGATTGCTAGACTTGAAAGAGTAGTGGGTGGTTTGGTGAACCTTAGGGATGTTCCTGAGATGGTGATTGTTTTTGATACTCACAAGGAAAGATTGGCTGTAAAAGAGGCTAAATCAAGAGGAGTGAAGGTAGTTGGTTTAGTTGATTCAAATTCAAATCCTGACATGGTTGATTTCATCATCCCAATGAATGATGACTCCGTAAAGGGATTGGAAATTGTAGTCAAAGAGGTAGAAACTGCCCTATCTTTAGGACTTAAAGATATTAAAAAATAATTTATTGAGGCTATGATGGACAAAATAAAGGAATTAAGAGAGAAGACTGGTGCTGGTGTGATGGACGCTAAGAAGGCACTGGAGGAATCAAATGGAGATGTGGTAAAAGCTGAAGAAATTATCAAGGCCAAGGGTTTAGCCAAAGCTGAAAGTAAATCAAGCAGAGAGGTGAGAAGTGGCAAAGTGTATTGCTATACCCACAATGGTGGCAGAGTTGCTGCTATGGTGGAGATTGCCTGTGAGACAGACTTTGTGGCTGATACAGCCGAGTTTGAAACTTTATGTAAAGAGGTGGCGATGCAGATTGTTTCAATGAATCCTAAAGATGTAGATGAGCTTTTAGCTCAAGCCTACATCAGAGATGCGGGTATAACTATTGAAAACTTGGTTAAAAGCTTGATAGGAAAAACTGGAGAAAACATCAGAGTGATGAGGTTTTCTAGGTTTAAGTTAGGAGAAGAATAAATCAGATTTTTAATAAAAGAGCCCGCTATATGCGGGCTTTTTTGGTTAGTATACCTGGAGTGAGAGGTTGATACAGTCGGTGATGACCACACTGCCATCGGGGAAAAGGCAGACAAAGCCGTTGCCGAAATAAACACAGATGGAGTCTTTATCCTTTTTGAAAGTCGGGTTGGCGGTGGCACCTTGATATTCCAGACGCAGGTTTTTATTTGCCCCAATTTCGTGTCCGTAAATTATGCCGCTTCCTTTGGAGAATGTCTTACCGGGGATGGGGGCGAAGCCTTTAGGAAGAAAATTAATGCCAAAAAGGCTCATAAGGACATAGAGAGTATTCATGGGTACCTCCTTTTCTTGGTCAAAGTGCTGTTTATAGGGATGTATTTTACTTTATTTAAGGGTAAGTGTGGTAAATTGTATGGTATGGAAGTAACACCAGAAATGCAGAAGATAATGAATGACATGATTGCCGAGCAGCAAGCTAGGGCAGAGGCGGGTAGGAAGAAGGCGGAAAAGGCGAGAGAAAGCACTCCTCCTTTAAATCAGGGTGAATTGGGTGGCAAGGTCAGTTTGGGTGGTAAGAGTTTAGACCAAGCAGTTATAAATTTACCTGAAACAGAAGGTGAAGAGTTTTTAGGTAGAAATCCGGAGGAGGTAGTGTTGGGTGATAAAAGAAGAGATTGGTATCAAAAAAAACAATAAGTTAAAATAGATTATGCAAATGGAACACGAACTGATAGTACTGTTAAAACAAAAGTTTGATAAGGTGATGGAGCTTGTGAAGGAAGATATGTCTACTGTGCGGGTCGGTAGAGCTAAGCCTGATATGGTAGAGAATGTATTAGTCTTTGCGTATGGGACGAAGATGAGATTGGTAGAAGTAGCTACTATTTCTGCTCCAGACACAAACATGTTGGTAATTTCTCCCTACGATAAAAGTCTAATAAGAGAAATTGAGAAGGCGATTGCGGAGAGCGAGATGCAATTATCTCCAGCGGTATCTGGTGATCAGATTAGGATCGTTTTGCCTCCTTTAACACAAGAGAGAAGGTTGGATTTCGTAAAACTACTAAAGCAAAAAACAGAGAGTGGAAAGGTGATGCTTAGGCAGGCAAGACAAGATGTTAAGGAGAAGGTTGATGGTCTAAAAGATACTGGGGCTGTATCGGAGGATGAGATATTCATGTTACATGAGCAGCTGGATAAAGTTACGGGTGATTACAATACAAAGATTGAGCAGTTGGCTAAGGCAAAAGAGGACGAAATCATGGACGTGTAACTTATAGTATAATTAAGCATCGAACATTTATTCTGAAGTCTTTGGAGGTGACGAATGAACTCTATTCCAGAGAAGGTTTTTGCTCTAGAAGCTTCATGGCCGGGGAAGGATTTTCAAGTTGTTCCTGGTTTTACGGCAGTAGGGTCAAATCAGCTGACTGCACTTTCTGCCTTTGAGCAGCAGGCAAAAACATCTCCAGCATGCTTGAGTGTAGTACGTCTTGAGGATAACCTGATCGAGCTTCATCTGTTGAATGGGGCTGTTTTCAAGGTTAGGGCGGGCGACGTGCTTGGAGATTATGTTGAGCCTGAAAATCCTGCTAAAGCTTATACCTCTGACTGGGATCAGATTATTGCTCAGCAGATGGCTGATCTGGAAAGCAGAATTAACAAGATGTGTTGAGATGATTGCCCACCCTTAGAAGGGGTGGGTTTTTTGACTTTTAGGAGAATATACCCTATAATGCATCAATTGCTCTTTAAACTGGACTTTGTTGTCAGAGGAGATGATATGTGCAACTTACCTACCTGTGATCGCTGTGGCCAGCCAGTGCAACCCAACAATGACGCCTGGTTGCTCTATGAATTGATGGGTTACACCAGAAATCAGATGGTCTTCGATGAAGGAGAGAGTCGTCATATTCTGCCAGAGGGCGAATGTATTGGTTCACCGTCAACGGCGCAGTACATTGAAGGACAGCCGCGTGACACGCGCGGAATCTGCACTTACCGTCCAGAAATGGAAACTGAAGTGCGCCTCGCCTATGAAAAGCTGCAGGCTTTACCTGTTGCTGCTTGAAAGATTTACCCGCCAATTGGCGGGTTTTTTATGTAAAATTAGGCAATGGGTATTTTAATTTTTATAGTGATTCTGTCTGTTTTGGTATTAATTCATGAGCTTGGACATTTTGTGATGGCCAGAGTTTTCAAGATGAGGGTTGAAGAATTTGGAATTGGCTTACCACCGAGAGCTAGAAAGTTATTTACAAAAGGAGGTACAATTTTTAGCTTAAATTGGTTACCGATAGGAGGATTTGTAAAACTTTGGGGTGAAGATATGGAGGATGAGTCTCAAGCATCTTCTCCGGAAGCGTTTTTTAACAAGCCAATCTGGCAAAGAGCTGGTGTTTTGGTTGCAGGAGTAGTAATGAACTTTGTCTTGGGGGTAATCTTGTTTGCAGTAGTCTACTCTTTTGTGGGTATCCCAGTGAAGACTAATTTGGTGATTGTTGATGGGGTGGCTTCAGGCTCTCCTGCGGAAAAAGTAGAAATAAAGTCAGAAGATGTGTTCGAGGTTTTAGAGGTAGATGGTGTTGCGGTTTCGTTTAAAGATGTATCTGGTTTTATAGACATCGTTTCAAAAAACAAAGGAAAAGAGATTGTTCTGACTGTGAACAGAGGGGGAGAAAAACTCAAGAAGTCACTTATCCCTAGAGAAAATCCGCCTCAGGGGGAGGGAGCATTGGGAGTGACACTTACCAGTGTGAAGATAGTAAACTATCCCTGGTACGAAAAGCCTTTTAGAGGCATTATGGCAGGACTGGATGAAGCTTTGTCTTGGGGTAGAGAAATAACCTTGGGATTGAAGAATTTAGTGGTGGATGTATTTTCAGGAAAAGGAGCACCAAAAGATGTGGCTGGTCCAGTGGGAATTTATCAGGCAACAAAGAATGTCTATGGAAGTGGAATTTTACCTATATTGATGTTTATGGGAGTATTGTCAATAAATTTGGCAATAATGAACATCATGCCTTTTCCGGCTCTGGACGGTGGCAGAATAGCCTTTTTGTTTTTGGAAATTATTATTGGAAAAAAGTTGAAAAATAAAATTGAGGGGTATGTCCATACTGGGGGGATGGTGTTTTTGTTGGGTCTAATGGTGCTTATTACCATTAGAGATATATTAAGGTTGTTTGGTAAGGTATAGCATGAAAGATCAATCTTGTTTGTTTTGCAAAATCACTGAAGGTGTAGAGCCCTCAGTGAAAGTTTGGGAAAATGATAAGTTTTTGTGTATAAAAAACAAGTATCCGGTTGCACCAGTACATCTACTGGTTATTCCAAAAGATCATAAAGACAAGAAAGAAGTAGCCTCTAGTAATTCAGGGGTGTTTTGGGGTAAAATAATGGAAGCCGTTTTTGCCGTTGTATCGGAGCAGGGTTTGGATAAGACTGGATACAAGCTGGTGAATAATGGGGCAGGATATAACCACTTTAGTCATGAACATATTCATATATTAGGTGGAACAAAGACTGAACCAGCCGGCCAAACTTAATAAGTAGATTGTATTTAAAAAAAGGAGGTGTATCTTTATGGCAATTGTCGTGCGCAAGAAGCAAGGACAAAATGCACAACAGATGATCAATGAATTTAGGAAACTGACTTTTGAAGATCAGGGTCTTGAACGGGTCAAGTCTGTGGGCATGACTGGATACCAAAAGCCATCAAAGCTTAAGAATATCAAAATGACTGAGCTAAGAAAGGCTTCTGCTAAGATTAGAAGAAGAAATAAGAGACTTGCAGGTATCACTAAAAAATAATAAAAAATGCTTTATTCACAAATAAAAGCGGACATGGTAGAGGCTCAAAAAGCCAAAGATGTTCGTTTGCTGGGTGTAATCAGATTGCTGCTTACAGAAATTGGTTATGCCCAGGTGGATAAGCAAAGTGAGTTGAATGATGAGGAGATAATCAAAGTGCTGATGAAGGAGCAGAAAAAGAGAAGGGAGTCGATTGAAGTTTATGAGAAAGCAGGAGCAGTAGAGAGGGCAGATCAAGAGAAATACGAACTGGAAGAAATTCAAAAATATTTACCAAAAATGATGGATGAGGAAGAGGTGCTGTCTGTGATTAAGGCTGAAGCAGAGACGAGTGGTGTGAGAGGCGGGAGACTAATGGGGTTGGTGATGGGCAAGCTTAGAGGAAAAGTAGATGGTAGCGTGGTGAACAGGCTGGTAAGTAAAAATTTCCCTGGGTAATTTTGACTTATTTTAGGTTATAGGGTAGAATACTCAAATCCGAACTTTTTAATTTGAGGAGGTTTCTATGTCTGTTGTTCGCCGTCAGCATGATGGTTTGCATTTCCCTGTACTTTGTCGCTGCGAAGGTTGTCAGCACCTGTACGATGTTCAGCGGTTTGTCGACTTTGAATTCAAGATGGCCGGTGAGATGCCGGTAGATGTCAAGGCGGTCTGCCCTGATTGCGGGCATGATGTTCGCCCAGTTGACGATGAAGACACCTCCGACCTGATCAAGGAGAAGATACCGGCTTTCGCCGAGTAGCATGATTGACCCAGATTTTATCTGGGTTTTTTTTCGGCTAAAATATAGCCAATGGTAAAACTTGATCTAACAATAGATGCAGACTCTAGATATCCGTTTAACAGAAAGCAGATTAAAGAGGCACTGGTGCGTGTGCTAACTGAAAACACCGAAGAGACAGGCGAATACAAAATAAGTCTGTCTGTGGTGGGGGAGAGAAAAATTAGAGAGCTTGAGAAGAAGTTTTTTGATAGAGATGAGGTAACAGATGTGTTGTCGTTTCCTATGAAAGAAGGGGGAGATGCTCCTGAAGATCCAGATGGAATGTCTTTGGGGGATATTGTGATTTGCTATCCGCAGGCAAAGAGACAAGCAATGCAGTGGAATAAACTCCTTGATGATGAGATAGAGTTTCTAGCCTGTCATGGGCTTCTTCATCTTTTAGGCATACATCACGAATAAAGTTCGTATAATCTTCGGTATTATATAGTAATAAATTATTTGTTTTTCAGATAGGCATGGCGCTTGATGATGATGTTGGATCATCGGTAATTTTTTCGTAATTGAGTAAATTAAATCCAGTTGACAGTGAGGAGTATTAGCCATAAGGTTTAAAGGTGAGTTATTACCAGAAATATCGACCAAGAAAGATAGAGGAACTAGACCTTGATGGTGTGAGGGAGATTTTTTTGTCGGTGTTGAAGTCTGGGAATTTTTCTCACGCATATTTATTGGTTGGACCAAGAGGAGCGGGAAAAACAAGTGCAGCAAGGATATTGGCTCAAGCGGTAAATTGTAAGAAAAATGGTGAAAAGAAAGTAAACTTAGTCGAGCCTTGTGGTGAGTGCGAGAACTGTAAAAGTATATTGAAATCAAGCTCGGTTGATATCTTAGAGATGGATGCTGCGTCACATAGAAGTATTGACGACGTGCGTGATTTGAGATCAAAGATTAGGCTTTCTCCCGTGTCCTTGAAGAAGAAGGTGTACATTATTGATGAGGTTCACATGTTGACCAACGAGGCCTTTAATGCCTTGCTTAAAACACTGGAGGAGCCACCAGCACATGCAATGTTTTTCTTGTGCACCACAGAGGCTCACAAGGTGCCAGAAACGATAATTAGTCGTTGCGCAAGAATTAACTTTACCAGAGCCACAACTAAAGAAATTGTTAGGTCTTTGTCTAAAGCGGTTTCGGGTGAAGGTCTCGAAGTGTTTGAGGGTGGCTTGGAGTTGGTGGCTGAGGCGGCGGATGGGAGTTTTAGAGAGGGACACAAGCTTCTTGAACAATTAGCATCAAGACAGGCGTTGGTTAATGAGGAGCTCGCGAGATCCTCATTGGGTTTGGTAGGTACAAGAGTCGTTGGAAGATTGGTAGAGTTGTCGGTGTCGGGTCAGCCTGAAGAGCTGGTTCGGGCTATTAAAGTGTTGGAAGAGGAAGGGGTAAGGGCTACAATACTTTTGTCGGATTTATTAGCTTATATTCGGGTGAAGATGGAAGAAAGTATGGGTGGGGCTGATTTTGTAAGGTATGCCAGGCTAATTGACAGATTGGTAACAGCATCAGAGAAGGTAAAGTATTCACCAATTCCAATCTTGCCGATTGAACTGGCATTGCTGTCTGCCGCGGTAGATAAGTCAACTCCTGTGGCTAGTACTGGCTTTGCCTCTGGTGGTGCAGTGAATAAAGTAGAAAGAACAGAAACTAAAAGATCTGATAGCGTGGAGAAAAATGATGATGTTCACACGACTGTCGAATTAAAAGTGGAGTCTGCAGGAACGACATCGGTCACAGAGCTGGCTAGTATAGAGAAAGTAAAGACAGAGTGGGATACATTTTTGTCTGGCTTGGCGCCAAAGAATCAGTCTATCGCTGGCTTGCTTCGATCTGCAATGCCAAAATATATTGATGGTAGAGAGTTAATGCTTGAAGTGTTTTATCCGTTTCACAAAAGTCAACTTGAACAGGATTCAAAGAGAAAAGTGGTCGAGGAGGCTGTGGCAGCTGTCTGGGGACCGATGAATGTGAGGTGTGTTTTGGGAGAAAAAGTGAGGGCAGGTGGTGATGAGATTAAGGCAGGTACTGATCATGATACTAAGAAGGAAGCGAGTGTAGAAGAGATTTTTGGGTGAGTTTGCATTTTTCGTAAAGGTTTAGTATATTCGCGCGTATCTGCCCGAAGATATGACGGATAATCAACTAATAAATATTAGGTTAGACATTGGCAGTTTTTTGTCTAGTATTGATATTGATATGGAAAGAAAAAGGTTAGTGATGGTATATGCGGATAATCTTCTTTTGGATGGAATCTCAGTTTTTGAATTAAAGAAAAAAATGGTGGTCATGGGAGAAAAGTTTCCTGAAATAAGGCCATTTTTAGCAAAATATATTTTCAACTGAGATTTTGTATGACATGGAGATTTATTGAAAATATGTTTGGGTCGTCGAGGGGGGAAGAGGAGCAAAAGCAAGAGGTTGATGTAAGTTTAATGCTCGACTCTAGCAGCCCAGAAGTAAGAAAGATGGTAGCGCGGCTATCTGAAGAACTGGCAGAGGAGTATAGATGCGATGGGGTGTGGAGTGATGACAGTTTAGTTATTGTAAAGGCGATGCACACTGCCTCAGAGAGGATGAGTATTGTAGAGTTAGCGATATTTCTGTCCGGTTTTGTTGAGGTGAATGACTCTTCTGATGCAGTAACTGAGTATGATAGTGCCCTTGCCACTTTAGGAGAGAAGCTTGAGAGATACAAACTTAGAAATAGGGGAGCTAGGTTATCAGAAAATGAGGTAGGGGCAGTTGGATTGTTGTTTGAGGCTGAAAGAAGAAAACTCAGGAGGCAAAGAGCTGATGAAAGCTCTCATAGAATAGTTTCTAACTTAGAACCTATCCTTCAGAGAGATAAGGAGCTGTTGGAGGTGGCGATGCCACTAGTGGTGGAGATGACAAAGTCTACATACTATGCGGAAAGAAGCGAGGCATGGTCTCTAGTGCGTAATTGTTATGAGATTGGTGGTCAAATTGAGATAGTAAGTAAACATTTTTCATCTGGAAACGAAATGGATACTTTTTATAGTGATGGACCGATAGAGATGTTGCAAAGCTCATTTGAAAAGAAAGCTACTAGATTGAGATGGGATGGGATGAGAGATGTTAGGACAGCTCTTGAACCAGAAATTGGAAGATTATCTGATTTGTGTCAAGAAATAAATAATTGTATGACTTTTTGGAGTTCTAGAGGACATGAGAAGTTTATAGCAAGAGCGATGGGAAATTGGATGAATGCAGATCAAATTGGTATCGAAAGGAGCTTGCCGAGGGGATTTATGAGAAAAATATGGAAAATTGTAGAAGAAAATAAGGAAGAATCAGCACCTAGCCAGGCTGTTGATACTGACTGTCTAGAAAGAACAGATTTTGAGTGTATGGAAGATTTGATGGAAAGTTTATCTGATGAGGATGGAATGAGGTTGTTAAAAATTATTGAAGAACTTGGTGATTATACTTCTAGGTCGATGGTGGTAAGAGATATTTTCAGTAGTAGTGAGTCAGATAATTTAGATAGAGACGTGTCTATTGATGAAGATGGGTATCCCTCGAAAAATTTAAAAGTTTTAATGAGTACAAGAGAGGGGATGGAGCTATTGAGATTGGTGTCAAGATTGCCACAGTTTAGATTTCAAGCCGGTGCACTTCTAGCAGCAGTAAATTATTTTGATTGTTCGCAAGAGATTAGAGAGGCATTGGCTTCTGATCTGGTTTTACATGAACAATCATTAAAGCTTGAGCATAATGGATGGGGTCTTTGTAGCGATGCTGAACCTAGATTGGTAGATGCTATGTACAACGGGGCGGTAATACTGATAAATGATAAACTTTTGGTAAAGTTTAAAGGAAAGATGTC
>CAIQPO010000042.1 GCA_903873735.1 Candidatus Collierbacteria bacterium | reverse complement strand
GCTCGTTTTATATATAAAATCTCACTTAACTTCACTGCAAACGTGAAGAAGGACCCTGTCAGGCAGGTAGTTTAACTGGGGAGGTTGCTTGCTAAAGAATAACGCAAGCGTACAAAGGTACCCTTACTCCGGATGGAAATCGGAGTGAAAGCGCATAGGTATATGGGTGCTTAACTGTGAGGCATACAAGCCGATCAGATACGAAAGTAGGTCTAAGTGATCTTCGTGTACTTCGTGGGAGGTACCGGACTTAACGGATAAAAGCTACCCCGGGGATAACAGAGTAGTCGCACCTGAGCGTCCACAGCGACGGTGCGGTTCGCTACCTCGATGTCGGCTCAGCGCATCCTGGGGCTGTAGAAGGTCCCAAGGGTTGGTCTGTTCGCCCATTAAAGCGCTACGTGAGCTGGGTTCAAACCGTCTAGAGGCTATATAAGCTTTAGATGGCTTTTAGACAGTTTGAACCCGAGGTTCATGACATCATATTACGGCGTCACTATTTAGGAATATTTAGTGAGTTTGTCAACTAATATCGGTAAAACCCAGAACGGGCAATACCGAGGGAAGATAGAAATATCACCCGTAGAGACTAGATCGTTGACCATCCAGAACGGATGAAGTTATAGTCCATTCACATAGGAATATGTGTAACCGAATTGCGTAAGACAGGTTGGTCTCTATCCGCTGCCAGCGTGGGATTTTTGAGGGGGTTCGTCTACAGTACGAGAGGACCTAGATGAGTCAATCCCTGGTGTGCCAGTTGTTGTCGTCAGACGCATTGCTGGGTAGCCACATTGATATTGGATAATCGCTGAATGCATCTAAGCGAGAAGCCTTCCCCAAGATGAGAAATCCATGTTAGAGCGATCTAATGAAAGAACCCTAGTAGACTACTAGGTTGATAGGCAGAGAGTGTAAGTGCCGTGAGGTATTTAGCTTATCTGTACTAATGTTCAAAGAGCAAATCTTTCATGCGTTCTTTTTGCTAAATCTATTCACCTTTCAGGGAGTAACTGAAAATTAACATTTTACAGGTCACCACAGAAAAGTATCTGATATACGGGTATTTTTCTGTCCGGTGATCTGAGCGGTTTGGACCCACCTCTTCCCATTTCGAACAGAGAAGTGAAACGGACCAGCGTCGATGATAGTAGTTGGGCAACTGACTGTGAAAGTAGATCATCGCCGGGCAAACAAACAACCTCGAGGAAACTCGGGGTTTTTTGTTGTCTGTTTTAGATAAATATCAGTTATTTTTTTGGAAATAAATGGTTATTCTGAATTTGTGCAGTATTTTGCTACAAAAAACTCGCCATTAGTTTGGCGAGTGTAATCTCAATATGGGTAATCTTTGAGCTTTGAACTGTCGATTATCGCATCTATGATAATCGCGATGAATCCGTAGAGTATGAGGAATGCAATCATTATTGTCACGGCTAGAATCATACCCATAAGGGAGAGCCAGGCTTCTGCGTATGAGACATTTGACATAGTTGGGATGAACCAAATAATGAAAGCGACCCATGATAGGTTTAAAAGCAGTGATATGATGGCTGCTTTTCGGTTGCGTATAGGAATCATCTTTTACCTCCTTCCATGATGATTATTTTTGGTTTTCTACTTGTTTGTTGACCAATCGACAAATAATGATTCCGGCTGAAAGCCCGATAGCATGTCCAATCATGTCGTCAAGAATAAACCTTTCGAGTCCTAATGCCCATAAGGTTAGATATATCAATATGGGGCAAAGAACGATAGCGGAATAGCGTAACCACTTTGCTTCCCAGGTACAAGCAAGTAGGATTAGGAGTAAATACGAAAAAGCGGAAACAACAATGTTCATTAAGCTCATATGATCTCCTTCGACATAGATGAGTAAAAGTGCTGTTTGAGTATACAATATATATTATAGGGTGTCAAATTGTGTAAAGCACAAAAACTCCGGCTTTGAGCCGGAGATAATGGTTATATTGCTTTCAGGAGCCAGAGAAAGAGCATGATGATTGAAGTACCGAAGATCGCGCCAGTTAGACAGGCGAGAAGCATTTTTCCCAGGTCAGTTTGCTGCTGAAGGTCGAAGGTGGCTGCTTCGGTGGTATAAACTGTCACGTATGCATCAACCTTGTAGGTGTTTTTTACAACAGCCCTGATTTGGCACTCAAATGGTTGTCTGGTGTCGCTCGGTTGCATCTCTGCAGGTAATCCGGTGCAGACAAAATTGCCGTTTGAATCATTAATGATGAAGTTTTGACCAAGGCTTCTGGCAACTATGAGTGATTCTGGTTGAAGCTTAAGGGCTTGTTTTGGTCCCCAAACTACACTCTGGTGAGTTGAGAGCGAGATGGAGTCGAAAATGGGCTTTTCAGCCCAGGCAAAGGTGTAGCTGGTGATAAAGTACCAGGTCATGATCCAGATAATGAAGATCATGCTTTGAGCGAGTCTCGAGTTTTTAATTATGCTATACATGCTTCCTCCGAGGTGGATGAAATGGTTGGGGTAGTTTATCACATTATGGGGTATGGTGCAAATCGGTGAGTGAAGAGTAATATATTGTATGAATAAAAAGGAGATTTTTGTTGATGTAGAAGATTTTGATAAGTTTGGCTTGAGGCAAGTTCTTCGTAATTTTGCCAATGAAGTAAATTGGGAGATAGTAGAGGAAGATTTTGACCGACCATGGGGTGGATATTTGAAGTTTGATGAAAAAATGAGCGGTGATTTTTTGGAGTTGTTTTTTCCCGATATAGATACAAGTGAGATTTCTGGTATTAGAATGTGCCCAAAATTTCTTATTGTGGAAAAAGGGGCAAGATTGTCTTGGCAGTATCATAATCGTAGGTCAGAAGAGTGGGTGGTGTTGGGTGGAAAGGCTGGAGTGGTACTTAGCGATGATAATACTGAAGGAGAAATGATGGTGTTTGAGCCTGAAGATAGAATATCGATCAAAACTGGTATACGGCATAGATTAGTAGGTATGAGTAACTTACTATTGGTGGCTGAGGTGTGGATCAATACTCATGAGGAATTGTCTGGTGAAGATGATATTGTAAGGATCCAAGATGATTACTCGAGAGTGAGGAAATGAACCTAGGAATGTTCTTGGTGTGGTAAAATATGTGAGTCTAAAAGACAAGAAAGGAATAAATTATTAATGAGTAAATCTCAAAATAAAAATATTATTAATCAGCAAGCTAAAGGGGAGTCCTTAATGGACAAACTGATGGCTAGTTTAGTCAATTTTCCAGGAGCTTTGAAAAGAGGCCAACAGGTAGAGGGAACAATATCTTCTATAGGTAAAAAGATGGTGCTAATTGACATTGGCGCTAAGACAGAAGGTGTTGTATCCGGAGAAGACTTGGTAGAGGCCTATGACATTATCGATACTCTGAAAGTTGGAGATACCGTAATGGCTTTTGTGAAGTTTCCTGAAAATGATCAAGGTCAGATAATTTTATCTCTTAAACAGGCAGCAGATGAGAATAGATGGAGTAAGTTCAAGAAGCTTATGGATGAGGAAAAAGAAGTTGAGGTGACCGGTCTTGAGGTAAATAAAGGTGGTATGGTGGTCAAGATTGGTGATGTCCGCGGGTTTGTGCCCACTTCTCAATTTGGAGAGAAGTTTTTGGGTAATATGGAAGAGCTTCTGAATAAGATGTTTAAGGTTAGGGTGATTGAGGTAGATAAAGAACAGAATAGATTGATTTTCTCCGAGAAATTGGTATCTGATTCTGAGGCTTTGGCTAAGAAAGGTGAAGCTTTGGAAATGGTATCAGTAAGTGACAGATTTGAAGGTACTGTTTCTGGAATTATGCCATTTGGTGTTTTTGTGACAGTAACTGTTCCTATGAAAGGAAAGAGTAAAGAGGAAAATGCTAAAGTCGAAGGTTTAATTCATATTTCAGAGATCTCTTGGGAGAAGGTTGATGATCCAAACGAAATGTTTAAGGTTGGTCAGGATGTAAAAGTCCAGGTGATTGGCATAGATAAAGCTAACGGAAAACTTAATTTATCTATTAAGCAGATGTCGCCTGATCCATGGGCAGAAATTGAAAAGAATTATGCTGTTGGAACAAAGCACACAGGAAAAATCGTGAGAATTGCTCCGTATGGAATATTCGTCAATTTTGAAAAAGGTGTTGATGGATTAATTCACGTATCCAAGAAGCCAGCTGAAAAAGAGTTCGTCATCGGAGATACAATTGAGGTGTTTGTGGAGATGCTCGATGTGAAGAACAGAAGAATGTCCTTGGGTGTAGTGCTTACTGAAGTACCAGTAGCATATAAATAACAACTTGCAGAGAGCGGGCTTTTGAGCCCGCTCTTCGGGGTTGGAGAATTCTATTAAAAAAGTTATATTATCTATATATGTCAAAGACAAAAATGGTGGTTAAGGATGATCAAATATTGGTAGATGTGGAGATGATTTTTAAGGAGATAGAAGCAGCTGGTGGTGACTGGAAAAAAGTGAGAGATGAGTTTTTGAACTATCTTAAAGCCTTAAAAGTGGACACTGGAGAGTAGTATTTTTATAATACTTTATACCCCAAAGTTTCAATTTCTTTTTTGATGACTTCTTTAGTGACGATTTTGTCGTCGAAGGTGACAGAAGTTTTCTGTTTTTGGT
>CAIQPO010000041.1 GCA_903873735.1 Candidatus Collierbacteria bacterium | reverse complement strand
TCTCTAAGAATGTTTTAGCAACAAGTCTGTGAATAACTCGGGGTGTAGATTTTCCTTGTTTACGAAGCCTAACCTCAGGATAACCTTGTCTATTAGGAATTTTCTTTAACTGTTTTAACTTTTTATTCCTAATATTACCAAAACTACTCACCTGGTATCCCTCGAAGTCAGGAATATCTCTCCATTCTTCAGCAGCACAGACATACTTTAAATCCTTCATATGTAGTTTTGTTGGTTTAATTTATCTTATGGAGCAGTGGTGGTGGTGGTAGTCGTTGTAGTATTAGCCAGCTTACCTACCAAACCAATCAACTGCTGAAGCTGCTTGGAGATGTTCCAAAGCAACTGGGACTGTGGGTCCTGACTCAACGGTCTTGATGGTATTGCCATTATTAATATGTTTTATTTTATCCTACTTGATTTACTGTTACGATTAGACCAGGAATAGCAGGAATATTTCCTGAAGCTAATGCTGATGATATCACTAATCCATTATCTACATTACTATTTATTTCCCACTTAAGTTGAACATACTCATTTGCAACTGTTGTTTTAAAAAAGAAATTCCAAGCAGCAACTACATATACAGAGTTGGAAGGAAATCCTATTTGTGAAGCACTGATAGGTACATCAACACCATTTTGAGACAACCATATGTGAGCATGTGTATCACTATTACCACTATTTTTTACCATCTGTGCACTAAACATAAGGTTATATACACCAGGATTAGCTATGGTTATTCTATTACCAGAAACAACTGAAACACCATTGTTCCAAGAATCTGAATTACTAAGACCCATTGTAAGAATACTTCCTGAAACACCTGTTTGATTTGTAGTGTCATAGAAAGATCCTAAGTAACCCCCTGTTACACCTGGAGGGCCTGGAGGGCCTGGTATACTTACATTACAAAGCTGGCAGCCTAATTGCTCCATTTGCTTTGCAATTTCCCACAGGAGGTTTTCCTGAGGGCCCCAGCCTATTTGTCTTGAAGGAATAGCCATAAGTTACAAATATATGGTGTTAGTTAGAGAAAACAATGAGCTTCAACAAATTACAGTAATCAAGTTAGTTAAAATGGTTCTAACTAAGTTAGTTAGCCCTGTCCTCTATACTTACTTACCTTTTTATCCTTTGGTCCTTTAGATTTAGAAGCCTTTCCTCCTTTTCTTCGACCAAATGAAATTTTCCTGCTGTCTGCAGATCCTTTTGCTTTTGCCATTGGTTTACAGTTTACTATAATGGTTTAATACAACTGCCAAACGCTTGGCAATTGTCAGCTTATTAGCTTCGTAGAGCTTGATATCTGTGTGATTTGTGATAAAACACACCTCTAGAAGGACATTTTCTGCGTTGGGTCTCATCCAGCCCAGACGTTTTCTGGCTGTAGAGCCTTCAGGTTTTACCCCTCTATCTTTAAATCCTATATCTACGAATGTTTTGAGTACAGACTGTGCTAGTCTTTTCTCAAAATCAGAAGCTGTATCTGGAATAATCACCTCTGTACCCTTGGCTTCAGGAGATCCAGCCGCATTCCAGTGGATATCAAAAAGGATGTCCTTACTACCAAACTTCCCTCTGAGCCAAGCTAGTGTTTCCTTTAGAGCATTCTTATTATCATCAATTAATGCGCTGGAACCCAATGCTTTAAGTTCTATAACAAGGAGGTCTCTCAGCTCAATAGCTAAGTCACGCTCAATCAAGTTACCATTAACAGCACCAGGGTCTTTACCCCCGTGTCCAGCAGATATGATGATTTTTCTACTCATTATCTTTAGGTTCCTCAGCAAAGAAGTTGGAAATAAACTTACCAAAAACAGCCACTATCATGATAATTGTGCCAGCCAGTGGGTGACCGTTCAAAATGACAATGCTAGCACCGAAGGTACCAGCAGCTGCCAGACTATCTCCAAACACCCTAAGTCTCTTAGGGGTAGGTTTAAAGTAGTGTTTCCAACCGAATTCCATATTATTTCAGTTTTAGTTTCCAATAAGCTCCAACACCATACATCAAATCGCCATAAGTGTTTACACTTAGTGACCCTCCAAACAGAAAATCATTCCTAGTTTTCAGAAGAGCACCCACCCCCGCTTGCTGATTTACAAGATTGGTTTGGAAGGCCCCCCCTACATACAGCTGT
>CAIQPO010000040.1 GCA_903873735.1 Candidatus Collierbacteria bacterium | reverse complement strand
TGACAACTCCTCCTTCACTTTACTAAAACCAACCGCCTCACCAACAATCTTTAACCTAAATCCTAAAGTGCTAGCCGCCTTTCCAGCTTCCACCAAACCTTTAGCTCCCACTAAGCGGGAAACAATCAATAAATAATTTTCCTTTTTATCCTTCTTAGTTTGTTCAATAATTTCATCAACCGCCACAGGTGGATACACTACTACCGAGTCTCTCCTGTAAAATTTCTTTACCCTTCTCCTTACATTCTCCGAATTGACCAACCACTTGTCCACCCTTTCCGAAGACCATGAATCAAACACCCTCAGGAAATGGTTTACTATCACCGCATACACCCTCACCGGTAGATATTTTTGTAAATTTATGCTCGTTTCATAACCATAGAGAAATCTAGGTGGAGTGTGGCAATACGCAACCACTTTTGTATTTGCCCCAACCTTAAAACCCCTCGCAATATAGGAGGAGCAAGAGGTGATTACCAAATCATACTCACTTAAATCTATCGACCCCCAAATCAATGGCAATAAAAATCTCAATGGACTATACAAGTTCCAACGCTTAATTAGAAAACCCCAAGCACTTTCAATAATCTTCCTATCAGAAAACTCTCTAGCGCAACTAGATGAATCTACTTTGAAAGCTGTATAGATTGGCGCCTCTGGGTACATATCAGCCAACACCCTCAAAACTCTTTCCGCTCCTCCAAACTCCTTTATGTAGTCATGCACTAATGCTACTTTCATACAAACACCTCCTCCGCTTGCTTTTCCCACTGATCTTTTGGGAGCTTCTGAATAAGCGACCTAAAACTCAAACTCTCAAACAACTCCACTGCCTTAGCCTTATCATAATTTGTTAGCAAACAATCCTCCCAAGACAAAGTTAGCGGCACATTTCTATCAATTGTTGCCAACTCTCTACTTTGCCAGGCAGATTCTCTTCCTACAACAAGTAGCTCCCTTACCTTATTGGTAATTAGGGGTGAATCTAAGTTTTCATACACCTTCTCTAGCGTCTCAAAGTTCTGAATTAGCTTAGTTGCAGTCACTTTCCCCACTCCCTTCACTCCAGGAATATTGTCAGATGCATCACCCATGAGTGCCTTCAAGTCAATTACCTGTGAGGGCTTGATGCCATATACCTCAACCACTCTATCCTCATCAAACACTTCTGATTGTGATTGTCTATTGTGAATCGGTAAATACACCACCACTTTTTTATCTTTAATTAATTGAAGAGAGTCTCTGTCACCAGTTACAATCACCACCTGATTTTCCTCATCGTCTTGCTCATCAGTTGCTTCTCTTGCCAGAGTCCCGATAATATCATCCGCCTCAAATCCGGTAATTCCAAACTGTGGAATATTTAATACCGCTACCACCTCTTTAGCCCTGTCAATCTGATCAACTAAATCTTCATCCATGGGACCCCTGTTTGCCTTGTATTCTGCATAAGCTTCTTTTCTAAAAGTAGGTCCTTTTACATCCCAAGCTACCGCCACATGAGTAGGCGACAGTCGTTCAATTACAGAAAGCAATAACGTAGAAAATCCATAAACAGCCCCCACCAACTCCCCCTTGGGTGTCGTTAGAGGGGGATATGCGTGATATGCCCTGTGTAGCAGGGCGTTAGCATCAACTAGGACTAACTTTTTCATCTTTTTCAAATGTCGCTTTTGGTACTCCAGTAAGTTTTTCAAACTCATCCTGCTCCAAAGTCTCAATATCCATGAGCTTATCAACCACCTTATCAAGCATCTTCCTATTCTTCTTTAGAATTTTTTCAGCCAACAGATATCCCTCATCTACCAGCCTTCTTACCTCCAAATCAATCTTGGTTTGTGTCTCATCAGACACTCTCACTTGATCTCCTGTCGAGAAGCCCCAAGAATTCATTTCCGTAGCCTGTCCCATTGCCACAGGTCCTAAATCAGACATGCCGAAATCAACTACCATCCTTCTTGCTATTCTAGTGGCATTCTCAATATCGTTAGAAGCCCCAGCCGTTAACTCGTTATAGACAATTTTTTCTGCTGCCCTCCCACCGAGCATCATCGCAATTCTATCCTTCAACTCACTCTGAGTTGTTTGATATTTGTCTGTCTTGGGTCTTGATAAAGTAAATCCCAATGCCAGTCCTCTTGAAACTATACTTATCCTCCTCACAGGATCGTTACCAGGGAGCAAATGACCCACTAAAGCGTGTCCCGCCTCATGATATGCCGTCATCTTTCTCTCTCTTTCAGTTTGGAGCCTCTTTTTCTCAGGACCAATCTCAACCTTCAAGGCTGCTTCTTCAATATCCTTCATCTCAATCTCTTTCTTTCCATGTCTGGCCGCCAATATCGCTGATTCATTAAGCATATTCTCTAAGTCAGCACCAGAAAAACCTACAGTCCTTTCAGCCACCCGCTCCCACCTAAGCTCTGGTGTAAATGGTTTGCCTTTTTTATGAATATCAATAATCGCTTTTCGACCGGCGATATCTGGTAAATCCAAATTTACTCTCCTATCAAACCTTCCAGGTCTTACTAATGCGGGATCCAAGACATCTGGTCTATTAGTTGCAGCCACCACAATCACATTATCGCTTTGGGTGAATCCATCCATCTCTACTAATATCTGATTCAGAGTTTGCTCTCTCTCATCATGACCGCCCATACCACCACCAACACCCCTTGTCCTTCCAATTGCGTCAATCTCATCAATAAAAATAATCGATGGTGAGGCTTTTTTCGCAGTATCAAACAAATCTCTAACTCTAGACGCACCCACTCCTACCAACATCTCCATAAACTCACTTCCTGCCATCGAGAAAAAGGGCGCTCCGGCTTCACCAGCCACTGCTCGAGCCAACAAAGTTTTCCCCACACCAGATGGACCTGTCAAAAGCACTCCCTTAGGAGTCCTAGCCCCCAAGTCTTTGTATTTTTTAGGATTCTTCAAAAAATCTACTACTTCTTCTAGCTCTTTCTTAGCTTCATCAACACCAGCTACATCCGAAAACTTCACCGACTGTTTTCCTTTGGCAAATAGCTTTGCTCTACTTTTTCCAATTCCAAAAACATCAGCCCCTCCCCCCTGTCGCCTCATCAAAAACATCATCAAAATTCCCACACCTACTACAGGTAAAATTATTGAAGCTGCTGCCCATAAAGCTTTTGCCATACTTTGTGACGCCACCTCAATCTTTACCTTACTCTCATCCACCCCTGCTCTTTGAAGCGCTTCCATAAAACTTGACCCCTCTTCCTTCCTCGACATTCCTACCAATTGCTGGCCACTGGCATCTTTAGGATAAATAAGTAGTAACTCATCTCCATTCACCTTCACCGACTCCACCATCCCCGACTTTATCTCTGCAATCGCTGTCGAAAGAGGAAGTTCCTTTACCGCCCCAAAGGCACTCGCAAGAAATGTAATCAAACTAGGTAAAAACAAAAACAAAATCAGACCCCAAATCATTAACCTCCTAGGATTTATCTCAAACTTCATCTCCATCTTCCTTCCAACTGGTGGTGTATATTTAGGAACTTGTTTTTCTGTATTCATATGCCCTCATATCTTAGCATTGATTAGCGTATCACCGTGCCTGGCGAAACATTGTCTGGTAAAAATATCATCACCGGCCCCTCATCACCATCTACCATTATCGCCATTCCACAAGATTCTTCCTCTCCCATTTTTTTTGGTGCCATATTTACAATCACTGGAATGGTTTTACCCTCTAAATCTGCAGGTTTATACCACTTTCTAATTCCAGAAAACAACACCCTTTCTCCAATTTCCTCACCCAAATCTACCCTGTATCTCAACAGTTTTTCACTCCACTCTGGCTCGCTGGCCTCCAGCACCTTTCCTGCTCTAATATCCAACTTTGAGAAATCTCCGTACTCAATTAAATCTTTCATTTATTTTATAAATTCATAACTAATCTTCATTGCTTGTTTTACTTTTCTAAGCGTTTCGCTTGCTACCTCATTTCCTCTCATCACTCCCTTACTCAAAATCCTATTCACTTCTTCCTCATCGCTCTCGTACCTTTTTCTCCTCTCCCTTATCGGTGTCAGAATTTTTTCAATTGCTACAAAGAGTTTTTGTTTCACTTCCACATCGCCCACCTGCCCCTCTCTGTACCTATTCTTCAAATCTTCTATCTCACCCAGATTCTCATTAAAGGCATCATGATAGATAAATACCGGATTCCCCTCCACTGTACCTTTATCAGTTGGTTTCAGTCTGTTGGGGTCAGTGAACATACTCATTACTTTCTTCTTCACTGTCTCGCTATCATCAGACAAGTAAATACAATTACCCAAGCTCTTACTCATCTTGGCTTTTCCATCAGTTCCCACTAATCTTGGGAAATTTCCTACCAGTACTTCAGGTTCTTTTAGCACTTCTCCGTATAATGAATTAAATTTTCTTACTATCTCTCTTGTTTGTTCAATCATTGGTATCTGATCCTCACCCACTGGCACCAAATCTGCTCCAAAAGCAGTAATGTCAGCTGCTTGTGACACAGGATAAATGGCAAAGCCAGCAGGAATAGACTCCCCAAAACCTTTCTGTTCAATCTCACTCTTTACAGTAGGATTCCTAAGCACTCTACTCAAACTAACCAAATTAAGATAGTAAACTGTCAATTCGGCAATCGCTGGCACCATAGATTGCACCACAATCGTCGTTTTTTGAGGGTCAATCCCCACCGACAAATAATCCAAGACCAGCTCCTTTACACTATTCCTTACCTTCTCTGGGTTATCGTAGTTATCAGTCAGTGCCTGAACATCAGCAATCAATACAAACTGCTCATACTCATCTTGAAGCTTCACTCTGTTCTGTAAAGACCCTACAAAATGCCCCAAATGCAATCTTCCACTTGGTCTGTCACCAGTCAATATTCTTTTTTTCATATTGTTATCCTTTTTAAATAATAAAGCCCTCGCAAATCAGCCAACAAAAGACTGACTTACAAGGGCTTACTAAAGCGGTGCCACCTTGCACTTCTAGACAAGCTAGACTCATTTAAGCAATAACGGGCTTACCCGTAAAAGCTACTTTCCTTAGTTGCTAAGGATGATTCACTTTTAAGCTCGGCGGGCCCATACTCCCACCTCAAACGCTTCTTGCCTATTATACCAATAAAAACCCCGCCAAATGGCGGGGTCAAAAAAGCTAGATTTGCTGGAGATTCCAACGGCAGACGATCGGCTCTTCCCGAGGGAAGGGATTGACCATTGCCTTGTAATCAACCTTGCGCAAGCCGGCGGTATAGTCAGGCTCTTCAGCACAGAAGTCAACTTGAGCTTGCGGGTCTACATAGAAGTTCACAGTCACAACCCCGCGCACGCTCTCAAGCGAAAAGGCTCGAGCTACAATCACTGCCGAACGAGGCGGAACGAGAATGCCAGCCACGCCAACAACCTCATTCCCGTCGATCACAATCAAATCGGCCATATAAGGCTGGCTCGAATAGTTAGACAGCACTACGCCTAAAACTGCTTTAGCGCGAGTAGAAACTGTCTGAGAGGCAGCGTCAACAGAAACTGCACCTTCAATGTTGAAATCAACCACACCACGAACGTCCATACCCATTGTTGTTCCTCCTAGCAATAATGTGAAACTGCGACATCGGGCGACTCCCGAATTGTCGAAATAATACCACCCTATATAATATCTGTCAAGGGATAAAAACCCTACCCTATAAAAAGGAAAAGTAGCAGGGATGGGGATCGAACCCATTACCTGCGGTTTATGAATCCGCCGCTCTAACCATTTGAGCTACCCTGCCAAGCAAGGTATATTGTACCATCAGCATCTCCCCTCTTTCATTATTAAGGCACAAATGTTAGAATACTTCTGTTCGCTTATCATGCGGGGGGAGGGTCAGTATCCTGCAGGGCTCATAATCCTGCTTAACCGGGGGGCGGCATCCCGGCCCCGCAACACTAATTACTATCTGAATTTATATCAGTAAATCTACCCACATCTCCCAGTTCTCTTTTTTTGCCTCCTCTTCCACCTCTTTTTGATCCACAATATTCTTAGTTTCAGGAAGTACCACCACGGTTTCTCCTGGTAAATGCATATTCAACTTCTCTCTAATTATCTTTTCTTTATAGTACTCCGACTCCACCATATTCACTTTCTCCCTCAATATCTTGTTATCTCTTTCTTCTTCCTCTAATCTTCTAGCAGTTTCTCCCGGGGTAAAGCCATACTTATTGGCTATATTAGTGTCTTTCAATGAATTCAAATTGTAATTATTTATGAATTCAGGTAATTTTTCCTTCGGTTCATGTGCCATTATCTCACCGTAAAGTTTTGTAAGTTTTTCTAAGGCAGTTGCATGAAAAGCCAATTCAGAGTGAATATAATGTAGTAATAGATATTTGTTA
>CAIQPO010000039.1 GCA_903873735.1 Candidatus Collierbacteria bacterium | reverse complement strand
TGCCACAATCCTTGTAGATCTTGAGTCATGCCATAACAATAATAGCTTTGCCCAGGGGTAACTCCATTGGTAGTAATGGAGAAGTTTTGAGTGTAGTCGTTGCCAGATATTGAGTGGCTTACAGAGTTGGTCGTCACTGTTCCAGAGAAATTTGTGCCAGGAAATCCAGCTACCCATGGGTTTGAGGGAGAGCCTACTGTACCAGTACAGGCAGCGTTAGCGTTATTTCCCGCGACTTGACCAGTGTCATTTGAGAACGCGTATGATCCGAAGTAATTAGCGAATGTGTGTTCAAAGTTACTCCACCCTGGGTCACCGGGATTGACAGAACAGTTATTGAAACCAAGATATACTCTGCTAATATTTGCCCCTCCATCTAGATCCGAGACAGTGGTGCTAAATGTAAAAGGACCGGAAGCTGCTGGTATTTCATCTGGAGAACATTGGACAGCGGGAATTCCAGGGAATGTTGGGTTATTGTTGCTAATAGTAAATGAATATGTCGAAGACCAGGAAGAGTAATTGCCCGCTTTATTTCTAGCTCTAACTTTCCAATAGTAGGTACTATTGTTTGCTTGATTGTAGGTGTAGCTTTCTGCTGGATCTGTAGAGTTAGATACATTCGTGTTTACTCCTCCGGAGCAAGGATCGCCGGCATTTGTCCCGACACAAACATTATATAAACGGTCTTGAGAACCACCACATTCTTCATTCCACGATGATGCTGACCAAGTGAGATTAATTTGAGAAACAAGTGTAAGAGTTTGACCATTTGTGGGAGAAGAAGGTGTTGGGGTTGAGGGATTTTGAGTATTACAACATGAACCACAGTCCCGTGAGCAGTTATCGCAATCTTCACCTTGATCACAGCTACCATTTCCACAAGGATCACAACCTACCACTTGAGTGTCTCTATTGTGAATCCCATCACAGCAAATTTGATTCATGTACCATCCTCCCGGCGGGTCTTCATAATTGCAATTACCGTTATCGCACCATCTTGTACAACTATTGTTTACTGACCATGCACACACATGAGGGCTTACACTTTGATTACAGTTTTGCGTACAGTTTGAGCAGCAGGTAGTGCAGTCGCTAGCACCAGAACATGGAGTTCTGCAGGCTGCAAGAAGAGTAGAATTGCTAAGAAACATGGAAACGGCAAGAATTAAGACTGTAATCAACAATTTTCTCATCTATTTTGAGTTTATATCAATTCTCAAGTTATGGCAAAAGTTTTGAGTTGTTGAGATATTGTTTAGTATGGATAGAAGAATGGTAAGGGAAGTAGCAAGATATTTTGAAGTTCTGAAGGTATGTTGCCGGTTTTAACCCATTCATCAATGAGTCCTGATATTTTTTGTCCATCTGGTGATGAATACAACTTCTTAAGTGCTGGCTGTGTCGAGTAATCTATCCATCCAAATGGATCACAACTCGAACCGCAATAGATTTTTGAAATTGGTAGTGAATAATATTCCCCACTAATTGCTTTTCTTAAAATATCCTCAATATTCCCATCAATATTTTCAAAAGCATAATGCAGAATTGTTGTTGACCCATCTTTGTTTGTATATGCTACCCCATAAACATAAGCTTTCGTTTCATTAATGGAGGTTGTAAAAACAGAAATAGTTCTGTAAGGTCTTTTCTCTTCTTCCTGTTTGAGTATGTTGTATTCTGGATCTCCGGGTGAGAGATTTAGTCTCACAACTTTAAACATACCTCCGGCGTCACTGTTATCAATAATAGGATCCATCAATACAGCACCGTTTCCCGGACCCTCTACAGCGTTATTTGCTATCAATTGCATTTCAATTTCTGCAAGTTTTCCAGATTGAATATCTTCGTAGTTAACAAACGGAAGTGAATCAAAATCAACATTTTCAAATTCTGTAGAGAATGGAATAGACGCTATCTCTGTTGTGCTGGTAGCTTCAGGGCTCGAGGTTATTGTGGGCATCACCGTTACAGTAGGAGTCTTTGTTCTGGTATCTTCGGTGGGAGTGGAAATATGAATGGTAGGAGAAGGTGTAGTTTGGGGAGTAA
This sequence comes from Candidatus Collierbacteria bacterium, assembly GCA_903873735.1. Taxonomy (GTDB): domain Bacteria; phylum Patescibacteriota; class Microgenomatia; order UBA1400; family MFAQ01; genus CAIQPO01. The sequence goes on along the minus strand of CAIQPO010000039.1, from coordinate 12,944 downwards.
CTTGGGTGACGACTTCAGTAGGAGCAGAGGTGACTTCTGTAGCCCTGACTCTGGTTGGTTCTACATCTGGAGTAACAGTACTGGTTGTCTCTACTGGTTTACAAGAAGCAAGAACAAGTGAGGTAAGGACTAGAAGAGAGAGGCCGGCATATCTTCTACTGGCAGGAGTACCTGTAAAGAGATCTGAGAGAGTGTCTTTGAGGGAGTAATGGACTCTTCTTCCTCCCCTTTTGTCTTGTTTGGGAGAGATGATGTTTTCTACTGCTTGGTCTAAGTACTTAATGTATTCATCTGCTTCCCAGGAGAGAGCTGGGTATATCTCTTCCATGAGAGGTCTCACAGCAAGTAGTTTAGCCTTAGTGACAGCAAGAGCAGTGAGTATTCCATCAGGAGTAGACTCATCTAGAACACCATCTCCTGTATCAAACTTGTCTGTATTAAGTGTGTATGTTCTTCCCCTACCCTGTTTGGTTTCAATTTTAGCCGAGATATCTGCTGCTTCTTCTCCTAAGTTAACCCCTTTCATCCAGAGAGTGATGTCGTGCTCAAAATCTGACATTTCTTCCCCCTCTTGATACAAAAAAGAGGCCAAATCGGCCTCGGCAGTGGCTGCGAGAGCTAGAGTGTAACTCTCGAAGCTGGGTTGAGGATATCTCCTCTCCCTGTCCAACATGGTTTCTTTATTTACCATGTCCTATATCTTAATACTTAGAGTACTTAGCGGTCAACTATTTTTTATTTAACTTAACAAAGTGACCGTTTTTTATATATGGAGAAAGTATTGAATTGATTTCTTCCTTGTTTTCCGGTCGGTGCTTGTAAATTGACCTTGCTAATAAAGTTTCAACTTGACTACCACCAAACTCGTCTTTGTTTGTTGATTGGACCCAGACTATCAAGTTTCCATTTTGATTATCTTCTAACATTATGGAGTGTGAAAGATCTTCATCAGGGTAACCTTTCACTGGATATAGGTAATCCTTGGTTAAAATAATTTGTATAGATTTTAGAGGTTTTTGTGGCTTATCTTTTAGAGAAAAATCTTCTAAATCAAATCTTTCAAAAAATTTGTAATCCCGAAGAAACTGATTAAAACCAAGCCGATTGTTTAGACTAATTGATCCAGAAGAATCTCTGGATAGAGTGGATATTCTATAAGGGAAGTAGAGCTGGTAAATTAAAAAACCACCAAAGAGAGCTGAAGCAAGTAATAACGCGATGATTAGATGGTTTAGCTTCATACTTTAGTTTAGCATTTTTTACAAATTTGAAAGTATAGAGTATATAAAATCATCAAACGAAAGGGTTGATAGTCCGGTTTTTATGCTCTTATCAGCCTGATATATTTTGTTGTGGATAGAGAGCAATTGACTTTCGGAGAACTTTTTGGATTGTTGAGTAAGTTTTTGTTTGGCAAAGGGTGGAATTCTGGCAGGAAGCAGACTTGGAGTTGAATGAGCAATAATAAGAGAGCGGATATGTTCGTGCAATACTGTAAATAGATAAACCCCTTGAATGTCTTGTTTGGCCAGTATAGGTAGCATGTGTATGGCTCTAGTGGAGTTACCGGGGATTATCTGGTCTAAAAATTGATAGAGCTCGTTTCCAGGTTTGAAGTGCTCAACTTTTGATTTATTAAAAATTTTTAAATTAGCATCAGTTATTTTTTTGTCTGCGTAAATTATGTGAGGCTGATCTTGGTGATCAGAAAGAATTTTTTTAAATAATTCTTTAGCTTTTGATTTGGGACCAGAAAATAAGTTTTGAATTATGAGGGTGGGGGTGGTGCCGAAAAGGTTTGTTGCATCTAGTTGCTGACGAAGACTAGTTGGGTCTGTAGCAGATACATCTATGTGATTTATTTCATGCCCCCCTTTTTTTATTTCAGAGATTGCAGTTTCAAGTGCCTTTTGCGATGCGGGTAGATTATCGCCGTGAATAATAAGCATAGTTTATTTATACACTCCAAAAAAGGAGGTGATATTGTCGATTAGTTTTTGAATTATGGTTTTACTTTGACCATCTTCTGCAGGTATATGTGCAGACGACGGTGTGGATTGAGGTGTGGAAACATCAAGAATAGATGGAAGAATTGGGCTCCCCTTTGTGGCTTCTTGGGATAATGTTTTGGCGTATTCATAAAACTGACCATCCTTTTTGGTAAGCGAGAAGACAGTAAAAGGACCATCTTGAGCGTTTAGCAGGAACGGGGCGATGGTGACTATTCTTTCATCAGACCAAACTTTTTTTATAGTGTACTGATAATAGAAATTTATTTGAGTTTCTGACAATTTTTTGGAGGACCAGCCTGTCTCGGTGATAAAGACAGGAAGTTTTTTGGTAGAAAATTGGTGTATTAGACGGAGGTCATAAACAAAACTATTAATTCTGTTTACACCCCAACTATCTGGTCTGGATGAGAAATCTGGATTGGGATATGCGTGGGATGTCCAGCCATCAATTTTGTCGAATATGTCTGGTCTGTGAAGATACATTTTTTCTATGTAGCGTCTGTGATTCATGTAACCTTTAGCGTTGGGGGCAGCATTATCGAGACCTGCAGGAAGAATGAAAAAGTCACTTGAGACAGCCTTAAAGATATCTGATGCATTGGCCAAGATATCAGCATAGTTTTCGGGACTGACAAACCCTCCATATTCATCAGATCTATTGACCTCATTAAAGATAATTACATATCTATTTTGTATGGGCCAGTGAAGATCACCAAGGAAGTTAGCGAAGTCTATTAAATCAAAGCTGTCTGGCTTAGCCCAGTTTGAGCCTTCTGGTACTGTGGCTACTCTAATGATGGGTATAATTTTCTTTTCTTTGCAAGCGTCTAAAAATTTCTGCCATTTTTGACGATTTCTGTCGCTTGCTTGAATGGGTATTACCGCATAACCCCACTCACCCTTATTTTCGTTGTTTACTAGTTTGCTGGCTTGATCTAGCTCGTCGGGAAATAAGATGTGTACACCAATTTTGTTGTTCGGAAAGGCTAGTGGGTCTGTGATTGCATTAGCCCAGCTTGAAATCGTGAGGAATAAAAAGAGATTGATGATAAAGGTAAATACAAACACGGATTTATTATAAAGTAATTAGAGTTTGGAGTATGATTTATCTATGAATAGAAGAAATTCCCTTCTTTCGATTACTGTAATTAGTTTAGTTGGAGTTATTTTTTCCGGTGTTCTAACATTTCAAGAGTTTGTTTTTGGAGCGTGTGGAGTTAGTCTGGTGAAATGTAGCAGTACAAATTTGATAATGGGACTTCCAGCCTGTGTTTATGGCTTGGTGATGTACTTATCAGTCTTGGCAATCTCTTTACTGGGTCTTAGGAGCAAGAAGTAGTTTAGGATTTCATCACTTTCAGGTGGTTGTAGGCTTTAAGTGTGGCGATTCTTCCCCTCGCTGTCTTGGCGAGGAATCCTGATTGCAGTAAAAATGGTTCGTAAAGATCGGAAACTGTGTCTACCGATTCCGATATCAGCGCAGCGATGGTTTCGAGTCCCACCGGACCGCCATTGTGTTGCTCAATGATTGACCTTAGGAGCTTGCGATCTGTTTCGTCTAAGCCCTCTTCATCTACTTGATAAAACTCTAGGGATTGTCTGGTGGCTTGGGGTGAAACCGTGGAGTTGTGCTCTACTAGAGTAAAATCACGCACTCTTCGGAGTAGCTTGAGAGCAATTCTCGCCGTACCTCTGGATCTTTTGGCAATTTCTAGAGAGGACTCTTGATCAAGAGAAAACTTTAGTTTTTGGGCGGCGTTTTGGATAATGCCCTGAAGCTCTTCTGGTAAGTAGAATCTAAGGCGATGGATGATTCCAAATCTGTCTCTTAAAGGGCTACTAATTCTTCCTGCTTGAGTGGTGGCGCCAATAAGTGTAAATGGATTGAGATCTAGGCGAAGGTTTTTGGCTGCTGGGCCTTTGCCTAAGATAAGGTCAATAGCAAAGTCTTCCATGGCTGGATAGAGTGCTTCTTCCACTGTTTTGTTTAAGCGATGAATTTCATCTATAAAGAGGATATCTCCTGGCTCTAAGGCAGTAAGAATTGAGGCAAGATCCCCTGCCCTTGTAAGCGCAGGACCTGAAGTAATCTTAATACCCTTCCCCATTTCAGTGGCAATTATGTGAGCTAGTGTAGTCTTTCCCAATCCTGGAGGACCGTAAAGAAGAGTATGCTCCATGGGTTCATTTCTAGATTTGGCTGCTTGAATGGCGATTTTGATGGATTTCACCACCTGTGGCTGACCGGCAAAATCTGCCCATGTTTGTGGCCGGATAGTGGAGTGTTCGGCGGGATTCATTTTTTGGCAATCAGCTTGAGTGCAGATTTAATTTGTAAAGATAAATCTTGTGTGGTGTCTACTTGTGAAACGATTCTGGCTATCTCCCCCTTTTGGAAACCAAGACCTACTAGAGAGTCAACTAGCTCTGGATTACCATCGAGAAGTTCCAGATTAACATCACCCTTTGAGATTTTGGATTTTAGATCGAGAATTACTCTTTGAGCTGTCTTTTTGCCCACTCCGGGAATGGCAGTGAAGAAATTTAGATTACTGGTGGATATTGCTTGCGCTATTGTGCTAGCTGATGCAGCAGAAAACATCGATAGGGCAATCTTGGGACCGATTCCAGAAACAGATATTAAAGTTTCAAAAAGAGTAAGATCTTCAGGTGTAGAAAAGCCAAACAGAGAGAGATTATCCTCTCTAATATGAGTGTGGACATATAGCTCTATTTTTTGACCTGATTGAGGTGATAAGTTACTAGGAACATTTACCGTAAAACCTATGCCATTGGCAAAAAGGATAATTTTACCCGTTTGTGCATACTTAACCTGACCTTCTAAATAACCTATCATGAAGCCATTCTAGCATGATTTTGGGTATGTTTTGGGTTTTGTTTTGGGATTGACAAAAACATATATATAGGATATAATGACAGAGTCACATTCGAACATTCAAATTCTCTGGAGGTCACTATGGGCTGCTTAGGCTACATTCTCTTCGTTCTTGCAACTGGTTGGGCAATCAACAATGAATGGATCATCCGCAATACCGACATGAATTTGTGGGTCGCCTCGCTGGTGATCATCATCCTGGTCGGCTTTGTCGAGGCGCTTTTGTACGGAATCAGACTGGTTGTGAAACTTTTCCTCGCTCCGGCGGCTTTCCTTACTGCAGGCCTGGCGTGGGCCGTGATCAACTGGGTGTTTAAGTATTTTGCTCTCTTTTTGGTCTGCACCCTGACCGGCTGGTTTGATGTTCCCTGGATCTTTGGCCCGCTCTGGTGGCAGGCACTGATCATCGGCGGTGTTATGGTTCTTCTCACCGGCACCCCGAGCGCAGGCGCATCTTCTTCCAGCAGCTCCAGCAAATCGGAATAGTTTTTCATTCTCCCTCCTTTATGGAGGGAGTTTTTTTTACCCTGAGCGGAATAAATGCGTAAGACCAATGGCAACTGCATCTGCTGCGTCATCTGGCTTCGGCGTCTCTTTTAAATGTAGGATTTTGGTGACCATAAACTGAATTTGTTTTTTATCAGCCTGACCATAGCCAGTAAGGGATGATTTAACCTGAAGAGGTGTGTATTGAGAGATGGGAAGATGGGCTTTTTGGGCGGCAAGTAAAATTACTCCTCTCGCAGCTCCAACATCAAAAGCAGTTTTCGCGTTGGTGGCAAAAAAAAGAGACTCGCAGGTAAATTGGTCTGGTTTGTGCTCGAGAATTTTGGCCGTGATGTGTTCGTAAATGAGCTCAAGGCGAATTTCAAGTGAGGTGTGAGCTTTTGTCTCTAAGCAGCCACACTCAATGAGACTCTCCTTACCCTCTTTTTTTTCAAGAATAGCCCAGCCTAGTCTACCTGTGCCTGGATCAATTGAGATTACTTTCATATGATATTAGTTTTATCATTTTATGATGGAATTGTTTTGTTTTATTCTTATGAGTGATAAAATATGAGGTGCAGTTTTTATGCATGGTTTAGGGTCAGTAGCTCAGTCGGTTAGAGCACCTGCCTTTTAAGCAGGGTGTCCCGGGTTCGAGTCCCGGCTGACCCACATAATCAAAAAATCTTCCCTTGTGGGAGATTTTTTTGGTTATGAGATATAAACAAGGGCTCGAACCTGACGGAGCTGCGACGGCAGCGAGTCGCGGTCTGAAGCGAGCCAGCAGGCGAGACTGAAGACTTCGAGTCTTGTTATCGCTGACCCACATAATCAAAAAATCTTCCCTAGTGGAAGATTTTTTTGTTTTTGCTATATTTGTACCTGCGTGAATCTTATGAGATAATACATCATTCTGGTTTTTACCAGTGTACATTTCAATCCTAAAACCCCCAAAACGGGAAAGGACAAAAGATGACAAAGAGTCGAACTGTTCCTATGGGTTTTTATCACCCTGACGGCATGGTGCCTGCTTGGAATCAAGCTAGCACTTATGCAGGAGATGGTGGACATATTGCCACTCTTCCTGAAGTAATTGCCGCTCGATTGGCGTCTACCAATGACGCGTGGGTTTGGAATACCTACTTTACTACCCGATCAGCTGAATATCTGGGTCGTTCTGCTGCCGGCAACTTGATTTTGATTGTTGCACATGGCGTAGGCCCAATGTCCACACTTGAGGGTGTAAAGAAAGCATACTCATACTCCTTCAAGTCAAAAGATCGTGACCATCGAGGAGGCCGGATTTCTCACCAAGAATTCCTGGATCTCGAAGCTGGTAAGTATGGTCCGGTCTTTGTGGTGGATTACGACAGCTACGCTGCTCGCTTCCAGTATCCTTTCATCGAAGCCACGCGCCGGCTTGATGCCATGCAGGGTGACCCACTGCTCATTGCCAGACTAGGTGGCGAGAGTACGGCTGCCGCTTTCATCGACCGCGCCACAAGGATGCACCAAGATTTCCTGACTGTCCGGCTTGATCCGAAACTTGAAGGTGCACCCCGAGCCCTTCTTGCTTTACACCGCCTGAAGAATCGACTCATGAAGTTTGATGCAATGCTGAATCCCTACATCGTGCAAAACAGTGATGAGTCGAATCTTCCCTACTTCGCCTACAATTGTCTTCATCCTGATGGCGATCTGGCTTTTGCTCACTTACTGTCTGTGGGTGCAAACTGGCCAGTACACTACCATGGTGAGAAATATCCATCTCTGTCAACTGAGATCAGCGTTCACAGCTGGCACGACGGCACAAGGTTATTGGCCGTGCCTCTTAAGGCTGACATGAAGATGGTACTTGAAGGACCGGATGCGCACGAGTTGGTTTCTGAACACTGGCGTGAGCTTATGATCCCTACCCAGAACCCGGTACCTGTGCGAATGATGACCTTGCAAAAGATGAGTGGCGAGTGGTTCACCGAGTATCGAGAACCTGAGTCAGTCATGGATTCTGGTGAGTCACAGTATCTGGTGACCTCGATCGAGCCCGTCGGCGAACAACAGGTCTTTACCACCCCCATCCTGGGCTACTATGGTTTTTTCAAGTATGAGGTCGACTCGGTAGAGAAGATGGCTCCCCTTGGCGCCAATGCATATTACTTTACAGGCGATCCCAAGATTGATTACGAAGATGATGACATGGTGTCCCAGTCTTGCCCGATTCAGTTTTATCGGGTGCAGGTTGATCAAACACGGCAACTAATGAGAGCCAACCAGCTTGTCCGCGATTTCGACCTGATGATCCGCTTGATGGGAGTTTAGCGATTTTACCGCACTAGAAATAGTGCGGTTTTTTATTCTTTGACAAACTTATACTCTGCAGGCAGCTTAATTGACTTAATTTTTTCTTCAAGGTTTTGAGGAGCCAGAGGGTCGGATTTTGTTTCGCTGGGGGGTGTTTTTTGGGTAATAGTGATTTTGTTTGACTTGATGTCGTAGAGATATTTCTCCTTACCCACTAGTAGTAGCTGATTTGAGTCTGCTAGATAGTAGACTGCGCTAATGGCTTTAGGCATATTTTTTTCACTAATGAGGGTTTGTTTTTCTTTTGGACTCGCGAGAGGAATTGCTGACACACTAAGATATATCCCGTTGCTGAATTCTTCGCCATCTCCTGTCCCAGGAGTGTGGTAGGACATAATCATTCTGTCTTTGGTATCTATATCGATAAATTCATCACCTTCTGCACAGCCAATGTTAGAAGAAGCAACTGGAGTGACTTTCTTGGTGTCGATATCAAAAAGTGCATAATTCATCACGCCCCAGCAGGCATCACCCTCACCTCCTAGTATCCAGTATCTATTTTTCCAAAAAACGATTCTGCTATTTGTGTTGTCCATTAGTTTGACAAATTTTCCTGAAGGAAGAGTGGAGTAAAAGGTAGCCCCGTCAACCATATATCCACCAATTGAGAAATATAGTTCATCACCAATTACCTGGAGATCGTTTATGTATCTACCCTTGCCACTATCAGAGAAGTGGCCAACTTTCTTTTGATCATAATAGACTGACGATTTGTCTGTGCCTAGCTCAAATGCAAGAATCTGGATATTATTTTGATACTCTTGCTTGGCATAGTAGATGGTGTTTTTCCAGGAAGCAATAGCATCTACTCCGTCTGGGATTGAAAAGACAATATTTTCACCATTTGAAGTGGTTTTCTTAAGTACCCAGGCTGGAGATTTGTGGATGGGATTAACTTCCTGTCCAATTTCTGGATTAGTGGGTGGGGTGGTTTTTGGGGTTGGTTTCGTACCCAATAGGATGGAGGTAAGGCCAATAAGAATTATGGATATTAGTATTAAGGCAGCTGGTGAGATGGAGAATATAATTTTGTCTTTTGGAGATTCGGAGTTGGGAGTGTGAGTGTTTGGAGTGATGCCTGACTCTTCCGGAATATTAGTTTCAACCATAGTTAATTTTAGACTATTTATTGGAGGTATATATAATGAAAGTATGTACACAAATGACTACGATTACACTCGGGTAAATGCAATTAAGATTATCGTCAAAAACGCAGAAGGAAAGGTGCTTTTAATTCAGGAGCCAGCAACCAATGATTGGATGCCACTACATTGGGGACTACCTGGAGGCAAACCTACCAACAGAGAGTCACTTCTTGAGACATTTGAAAGGAAATGTATGTCTGACCTGGGATCAAAGCTTACCCTTAAAGGAATTTTTCGCACCTACGAACTTTTGCAGGAGAAAAGATCAGTATTAATGATTATTGTAGTAGCTGAAGGAAACCTTACCGAGATTAAGGGTGAGATTGGTAATTACAAATGGGTTGGGCTTGAAGATGTAACCGCCATGGATATCACAGAATTTACTGAGTTTTACAACAAAGAGATGCTTATAGATTTATTTACCAAAGCGTACGACTTGGTGGACTTTAATAGCATCAGGACTCTCCCCTTCTACTCAATGAGTGCTGATCAAGAATATACACGGTGGCTTGAGTCTGGGAAAAAGTAAGAGGAGATTAGTGCGATTTGGAATAGTAAATGTTAAAATATATCCTGTCTTTTGACATGGCCCCGTCGTCTAGCGGTCCAGGACAACTGGTTTTCATCCAGTAGATCGCGGGTTCGATTCCCGCCGGGGTCACTAAATTCTGTATGTTCCGAGGCGATCCGCAAGGGTCGCTTCGTTGTATTGATGCATCCGACTATATTATTCCTAAATTGCTTGAAATTCGTGTTCAAGTCCCGTAAGGGTGGTTATTGGATTGTGGATAATTCTTCAAAAGAAGTCTATAAATAAAAGCAGGGAGCAATCTCTTAGCCGTTACTTGCGCTTGCGACGCACAGCTTTAACTGGTGTGATTTTGACTCCGATAGTATCTTTGTCTATCACTTTCCTAGTCACTCTGACGGTTGCCCGTCTTTTTATTGTTGCCTTAGGCATTTTATTGGTTCACCCCCTTCCAAGTTATTATTTTGGTAATTGGCCATTTACGGCCTGCCCCGTAACCGTGTAACCAATAGGGTGAGTGAGTATGGAGATGCTCCCTGCTGCGAATAATCTAACACCAAAAATCTAACTTAGCAACCTTTTTCTTTAAGTGCTAACTACTGATTACTATTGATCTGTTTTTGAGAACAAATCTTGTTTTAATTAATGAGAGAATTTCCAATCTTTCTTCTGATGTTCCACCTCTGAGAATATGGATCAAGTAGTTTTTAGCCATTGCTTTGAATTCTAGTTTGCCCGGAACAATACCATTGTCTCCATCGAATTTACCCAACATATATTCTTGGCGAAGAACATCTGTCTTTAGCCGATGGTATCTCTCAATATCCTCTTGGATTTTTCGGGATATTCCTGCTTGGTTGAAAGATATTTTATCTATGTAGCCAATTAATTGCTTAATTAAATCGTCCTCATCGATGTATGGTTCTTTGCAATCGTAGTCAAGATATCTCCTGCAGTGATAATAGATATGCTTGTGATATCCTCCTGATCTAATTTTTCTGTACCTTTCTTCTGCTGTAATACTGCTTCCACACGATCCGCACTTCATAAGAGTCTTGAAAGCAAAGATATTTTTATTCCATGTCTTGGGTACAGTTTCCAATTGTTTTTGGACTTTTTCGAATAACTCTTTTGTTATTAGTGGTTTGTGTTTGCCTTTGTACCAGACGCCACTACCGGCAGGAAATTCGAATTCACCATAATAAAATGGATTTCTTAGAATGGCGTGGACTTTACTGAGAGGGCACAGCACGCCTTGTCGTGTTTCAAAACCAATTCTGTCCAACCATCTTTTTACAGCCCTACCACTTTGACCCTGAATACCGACTTTTTCAAACATTTGTTTTACGAATGGAGCTCTTATCGGATCAAGAATTACCAGTTCATCAGTACGACCGTCTCCTTTTTGATTGAGGTATCCCATTGGAGCCATGCTGGGTTTCCATCCCAAACTACATTTATTTCTTAATCCCCTTTCGACATTTACCCCTTTGTTATCGTTTTCCAATTTGGCTTGAGAGCAGAGAATCATGAGGAGAAATTTTTCATTTGGACTGTTGGTAAATGTTTGGCTGTAAGTTTGGATCCTCAGTAGTTTCTTTTGGTCCATGAGGTCCACAAGTGTTCCCAAATCGCCAGCATTACGACTGAGGCGATCTGGTGCCCATGTAAGAATACCGTTAAACTTTCCTGAGAGTATTTCTTTAATTAACTGTCTAAAGACTGGTCTGGCTCCAGACTCTTTTGCCGAGTGACTTTCTATTTTTACTTCTTTTACTTTTATCCCATCTCTTTTCGCTAGTTGTTTCATCTCCTCTATTTGTGAATCGATCGACATTATTTGCCTTTCGTCACTTTCGGAGGACTTTCTGGCGTAGAGACAGTAGCTGATATCAGGTTGTGGATTTGCTTGATTCATCAGTGTCAACAGTACCGCTAATCTCGTGGAAGTCTAGCCGGAGTTTTTCCTCCTCTTCCTTGGTCATGGTTTTACCCCTCGAATTCCCATCAATTATCCTCGCCAAAATATCTATCAGATCATCACTTTGTTTCGTAGATGAATCTTTCTTTAACTTTTCGATTATTGGAATTAAATGCCTCACGAGTGGAATGGGAACTTCACCATCTATCATTTTTTGGATTAGGGCTATCGTGGCATCGTGTTTTTTAGACGATCGGATGTTGTCCATAATTTGTTTGGTTTGCTCAGGCGGCAGCTCGACCCTCTTATATGTGTAACCAGAATGATGGTTGTTTAACCAGTACATGCAAGCAGTCCTATCTCCCTCTTTTATCATCCGAATTATCTGCGATTCAGCCATGTCATTGATATATCCCTTACCCTCGCGTAAAGATTCCTCGATCTTTACTGAGAACTCTACGTCTTCCTTTTTCCAACGATAGTAAGTGGCTCGACTCACGCCAGTTTTTTGACAAGCCACCTGCACTATCGGAGTGGTTTTAAGCTGATTGAGAATTTCCTCCTTCTCCTTTTTCTTCATACAGCATTGGTTTTTTGCCTGTTAATCTTTCCCAGCGTTTTAGAATGACTTCGGCATAGACAGGAGATTTTTCCATGAGGTAACAACGTCGGTGCATTTTTATTGCCCCAATAAGAGTTGAACCACTTCCTCCAAATGGCTCGATGATGAGATCATTTCTTTTAGTAAGGACTTTGATGTATGGGATGAGGATTTCAATTGGTTTGGTGCCAAAGATGACTCCTTGGCCGGAGTGCTTCTCATCAGAAGCGTTAAACTCGATGAAGTCTGTTGGCTGATTCTTCTTTCCTTTCTCGTATCCTTCCCACTGAGGTTTACCTGAAATGGCATACAGAGCTGTCTCATATTCTTCTTGTAGACCATCTAGTTCTTCCTCGTGGTTGTATTCAATATCTACATCCTTTGATGCTCCCACCATGGCAATATCGTGTTTGCTGAAGAATTTATATTTAGCTGAAAATCCTTGATGACGATTAGGCAAATGCCAGACGATCATATTTTTCACCTTCCAATATTTTTCCATCTCTGCCCAAATAGTCCTAATATTCTTCCAATTTTCATAAACAATTATCGAGAAGTGATCTTTTTGGACCTTGGCGATGTTTTTCATCCATAACTCGGCGAAGTTAGGAGGAAGGACATCGGTTTCCAAATACCTTCGATCTCTTCTGGCACCAAAGCCCGTTACTGCGTTCCCGTGTCTTTTAGCTTTTAAATAGTCCAGAATGTATGGCGGATCAGTAAAGCACATGTCTGCTTTTTCTCCAGACATTAGTCTTAGAACATCTTCGCTTACAGTTGAGTCGCCACACATCAAGCGACTACCGTCTTCTTCGGCGCGCCGCCCTTTTCCTCGATCAGCTTGATCGCGTCCTCGAGCGTCACATCCTCGGCCGACATGCTTTTCGGCAGCGTGGCGTTGACCTTGCCGAGATTGACGTAGGGCCCGAAGCGCCCGGCGCGCACGGTGATCTTGCCGCCGTCGGGATGCTCGCCGAGCACGCGCCCAGATCG
>CAIQPO010000038.1 GCA_903873735.1 Candidatus Collierbacteria bacterium | reverse complement strand
GTCAAAATCCTTACATCAAACATCTCAGCCGAATTTAAATCACCAAGTTTCAAAGAATACCTTAAGAGAGATTCACTACTATTTAGTATCAATGGAAAATACGATTACTCTGATGAAAAGAACATTAAATTTACTTCCAAAATAAATATCATCGATGAATTGGAAGTAGATGCGCTATCCACTGATTCGAAGCTTCACCTAAAAATAAACAAACTCCCTGCTGATCTCATTTCTCAAATTGGCCTTACTCCATCTCAAGCTTCAGTCTTTCTTGCAAAATGGTTCTACATAGACATGTCTGAGATCGAAAAACAGGCAGCTTCAAGCGTAAAATCTGAATCATCATCAGAGTTTACTGAAGAAGATTGGAAAAAACTACAGAAAATATTCTCACAAGAATACATTCTCAACGAAATAAAGGTCACGGAAGAAACCATGTCAGGTAAAAAATATATAAAGCTTACCTTCAATCCAGACAGAAACACCCTTACTCGCATCGTATCAGACATCAACGAAGAATTTCCCTCAAAAGTAGGAAGCAGAACCAGTCCAAGCGAAGTCACCAAGGAGATCACCAACTTTAAAATCTAAGCTTTTGTCGACAAATCAAAATACTATACAGAAGAAGCTAGCTTAAGTTTGGATATGTCCATAGCCCCATCAAAATACTCAACAAACACTGAAAATACGGACTTCAACCAAAAATACACCCTTAAAATGTCAGATTTTGGCACTCCATTTCTAGTTGAGTCACCATCAGGCTCGGTTAAAGCGGAGGACTTCTTCAATAATGCAGTCCAGCAAATCCAATCATCTTCGGCTGCACCCAGCGCTTTTTCATTCATCCAGGCTCCAAAATAACTAAAACTTCTTCGCTCTCTCTACAAAGCTTAGTTTGTATCTATTTCTTTGATATATAAAAGACACCAACCTGTTCACCAGCAAGGTACTCACCAACAGTAACGCCAAATACTTCACACCACTCTCTGTTACTTTTGGCCAGGAATCTCTAGATAAATACCCCACCAAGCCTCCAATTACGCCATAAGTAGTAATCAGCTGCAAGGACTGAATGCTCTTGTTTGTAGCCTGTTGCCTTATCTCACCAATAATTTGCACTGCGGAATTCAAATAACTCGTTGTCATAGCCCAAATCTCCTTTGTATAAGAATGTGTATCAGTAAGCACCTCAAACTTATACCTAAATAGCCTATCCAAATGCTCAGCCATACTCAATTCTCGTGATACACCAGCTCTAGTATGTACATAAGCTGCCATCTGGTTAATCCTACTTCCAATAAGGTTTATAGTCTTCTGATATCCCTCAAGCTTCATTCTTGTTTTATCAACCTCCACCCCTGATATGTACCCACGCTCTTTTATAGCCTCGATTTCTTCCCATACAACCCTGTGAATATTTAAATATCTATGGAGCTGGTCCTTATATTCTCTAAAAAATATCTGCATATCCACCAAATTCTCTACAAAATTCTCATATTTCTTTTCTGTAATGAGGAAAATATATCCCCGTGTTTTCTTTAAAATCAGCTCTGGTGTGCTTAAACTACTATACACATCACCAAAAACCGCCTCCGCCACCTCATATTTTTCAGGATTACTTGTAACAATCGCTACTGCTGTCGGATGTTCCGAGTTGATATTGGCAAGAATTTTAGGTGTAGGCGCCCCTAATGAGAAAATAAATCCCAATGCCGGTGAAAGCTTATCATCACAGTATTTTTTTAGCCGGGCGTTAATCTCCACAACATCATCACCTTCCATATCAAGCACATACAATCCGTCTTCAAAATATCTCAACCTAATCCCTTCTACAGTCTCCATCTGCACATACTCTAGATACCCAGCCTCTCTGGTTACTGTCTCAATTCCCATCTCCTCATGATATTTTTTCAACCTTTCAGTATTTAGTTTCAAATCACTCCTGCAGTTTGCCAAAAAATCATACACTTCAGATAAATGGAGCGTCGTTCTCTGATACCAGCCGCCGTAAAACACCCGCTGTTTACTTATCTTGCTTGCCATATTTCAGTTTAGCATCAATTAAAATCCAAAAGTCCTAGAAAACCACCCCTTGACCTTACCCCAATTCTTCTTCCAAAAAGTAGGTTTAAAAAGATTAGAAAACGATATTCTTGTTTCTTCCTTTTCTCTCCTTCTTTCT
>CAIQPO010000037.1 GCA_903873735.1 Candidatus Collierbacteria bacterium | reverse complement strand
TCTCGAGTGGTAAATAAGTTAATTAATGTATCCCAGGAATTTTTTACGCGCAAGAGCAATAGCATACTTTCTGCGGCAGCAGTAATTGGCATTTCGTATCTTGCTTCAGCTCTACTCGGGCTTGTCCGCAACCATCTTTTGGCCAGTAGGTTTTTTGGTGGTCTAGAAGCAGATTTGGATGTGTATTTCGCAGCCTTTGTAATTCCAGACACTATTTTCCAACTATTAGTCGTCGGTGCTGTAAGTGCCACATTCATTCCCATCTATCAAGAATATTCGGAAAAATCTTCCAAAGACGGAGACGATCTAGCCAACGCCGCCATGACTATCATCGGCGTAATCTTCTTTTTCATCACCTTACTAATCGCAATTTTTGCCAGACCACTATCTGGCACCATCGCTCATTACTCCGCTGACAAACTGGACTTAATGGCTAATCTACTGCGACTCATGTGTATTGCGCAAATGCTCTTTACCTTTTCCGCATTCCTTACTGGCATTCTTCAATCAAAACAAAGATTTTTAATTCCAGCCATCGCTCCACTTCTTTACAACCTAGGAACCATCATCGGTATCTGGATTCTTTCACCGTTTATTGGTATTTATTCTGCAGCGGTTGGAGTCGTCTTTGGATCCTTACTTCATGTTTTGTCGCAAATTCCAGCTGCGCTAGCGCTAGGTTTCAGACCAAAATTCAATTTCGACCCCAAACATCCAGGAGTTATTAGCATGATAAAACTGATGCCGCCAAGAACACTAGCTCTTGGTTTAGATCAAATCCAGCGTTATGTGGCTGTAAACTTCACTTCACTTCTGGCTGCAGGGTCGCTGGCAATTTTCAATTTTGCGAGGCAGCTATATGTTCTACCAATCTCCCTGTTCGGTGTCTCCTTAAGTCAAGCATCTTTCCCCGCACTAGCGTCAGAAGCCACCAAGGACGACAAAGAAAGGTTCAGACTTATACTTTCAAAAGCAATCCTACAAGTTTTCTTTTTTGCTCTACCTGCCAGTATTCTAATTCTTGTGCTTCGTGTACCTCTGGTTCGTATCGCATTTGGTGCTAGGTCATTTCCCTGGGAAGCCACACTCCGCACTGGCAGAGCACTAGCCTTTTTAGCTATAGCCATTGCCCCTCAGGCTGTTAATCACTCTCTCACCAGAGCCCTTCATGCTGTCAAAGACACCAAGACACCACTCATTATCGGTTTGTTTTCTACCCTAGTTTTCGTCACCCTTTCTTATGTATTTGGATTCTTCATTGTCAAAGATGTGGCCAGTATTACTGCCGCCATGGCAGTATCCGACATAGTTGATTTTCTTCTTCTCTATTGGGTAGTAAGAAATAGAGTTGGACCTTTAAGAATTTCCAACCGAATCTATAAAATGATCACTGCTTCAGCCTTTACTGCTTTTTCTTTGTGGATCCCGATGCGTCTTTTGGATCAGCTTGTTTTTGATACCACCAGAACCATACCCTTAATTCTTCTCACCCTCACGGTTAGTGGTATTGGATTTTCCGTTTATCTCTTCTTCTGCTGGCTACTAAAAATCGAAGAACTACAAGAAGTCATTCAAATTGCCAAAAAACTTGGAAACTGGCGTAAAATACTGGTCAGCTCTGATGAGGTTATTGAAACCCCAGGAAACAGCTAAACTATGTCAGATCCCAAAATTAGGAATTTTTCTATTATTGCTCACATCGATGCTGGTAAATCTACCTTGGCAGATAGAATGCTAGAGGTTACTGGTACTGTTGATGCAGACAAAATTGTCCCCCAACTTCTTGACAGCAACCCCATCGAGAGAGAAAGGGGTATAACCATCAAACTTGCTCCGGTAACTATGTTTTATCAAGGTTACACACTAAATCTCATCGATACTCCAGGGCATGTGGACTTCAACTATGAAGTTGAGAGAGCTCTCCAGGCTTGTGAAGGAGCCGTTTTGCTAGTCGATGCCACCAAGGGAGTTCAGGCTCAAACCGTTGCCAACCTAAGACTTGCCAAGAATCTCGGTCTAAAAATCATCCCAGTCATCAACAAAGTAGATGCCCCTCTCGCTGATACCCCCGCCGCCATCAGACAAGTAAGACAGCTTCTTCATCTTGACCAAGACCCCCTTCTAGTTTCAGCAAAAACAGGAGAAGGTGTTAAGGGTCTCTTAGATTCAATAATAAATACGCTTCCTCCTCCCAGCATAGAGACCAACGACTTTAAAGCGTTTGTTTTCAACTCTGTTTTCGACACCCATCTTGGTGTGATTGCCTTTGTTAAGCTAGTATCTGGTGTTCTCCAAAAAAACAACAATCTAACCTTTTTGAGTTCAAATCAATCAATAGTCGCAGGAGACATTGGTGTTTTTTCACCCCTACGTACTTCCACTAAAGAACTCACTGCTGGTAATGTGGGCTACATCATCACCGGTTTAAAAGACATTCGTCGAGTATTGGTAGGAGATACATTATCTATAAGCTCAAAAATCAAAGATACCACTCCGCTCCCTGGGTTTAGAAAGGTACACCCTAATGTTTATCTAGACATGTATCCTGCCGACGGCTCTCAATATCGCGATCTAGTCGATGCTCTTGAAAAGCTCAAGCTAAATGATTCAGCCATTACTACTCAAGGTATAAACTCACCCATCCTTGGACAAGGAGTAAAAGTTGGATTCCTAGGGCTACTTCATTCAGAGGTGGTGGGAGAAAGATTGGATAGAGAATTTGGGCTTCCAGTTATTGCTGTTTCGCCCTCAGTTGAGTACAAAGTAGTATTGAGGACTGGCGAAGAAAAAATCTTTAGCTCTCCTGCAGATTTTCCAGACTACGCTCAAGTTTCTCAAGGTTTTGAGCCGCTTGCTGCTGTAAAAATCGTTGTTACCTCGCCTTATGTTGGTTCAGTGATGCAACTCTGCCAGGATCTTCGAGGCACGCTCATTAATGTTTCTTATCTGGATCAGCTAGTCGAGGTTGACTATTTTCTACCACTTATTGAAGTCATTACCTCTCTTCACGACAATCTCAAGTCGGTCTCTCAAGGTTTTGCCTCTCTAGATTATGAAATATCTGGTTGGCAGGAGGCGGACTTAGTTAAACTAGACGTGCTCCTTAACCATGAGGTCTTTTCCCCAATGAGTGTTATTACTGTCAAAGAAAAGTCTTACTACAAAGCCAAAGCCATAGCTGAAAAACTCAAGGAAGCTATACCAAGGCAACAGTTTGAAATTCCAATCCAAGTGGCGATTGGCTCTCAGGTTGTTTCTCGAGAAACCGTCAAGGCATATCGTAAAGATGTAGATGCCAAGCTTCACGGGGGTGACTTCACTAGAAATTTAAAGCTTCTAGAAAAACAAAAGAAAGGTAAAGCTAGAATGAAACAGTTCGGCCGAGTACAACTACCCCAAGAGGCGTTCTTAGCTGTAGTAAAAGCTTAAAAATCCAAGGTAATCATGGCCGCGCTGTTGGGGGACATCAATTCATTTGATCTCCAGCTTGCTGAGGTTGTAGCGACTTTAAGTGTTCGGCTCTCACCCATAAAATCCTTCCTTGTATAGGTAAAATTTCCCGAAGGTAAATTTTCGAATGTAACTGGAACCGCCTCGGTGTGTGCAGATTTTGAATCATAATTTACGATCATTACCTTGAGATCTCCATCTTCGTTAGTAGAAGCCAGGCTCTTCACCCATGAGCCTTCTCCTGCCACCCCAACTCTAAACGGACCTAAATCATTCAAAAAAGTTAATGCATGGTATCTAGGCTTCTTCTCAACCGGTGGGTATTTCTCGTGAGTCAATAGCCCCCACCTCCCCCAGTACTTGTGTGCGCCTGGACCATCCTTAATTTCAAAGACAAAAGCCCTATCAATCGCTCCAACCATAGTTCTTGCGCCCGCGATTGTGTGAATAGCTCCAAATTTTGTGTCATATCCTTTATCTATCTCGCTATCATGCCCCCACTCAGTGACATAAAACTTCAAATTCACTAGTGCAGGAATTTTTTCTGCCCATGCTCTAGCTTGCTTTGCGTCTTTTTCAAATTGATCAAGGTCGAGTGAGTATCTGTGCCAGCTCATAAAATCCATTCTCAAGTTATTGCTGTCCACATGCTTTATTAGTCTCTCAAGCCAGTTTTGATACAGGCCAGTAGTTGCTGGACCGCCTATCTCAAAACTATTGGCGTTCTTAACAGCGTTGGCTGCATTTGCGCTAGCTGTATACATCTCCAAATAATTTTTATCGCCGTAAGTTTTATATCCTCCAAATAAATCTGGTTCATTCCAAACTTCGTAAATCACTCCATCAATATTCTTCCCCTGTCTGCCGCTATAGTGTTCAATCGTGGCTTGCACAACTTTTCCCCAAAGTGACCAGTTTTTGGGAGCAGAAATCATATCCCCGGTAGAAATTACATCTGGCATGTATGAGAGAGATAGAAAAGGTTTTGCTCCGGTAGCCATAATTTTATCCACCGCATCGTCTAGACCAGCCCAGTTGAATTGCAAGTTATCAGGAGAGCCAGAAACCACTTTGAATGCGTCGTATATGTGATCCAAGCGAATGTATTCTGGCTTAAGAGCCTTTACCTCTGGTATCACTTGGCCAATCATCTCCTTCGGCTCCTCACCACCCTGTGCAAGGTTTCTCCAAGGTGTGGGCATATTACCTAAAACTCCCTCATAATTAATCACCAGATTTGCATTCACACCAGATGCTTTTCCGGAATACTTAACCGCCTGGGGAATTACTATCACTACTATCGTTATTACAGCCACACCTATAATTAAGGGCAACAAACCCTTAAGCATTCTTTTTTGACTTTCAAGCAGCATAACTTAAATTTATCCCATCAGCGCCTCCGTGTACAGTCAGCTACTTGACCTTCATTTATCACTCATGCTATTATTCTGCTAATTCATCAGAATTCAAAGATTATGGACTTGACCGACAGACAAATACTTATTATCAAAACAATCGTTGAGGAATTTACTCAAACAGCCGAACCTGTTGGTTCGGTTACGCTTGAAAATAAGTACAAGCTTGGTGTATCGCCAGCAACCCTAAGAAATGAAATGGCTGTCTTGGAAAACAAGGGTTTTCTTAGTCAGCCGCATACTTCTGCTGGTAGAGTCCCCACCCCCATGGCCATAAAGTTTTATGTTAGTGAGATTCTGAGAGAAAAAGACCTATCAGTCGCCGAAGAAGTCTCAGTAAAATCTAGAGTTTGGGATCACCGTTTCGACTCAGCCGACCTTTTGCGTGAAGCCACCAGAGTCCTGGCTGAAAGAACTAGAGCCCTGTGCGTTGCCACCACAGACCAAGGGATCTCCTTTCACTCCGGTTACGCAAACCTTTTCTACGACGAAGAATTCCACGACCTCAATGTTGCCCGTGAAGTACTCTTCTTGCTAGACCAGCAGCAAAGATTGATTGAGGTATTTAATAGAGCTTCAGGCAACTCTCCAATTCACATACTTATTGGAGATGAAATGGGGCTTCCTGTATACAAGCAGGTTAGTTGTGTATTCGCAGATCTGCAAATTGGCAACAAGAGAGGAACACTTGGAGTTATTAGTTCATCAAGACAGGAGTACGGACGAAACATTCCTATGGTTAGATATGTAGCTAATTTAATTAATCAAATTGCTCAAGAATGGTAAAAAAAACTAAAAATCAAGACCTCTTAAATAAAATTTCAGAGCTTGAAGAAAGCTACAAACGAGTCTTAGCAGACTACCACAACCAAGAAAGAAGACACAAAGAGTCTCAATCAGAAATTATTCAAATGGCAAACGCATCTCTCATCGAGAAAATGCTTCTAGTCTTAGATGCCATCGAGCTTGCTCAGTCTCATCTCAAAGATAAAGGACTCAATATGGTTATTGATCAATTTGAAAAAACACTTAAATCTGAAGGGGTAGAAAAAATTGACACAAAAAACAAGGAATTTGACCCTATGACAATGGACTGTGTAGAAGTTGTACCAGGAAAAAATAACTATGTAGTTTCTTTGTCAGCCGAGGGTTATATGCTTCACAATAAAGTTCTCAGACCAGCAAAAGTCAGAGTAGGTAATACTAGCAATCAATAATTATTTAAACTAAAAAAAATATGGGAAAAATAATCGGAATAGACTTAGGCACCACCAATAGTGCCATAGCAGTTATGGAAGGCGGAATCGCCAAGATAATCCCTACTGCAGAAGGAAGAAATATCTACCCTTCAATTGTTGAACCAGTTAAAAACTTAGTTGGTGATGTCGCCAAGAGGCAGATGATATTAAACGCTACCAACACCGTCTTTTCGGTAAAAAGATTAATGGGTCAAAAGTTTTCAGGGAAGCAATCTCAAAAAACCAAAGAAATCGTTCCCTTCGATATTGTTGAGGGAAAAGATGGTATGGCAGTTGTAAGAATTGGTGATAAAAACTATACCCCACAGGAAATTTCAGCCAAAATTCTTCAGAAAGCAAAGTCTGATGCAGAAAAATATCTGGGCAGCGCAGTTACAGATGCAGTCATTACCGTCCCTGCTTACTTCGATGACTCTCAAAGACAAGCAACCAAACAAGCAGGAGAAATCGCTGGCTTGAATGTCCAAAGAATTGTCAATGAGCCCACCGCCGCCGCATTAGCATACGGCCTAGACAAGGGCAAAAATGAAACCGTAGTCGTGTACGATCTGGGTGGAGGTACCTTTGATGTTTCAATCCTTGAGCTTGGAGACGGGGTTTTTGAAGTTAAAGCCACCAACGGTGATACTTTTTTAGGAGGCGATGACTTTGATAGAAGAATCATTGAATATATTGTTGCTGAATTCAAAAAAGAAACAGGAGTTGATCTCTCTCAAGACAAGCAAGCTCTTCAAAGAATTAAGGACTCGGCAGAAAAATCAAAGATAGAGTTGTCGTCTGCTACCGAAACAGAAATCAACCAACCCTTTATTACCCAAAAAGACGGCCAACCTCTTCACCTTACTATGAAGCTTACTAGAACCAAGCTTGAGGAACTAGTCTCAGATCTTATCGAAAAAACAATCGAGCCATGCAAAAAAGCACTGTCTGATGCTAAGTTGGAGAAAACTCAAATCGGTGAAGTAATTCTCGTTGGAGGTATGACCAGAATGCCTAAGGTCCAGCAAGTAGTCAAAGACTTCTTCGGCAAAGAACCAAATAGATCAGTAAATCCTGATGAGGCAGTAGCTTTAGGTGCAGCAATTCAAGGTGGGGTAATATCAGGTGACGTTAAAGATATCCTCTTGCTAGACGTTACTCCGCTCACCTTAGGTATTGAGACAATGGGCAGTGTAATGACTCCATTAATCGAGAGAAACACTACTGTTCCTACCACCAAATCACAGATCTTTTCAACAGCGAGTGACAACCAGCCTCAAGTAGAAATTCACATTCTTCAAGGGGAACGTCCAATGGCTCAAGACAACAAAACTCTTGGTAGTTTTATTCTCGACGGCATTCCTGCTGCTCCAAGAGGCATTCCCCAGATCGAAGTATCCTTTGACATCGACGCCAATGGTATTCTAAATGTCACTGCTAAAGACAAAGCCACCGGCAAAGAGCAAAAAATTACAATTAAAAATGCTACCAATCTTTCAGATGAAGAAGTTGAAAAGATGAAGCAAGATGCTCAGCGCTATGAAGCAGAAGATAAGAAGAAGAAGGAGCTTGCAGACAAAAGAAACGAGGCTGATACTTTAATTATTCAAACAAGAAAAGTCTTGAAGGATGCAGGCGAAAAATTCAGCTCTGAAGCCAAAGATGAGATGGAGAAAGCCCTTACTTCACTAGAGGCTGAGGTTAAAAAGACTGACGCCAGTTTTGAGTCACTTGACTCTGAGCTCAAGAAAGCCACAGAGATAATGCAAAAACATGCCGAGGCTCTCTACAAAGCAGCTCAAGAAAACCAACCAGGTCAAGGCTCAGACCAAACTACTCCTCCTGGTTCAGATGAAAACAAAAAGACCGCCGAGGAGGGAGAGGTTGTCAGCTAATAGCACCCAAATCTAAATGTCAGCAAAATCAGATTACTATCACGTTCTTGGTGTCGACAAAAACGCGAACGCTGCTGAAATAAAAGCAGCGTATCGCAAGCTGGCACTTAAGTGGCATCCAGACAGGAACAAAACCAAAGAAGCAGAGGCAAAATTTAAAGAGATAAACGAGGCGTACGAGATACTATCTTCTCCGGAGAAGAAATCCAAGTACGACCAATTCGGTCACGCCGCCTTTGGTCAGGGAGGTAATCCATTTTCAGGACAAAACCCCTTTGGGGGTTATTACTCCACTGGCAATATCAATCTTGAGGACTTATTTGGATCTGGAGGATTTTCAGACCCATTTGATGTATTTTCAGCCTTTTTTGGCGGCTCTCCATTTGGATCGCAGTCAAAATATCAAGCCAGACCAAGATATCAGCTGAAGGTTTCTTTTATGGATGCGATCAAGGGAGCAGAAAAAACAATTACTCATCAAGGAAAGGAATATCAGGTAAAAATACCTGCTGGGATTGATGAGGGTACGAAGATGAGATACACAGACTTTGATGTAATATTCCAAATAACCCCCCACCCTCACTTTAATCGCGAAGGTTATGACTGCATCATTGATCAGGAAATCCCATTATCATTCGCAGTGCTTGGTGGAGATGTAGTTGTACCGACTCTTGATGGCGACCTAAAAGTAAAAGTAAAAGCTGGTACCAAATCTGGATCAATAATCCGTCTATCCGGCAAGGGAATTAAGCATCTCCAATCTTCAAAACGAGGTGATTTTTATATTAGATTCATCATCAACATCCCCACTAAGTTATCAAGTCGTCAAAAAGAGTTATTCCGCGAGCTTAAGGAAGAGGGGGTTTAGAATCGGCCAATCATTGAATCATCTGTGAAAATTGGTTATAATACCCTTGGATTAGTGAATTATGGCGGGAGGAGGTTCCGCCGTTTTCATATCAACAACCCTAAATAGAAAAAATAAAAGTTAATCAATACAATATTAAATTATGGATACACAAGCGCTCACAGCCAGAACCGAATTTGCAGCTGCCATCAATCAAATTTGTTCAGAGAGAAACATCCCCACTCAAACAGTTCTTTCTGCCATAAACAGTGCCTTAGTGGCCTCATTTAAAAAAGATTTTCCAGAACAAGCTTTAAAATTGGAGGAAGAAGGAAAGGTAATTACTGCCGAAGTTGATCCTGACAATGGTCAGTTTAGAGTATTTGTAGGAAATGAAGGTGACGAAAAGAAAAAGCTAAAAGAAATCACTCCTCCGGGCTTTGGTAGAATCGCTGCCCAGGCTGCCAAGCAGGTCATTCTCCAGACTATAAGAGAGGCTGAGAGAGACTCTATTCTTGCAGACTACGAACAGCACATCGGTGAAGTCATGACTGGAATGGTTCAAAGAATGGATGGCAGAAATGTAGTGATAGATCTAGGGAAAGGTACTGGAGTTATGCCTCAAGAAGAACAAGTTCACTCTGAATTCTATCGACTTAATTCCCGTATTAGTGTTTTCTTAAAAGAAATTGCTGAAACCCCAAAAGGTAGACAAATAATTATTTCAAGAGCTGACCCAAAGCTTCTAGAAGGTCTCTTTGCTAGAGAGGTGCCAGAGGTATCAGCTGGAAGTGTTATTGTTAAGGCCGTAGCAAGAGAAGCCGGGAGTAGATCAAAAATTGCTGTTGAGTCTACTCAAGTTGGAGTTGATCCAGTTGGGTCATGTGTTGGCCAAAAAGGAGTTAGAGTCCAAGCTGTAATCACTGAGCTCAATAATGAAAAAATCGACATCATTCAATATTCCGAGGATAAAGATAAATATATAAAAGCTGCTCTCGCCCCAGCCGAAGGTCTAAACATCAAATACGACAAGGACTCAGGTGAAACGATAGTTACTGTTCCTGCTGATCAGCTATCTCTTGCTATTGGTAGAGGTGGACAAAATGTAAAACTTGCTGCTAAGCTCACCAACACCAAGCTAAGAATCGTCTCCGATTCTGCTGGGTCAGAAACCAGCATCGTCACCACTGGTGAAGAGGAGTATGAAATTGACCAGCTCGGACTAGACACAAAAACCAGAAATCTCTTAGTCACAGCCGGTCTTACCAAAATTGAAGATCTTTCCGGCAGACTCGACGAGGTAAAGGGTGTTGGACCAAAAACTCAAGAGAAAATCAAGAATCAATTGGCTGCCTACAAGACTCCCGAAGCCAAATAAAAATTAGCTACTTCATATGGCAAACGAAACCAAGGCTACCCGCCCGCCGGTAGTTACTATTTTAGGTCATGTTGATCATGGAAAGACCTCCCTGCTCGACAGAATTCGTCATGCCAATGTGGCTGCTGGAGAAATTGGAGGTATTACCCAAGCAATAGGCGCGTACCAGATAGAGCACAACGGCAAACCAATTACATTTATTGACACCCCAGGTCATGCCGCTTTTTCCGCCATGAGAGCCAGAGGTGGTAAAGCAGCAGATGTTGCCATCCTAATAGTCGCTGCAGATGACTCTGTTATGCCTCAGACAAGAGAGTCAATCGAACATATAAAAAACGCCAAAATCCCCTTTGTGGTTGCTGTCAACAAAGTGGATCTGCCTGGTGCGAATACCGAAAAGATCAAAGCAGATTTAGCCAACTGTGGAGTTTATGTTGAGGGTTATGGTGGCAATGTTCCCATTGTTCACATCTCCGCAAAGTCAGGTCAAGGCGTAGATGACTTGCTTGAAGTAATTCTTCTCCTAGCAGAGCTTGAGGAACTAAAAGATACTTCAAATGTGGACCCTGCTTCAGCTCTTGTGGTTGAGTCATCTCTTCACCCTCAAAAAGGCCCGCTTGCTACCTTGCTAGTGAAATTGGGGACCTTCAAGAAAAACGACGACTTATATCTTGGAAATCAAAACATCGGGAAAATTAGGTCAATGATTGACTACTCAGGAAAAACTGTCGTGACTGCCTCCCCATCAACACCTGTGCAAATTATTGGCTTTTCCAAAGTTCCAGATGTTGGGGAGATAATTGCTGCCAGCCCATCGGAAAGGTTAGAGTCGGCAATTATTGCCACCCAATCAGATCAATCAATTGATTTACCCAACATTATTCTTAAGGCTGATGTTCAGGGGTCACTTGAAGCCATTGTCTCAGCCATCAAAGACCAGGTGAATATTATCTCTTCCCAGGTAGGACTTGTTACTGATACTGATATTGCCAATGCAGCGGCTTCAGGTGCTGAAATAATCGGTTTTAATACCAAAATGTCATCACCGGTAGCCAAGTTGGCAGAAGTTGAAAAGGTAAAATTTTCCAATTTTAGAATTATTTATCAACTTTTTGACTATATCTCTGAAATCAAGGAGAAAAAACAGTCTGAAATGGCACCCAAGTTGGTAGAAAACGGACAGGCAAAGGTTCTCAAAGTATTCAATTTTGGAGCAGTCATCGTTTTTGGTTGTCTCTGTGTTAGTGGAAAAATCAAAATTGGAGATTTGGTCCAGGGATCAAAAATCATTTCTCTCAAGGCAAATAAGAAAGATGTAGACGAAGTTAAAAAAGATGAAGAATTTGGTATGGTAATCGAACCACAGATAGAACTGAAGCCTGGTGATATAATCTCTTATCAAAGCATAGAAGAGTAACAATATGAATCTTGAAGACGCAATCAATCAAGCCGCCCAGTCAATAAAATCAGCCAAAAAGATCGTCATTATCCTACCTCCGGAGCCTACTCAAGACCAGGTTTCTGCCGCCCTTACTCTTCATCTGTCCTTGAATCAATCTGGTAAAGAATCCCAGATCGGATGTGAAACAATACTGTCGTCTCTAAATATTTATGGAATTGAGCACATAAAGGATTCCATTGGCTCTAAAAACCTAATAATCTCCTTCGACTACCAAGAATCAGATCTTGAAAAAGTTGACTATGATATCAAAGACGATGGTAGATTTTATTTAGTTGTTAAGCCTAAAGCTAATGCCCCTGTCCCTGATATATCCTCCGCCAAATTTACTTATTCAGGTGCTGATGCAGATCTAGCTATCGTGCTCGGTATTTTTTCACTCGAAGAGTTGGGTAGAATCTACTCTGAAGAAAAGATCTATATCGATTCTGCCAATATACTTTCAATTAGCAACAACCCCCGACCAGCCCAGTTTGCCTGCCAGTCACTTCACTACTCCTACAACTCTTATTCAGAACTAATCGCCCTTGTTATCGAAAGTGCCTCACTAGACATACCTCAAGAGTCAGCCTCAGAGCTGATCAATGCAATTTACTCTGCCACTACAAATCTCACTTCCGCAAAAACATCTCCAGAAACATTTTCCTCTATTTCCCTCTTAATGAAACATGGCGGTCGACTTCCAAGCCAGCATAGCTCCATTTCCAAACTAAACCAGCCAGCCTTTTTTGACTCACCATTTGCTCCACATACCCCACCAGAAGATTCTCAAACAGAAGCCCCAATCCCCTCAGACTGGAAAAGGCCAAAAATATTCAGAGGCGGAGATTTTCCTGCAGCAAAGTAATATCCCATAGTTTGCAATTTTACCAATTTCGTGCTAGAATGGACGCATTCTTGTACCTTTACTCAAGTCTGGAGGTCACAAATGACACGAAAAGATCTTCTCGCCTGGATTTGTTTTTTCATCGTAATCTTCGCCATGCTGATACTTCTCCTGCTAGGGTTGAAGATCAAAGATAAGTACCTTGGCTACCAGCCGGATTTCCATTCACCTACAAATATCTCTGCAGTGTACTGGGTCTCCGACCACAATGGTACTGACTATGTGCTGTATCCCGATGAGGAGCATTGTTTCAACGAAGCGGGTAAGGCATACTGCCTTCGTGGCAATTACAGCTTCTCCAATGTCTTGAGCGCCTACTTCGGGTCAAGGCTCACCGGCATCGACATCCGCTACGGAGAGCCCTGGTCGCCTCACTACGACTTCAGCCAGCACCCAGAATTTGGCCTGTTCGGTCTGTATGTTGAAGATGTGGGTGATCTATCATTATTCTGGGAAAAAACCGGAATCTTTAAATAACTCAACTCAAGGAGGGCCATGCCCTCCTTTTTTTGTCATTACATAGTTGGCAAAAACTATTGACTCTGATACAATACACCCTTGAATATGGCTTTAAAAACAGACACCAAAATCGATATCATTAAGAAATTTGCTGCCAGTGACAAAGACACTGGTTCTCCTCGCGTCCAAATAGCTCTCCTCACTGCTCAAATCGACGAGCTAACTAACCACTTAAAGGTCCACAAAAAAGACAACCATTCCCGAAGAGGACTTCTTAAAATCATCTCCAAGAGACGTAGACTTCTAAACTACTTAAGTAAATCCAACTCCACCGACTATACCGAAATTACCAAAAACCTAAACATTAACAGTCAGCTACGCGACTCGGCTAAATAAGCTTGAGGAGTAAATAGAGAATATCCGCTTCCTTGGTAAAAACCAGGGTGGTGTTGCGAGTATCTTCTGTTTTCTTCTCAAGGAAGCAGAGGCGCCTATGAAAGAAAGGAATAGGCCATGTCCTACCCCCAAACCACCATTGACCTCAATGGTAAAAAAATAATTATTGAAACTGGTCACTTTGGTGCCCAAAGTTCCGGTGCTGTCACAGTCACATGTGGCGATACTGTTGTTTTTGCTGCAGTTACTGCAGGCAATCCCAGAGAAGGTATCGACTACTTCCCTCTCTCGATTGAATACCAAGAAAAACACTACGCAGGAGGAGTAATTAGCTCAAATCGCTTCATTAAACGTGAAGGTAGACCTTCAGAAAATGAAATTCTAACCGGCAGACTAATCGACAGATCTCTACGCCCTCTTTTTGATCAATCTTCAAGAAACGATGTTCAAATAATCTCCTACCCTCTATCCATAGATGGTCAGGAAGAACCAGAAATCTTAGCTGTAATCGCTGCTTCTGCGGCTGTTGCAGTTTCTCACTATCCTTGGCAAGGACCCGTTGGAGCTGTAAGAATTGGACTAAACGCTAATGGTGAATATCTCATCAACCCAAGCAACACAGAAAAAGAAACGTCACTCCTTGACTTGGTAGTTTCTGGTCCCGCAGGTAGTATTTCCATGGTTGAGGCTGGTGCCAAAGAAGTCAGTGAAGAAAAAATGATTGGCGCCTTAAATGCAGCTCAATCATATATTGATTTAATCGTTAGTACTATAAACGACTTTGCCAAAGCTCACGGTAAAGAGAAAGTTACCCTCACTCCTAAAGTTATTGCAGACGATGTTAAGAAATTGGTAGAGAAGGAGCTTGGAGATCTCACAGAAATCCTAAAAAACGAAGCCACCAAAACTGGTACTCAATTGTCAGACTTAACCACTACTATCTGCACTTCCCATCCTGAAATAAACCCAAATGACATCAAAGAGGTTGCTCATGATCTGCTTCGCGATATCGCCAGAAAGCAGATTCTCGACACCAAGGTCAGACCAGATGGCAGACAGGTTGAAGAAATTCGCCCAATCAATGTAGAAGTTGGACTTCTTCCAAGAACTCATGGTTCTGGATACTTCCAAAGAGGTCTCACTCACGTGCTATCTGTTGCTACACTCGCTTCACCAGCCAGATCCCAGCTACTAGAAGGTATGAAAGGTGAGTCAACCAAGAGATATATGCATCACTACAACATGCCTGGATTTGCCTCTGGTGAAGTTGGAAGACCAGGAACAGGAAGAAGAGAAATCGGACATGGAGCACTCGCTGAAAGAGCTCTTCTCCCAGTATTACCTCAAGAAGATGTTTTCCCATACGCAATTAGAGTGGTATCTGAAGTTTTAAGCTCAAATGGTTCTACCTCACAAGCATCAGTTTGTGGCTCTACCCTAGCCCTTATGGATGCTGGTGTACCAATTTCCAAGCCAGTTGCTGGTGTCGCCATGGGTTTGATCACTGATGAAAAACAATTCATCACTCTCACTGACATTTGTGGACTAGAAGACCATCTTGGAGATATGGATTTCAAAGTAGCTGGTACCTCAGACGGTATCACCGCCCTTCAGATGGATGTGAAAGTTCCCGGTATAAATGCATCAGTTCTTGGCACAGCCATTGACCAAGCCAAAAGAGGAAGACTGGAAATTTTGTCTAAAATGACTGCAATCATAGATAAACCCAGACAATCGCTTAGTCAGTATGCACCCAAGATAGTGTCCACCAAAGTTCCTGAAGACAGAATTGGTGAAATCATTGGATCAGGTGGTAAAACAATTCGCCAGATTCAAGCAGACTTCGGAGTAGAAGTAGACATAGACGATACTGGAAAAGTTACAGTCACAGGCACAGATCAATCAAAAGTTGATGGAGCCAGAGCTTACATTGATAGTTTAGTTGCTGAAGCCGAGATTGGTGCCACATATCAAGGCACAGTAGCTAGAATCGAAGCCTTCGGAGCCTTTGTTAATATTCTTCCTGGGAAAGATGGACTGGTACACATTTCTCAAATCCACCCTGACACTTATCGAACCCTAAAGGTTGGAGATAAGCTAGAGGTGAGAGTTAGAGAGGTTGATGACCTAGGTAGGGTAAACCTCACCACTCTTAAGGAAGGTGAGAAACCAATACCTCCACAACCTAGAAGAGATTTTCAGGGAGGTTCTGGTCAAGGTAGACCAGACAGACCAAGTTATCGCAAATTTAGAGATAATAGATAACAATCGAGGCCGGGAAACCGGCCTCTTTTGTCTTAATCTTTATATATAATGAAATTGTGGACAATACTGCCAGTACTTCAACCAATGCCGCTCAAAGAGATCTAGAACAGCTAAATAAAAAACTAAACTCTGTTGAGCTTCCTCCAGAGCTAAAAGAAAAGGCTTCTGGTATGGTGGCAAGGCTTGAAAGAATGTTTTCTCAAGGCTTCTACTCCGAAGAGTTCGAGAAAGTTAGTCATTACCTCGACTGGATTGTAAAAGTACCCTGGCAAGGTAGAGTAGAGAAACCAATTGATCTCACATCAATAAGAGATTCCATGGACAAATCCCACTATGGAATGGACATCGTCAAAGAACGCATTATTGAGTACATGTCAATCCTCAAGCTAAGATCCACCAAGGGTTTGGGTGCTGCCAGAGCTCCAATCATCTGTCTTGTTGGTTTGGTTGGCACCGGAAAAACAACTTTCGCATATGCTCTTTCTGAAGCTCTCGGAAGACCTATCGGGCGTATTCCATTTGGAGGTTTGGGTTCTGCCCAGGACCTAAGAGGAAAGTCCAGGCTTCATGTAGAGGCTGAACCAGGCTATATTATCCGTGCCATGTGTGATGCGGGAGTAAAAAACCCCATTATTCTTCTTGATGAAATCGACCGTGTCACAGAAGAAGCTCGTATGGATATCATGGGTGTTCTGGTTGAACTCTTAGATCCAAACCAAAACAATCGCTTCCTCGACCATTTTGTTGACTACCCTGTAGATTTATCTGAAGTAATGTTTATCGCCACCGCCAACAACACCGGGAACCTTGCCACAGCCGTCATGGACCGTTTGGAGCCTATCCAAATGCCTTCCTATACCGACGAAGAAAAGATGCATATCGCCCAGGAATTTTTATTCCCCAAGTCCCTTACCAATGCAGGCATGGATGCTTCAGTTATTACCATCGACCCTGAGCTTTGGCCTCAAATTATTCGCCCCCTAGGGTACGACGCTGGTATTCGTACTCTTGGTCGCACTATCGACGGTATTGTTCGTAAGGTGGCTTATATGGTTGTTACTGGGCAAACCAAGACTGTTCATCTCACCCCAGACAACATCAAATCATTCTTACCCAAGTGGTAAGCTCTCTTTAGGAATTAATTGCGTTCTCCATAAAACCTTCGATCTTCTCCGCTCGTTTCCTATTCTTCCCAAAAACGATATACGCCAGCTTCCTCTGAGCCAAAAGACTTGCTGACGCCACCACCACACCCTCCTTACTTTTCTTATCAAAAAGATAAGGGCTTATTTTTGATAATAATTCATCAAAGGAATATATCTTTCTTCTTCTAATCTCATAAGAATTATGAGACAGGACACAAACTTTATTCATAAATTTTTTCCCCACTAACTCCCTGGCTGCTTTGTATACATGTGTTCCACCAGTAAATCGTACGTTTGACTCATTTGTATAAATCTCTCCTTTCTTCGAGGCTATAAAATCCACGTCAAAATATCCACGATACCCTCGTTTAGCGTACTCTTCTCCAATAAAAAAACCAGTATCAATAATTCTTGTTGCTACTTTTTTAGGCATTGCATCATCTGATATTTCTACCCCCTTGAAAACTCCCTTTTCGTCAACCCTCATGCCACAATAGTAAAGTAGCTCAACTTCACCATTTGGCTTAATTAAAAACTCAGTGTTTGGAAATCCACCACCAATTTTATAGTTAGGTTCAATTAAAGACTCCACCACTATCGGAAATCTGCTCCAATAGCCATCAAGCTTCAAATCAGACCTAATTTTTATCTCACATCTTGAATAACTATCAGGCAAATCTCCCTTGCGATAAATGAGCACTCCTGCACCAGCATGGCCCTTGTTGGTCTTAATCACCACTCCTCCCTCCCTCAGATATTTATTAGCTGCAATCTTTGCCGCATCAAAGATTCCTGCACACACCAAGCCATCAGGCATTACCAAATCTGGCTCCTTTGATCCACTCATCTGCGCTAACTGTCTAATTCCACTTTTAGAACCAAAAAAATTTACTGTCCAGGCATCCTTTTCTCTTGGGGCACTGGGGGTTGATATATTAACCCCCGCAAGCGCTAGTTTTGTTAGCAGTTTTAAGAAATAAGGAGATGTTGTATATGCGGTCACCGTCAGCTTATTTGTCTGTCGCCCTAGTTTTACGATCTTTTTCCATAAGACTCGATCACTGATGATGTCTTTAGAAATTACTCCAGAATGTGTTTTAGGCACCCACACTTCGAGATTTGTAGTTTTAAACAGCTTACGATAATAACTTAAGAAATCTGAATCTATTGGTTTTGGTGCAATAAAAATATAGCGGTCATTCTTGCGGGCTTCAGTGAATAAATCTCTATCAGCCAATCCTGCATTCTCATCAATCTCGGTATCTCTGCTCTGCTTATTTCCCATTTCCCTAATAAATGGCCAGACATCCTCAGACATGTTAAAAACTCTAAGTGTAACCTTATTCCTCCTACCTCCAGGATCTTCCTCCAACTCTTGTGTCTTATTTTCTTTCACCATGTCAGAAAAAGTGTACTCTCCTTAACCAAAAAGTAAAGACTTAAATCTCGCTGTGCTATAATGTCACCTGAATTGATTTAACTGATACTGCTTCTGCAATCCTCTTTTTAAAGATTTGCTCAAAAGACCCCGAGGTTTCCAGTTGTGTAGAATAGAATAAATCACCCCTATTTCAAGTTTGTGAAATAGGTAAGACATTTGTCGTAGCCATTAATTACTATTAATTCAAAATATGGAAAATACAAAACCTAGATCAGCTAGTGCTGGTCAAAATAATCGGCCCAAACCGCCGGTAAAACCAAATCAACCTACCCTTAAGCTTATTCCGCTTGGAGGTGTTGGAGATGTTACTAAAAATATGTACGTCTACGAATACGGTGACGACCAAATCGCCATTGATTGTGGAATGGGCTTCCCTAAAGATGAAGCTCTTGGAGTAGACGCCATTATTCCTGATATCTCATACATTGAGAAATCAAAGAAAAGATTTCATGGCATTATCCTGACCCATGCTCATATGGATCATATTGGTGGTCTGCCATATATCTTGCCCAGACTGCCCAACGCTCGTGTTTACGGGTCATCTCTTGCTATTGCTCTAGCCGAGATTAAAGTGAGAGAATTCGGTCTCAAAAACGTGATGACTCCCACTGAAGGCACTCTCAACCTTGGACCATTCCATCTTGAGTTTATACACGCCACCCACTCAGTTCCCAACTGCTATCACATCTTAATCAAAACCCCCGCAGCCACTGTCTACCACGGAGCAGATTATAAATTCGACCTAACCCCACTCGACAACCATCCGGCAGACCTATCTGCCATGGCTAAAGCCGGTGACGAGGGAGTAGATTTAATGCTTACTGATAGTTTGAAGGTTGATAAGGCAGGTTTTTGTCCCTCTGAGAGATCTCTCTTGAAGGCACTTGAGAGTGAAATGCAAGGTACTTCAGGAAAATTTGTCTTTACTACCATTGCCTCCTCAATTTCAAGAATACAAATGATTATCAACGCTGCTGTAAAATTCAACCGAAAAGTTGCTTTTGTTGGCAGGTCGGTGGAACAGAATGTCGAAGCTTCCATCAAACACGGATTTCTAAAGGCTCCTAATGGCCTGTTCATCGAAACCCAAAAAGTTCCACACATGCCAAGTAAGGATGTGGTGGTTATTGTTTCAGGTGCTCAAGGACAAGCTGGTTCCGCCATGCATAGAATTGCAAATGACGAACATCGAATCATTAGGCTTAAAAAAGGTGACAAGGTAGTTATTAGTAGTGACGCCATCCCTGGAAACGAAGGTGATGTTTATGAGCTAATTGACACTCTTTACGGCCGAGGTGTGGAAGTAGTTTATTCGGGATCAACAGAAAAAATTCACGTCTCAGGACATGGATACAGTGGTGATATGCAACTTCTAGCCAGACTAGTAAAGCCGAAATATATCGCTCCAATGGGTGGTAATATTCGCCATCTCACTATCTACAAGAGTATGGCCGTAAAAGACATGGGCTACTCCGAGGACAAAATCATAACCCTTCTAGGTCAGACCTTGCTTATCAACAAAGATGGTATCAAGGATGGTCCAAAGGTAGAAGCAAGAAATGTTTATGTTGACGGTCTTGGTATTGGTGATGTTGGAACAGTTGTTCTAAGAGACAGACAGGTCATGGCCGAAGATGGCATTCTGGTCGCCATCGTACCATTGCGAAAAGACAACTCACAGATTTCAGGAGATATAGAAATAATTTCTCGAGGCTTTGTCTACCAAAAAGAATCTAGAGACTTAATCAATGACGCTAGGAAACAGGTACTTGG
Source organism: Candidatus Collierbacteria bacterium (assembly GCA_903873735.1). Classification (GTDB taxonomy): domain Bacteria; phylum Patescibacteriota; class Microgenomatia; order UBA1400; family MFAQ01; genus CAIQPO01. The sequence goes on along the minus strand of CAIQPO010000037.1, from coordinate 26,491 downwards.
CTGTGTAAAAGACCTAAGAGGTCAAGCTATAGACTGGTCATTTATTAGGAAAAAGATAGAAGGCACGCTTGAGAAGTGGGCATACGAACAGACTCAACGAAGACCACTGATCATTGCCATCCTTCTTGAGGTATAACCTAAAAAAGAGCCTCAATAGGTTATACTAAACTTACCTATGGCTCGAAAGAAAGGTCGTCGCAACAAACCATTTAAAGTCAGCATCAAAAAAGATAGCATGAATTCAATCTTTGCTATCTTAGTTGCTGGAATAGGTGGTTTGATTGCTGTCTCCTTTCTCCAGCAAGGCACTTTTCTTACCAAAGTCTATGAAATTGGCACAGCAGTGTTTGGTTGGACCTATCTACTCCTTCCCTTCGTCTTCGTAGTTGGAGGGTTAATGATTACTTCTGCCAAACTTTCAATCGCCTCACCACATGTCTTACTTGGTTCTGTCATTGTTATGCTGGCAATGTCGGGAGTATCAAAATCAGGAATTCTGGGTTTGCAGCTTTTTACCTCAGTCGCTACGCTCATATCCCCTCCAGGAAGTTTTCTCTTTTTTCTCATTGGAGCCATTATTGGCATCATCATCCTGTTTGAAACCTCAATCGAAGACTTAATAGTTTTATATCAAGAGCTCTCAGAAAAAATCCAAAACATTGCTCAAAAAACTAAAGGTATTGCTCCAAAAAGCAAAGACCTTGTCTTTCAGGGCAAGCCATTCGAAGTAAAGATAAACAAAAACGACTCAGGTTTGGGTTCTGAAACCGTCGACTTCGGCAAGAAAGACGACAAGCCACAACTAAAAATCCAAAACTCCGAACCTCTAGTCACCTCCTCGCCCAAACTAACTCGTCCCGATGGTGCCATGGACACAGTTTGGCAAACACCACCCATATCACTGTTATCTGACCAAAAACTAGGCAAGGCAGATAGAGGAGATGTGAATAAAAATGTTGAAATCATTCAAGACACCTTAAACTCCTTTGGTATTCTCGCCAAAGTAGTTGAGGTCAATTATGGACCTGCAGTTACCCAATATGCTCTCAAGATTGCCATGGGTACCAAAGTCTCAAAAATCAACGCCCTCCAATCAGATCTCGCTCTTGCCTTATCTGCTCCCCAAGGTCAGATCCGTATTGAAGCTCCAATTCCAGGTAGAGACCTTGTCGGTGTTGAAATACCCAACAAGTCACTAGAGTTTGTTTCTCTAAGACAGATGTTGAACTCTGATCCCATGAGGGAGAGTAAATCAAAAACCCTTACTAGTCTGGGTCTCGATGTGTCCGGTAAGGCTACAGTTGTTGACCTGGCAAAAATGCCGCACATTCTTATTGCAGGAACCACAGGTTCTGGAAAATCAGTGCTCATAAACACCTTCATTTCCTCCATACTTTTCCGTGCTTCCCCTGAAGAGGTTAAGTTTATTATGGTAGATCCCAAGCGCGTCGAGCTTACTCCGTACCAAACAATTCCTCACCTGCTCACTCCAGTTATTGTTGATGTTGATAAAGTGGTCAATGCACTTTCGTGGGCTGTGGCGGAAATGGAAAAAAGATACCGTATTTTCCAGGAAACTGGTGTTAAAAACATCGCCAGTTATCATGAGCTCTCAGGATACAGCTCAATGCCTTATATCATCATTATTATCGACGAAATGGCTGATATTATGATGAGTAAGTCAGCTGGTGATGTAGAGCAATGCATAGTCAGACTTGCTCAGATGGCGCGCGCAGTAGGTATCCACTTGGTCTTAGCTACCCAGAGACCATCAGTCAATGTTCTTACTGGTCTTATCAAAGCAAATATCCCCGCACGTATAGCTTTCCAGGTCACCTCGATGATTGATAGCCGCGTTATTATCGATAGTCCTGGAGCCGAAAAACTCCTAGGCAAGGGTGATATGTTGTTTATTCCACCTGATCTAGCCAAACCAAAAAGAATTCAAGGTGCCTGGGTTTCCGAAAAAGAAATTGGTAACCTTATCCAATTTATCCAATCACTTGGAGTTTCTGCTAACCACGACGAGACCGTTACCAAAGCCAAGTCCACTGGTACCACCTCTCTTGATGGTAGGGACTTAGGCGATGTGGATGACAAATTCGAAGAAGCGGCTAGAATCTGCATCTCTTCTCAAAAGGCATCTGCCTCTCTTCTCCAAAGACGCTTGGAGATTGGATATGCAAGAGCAGCGAGAATCATAGACCAGCTCCATGCTCGTGGTATCATTTCGGCAGCGGAGGGGAACAAACCTCACGAAATACTTATTAATAGCTTTGAAGAGTACTTGGGACAAGAACCTGAATCAGATGGATAACTATGAAAACTGCTGGTCAGATTTTAAAAGAAGCTCGTCTTGATAAACTGCTAACCCCAGCCCAGCTTTCCTCCATAACTCGTATTGATCAAAAGTATATCGAGGCGCTGGAAAAAGATCAGTATCACTTGCTTCCTTCGGAAACAGTCGCTAAAGGTTTTATTAGAAACCTGTCTGTCAGGCTAGATAAAAACCCCAACGACTTGGTAGCAATCTTTAGGCGAGACTATCGTCATCCACAGCCAAACAAAACTACCAAAAATATACACAAGCGACACACTCCCTTAGTCCATTTTCCCTCTCACTTAATCGTCGTTGCTTTATCAGTAATTGTCTTCACTGGCTACCTTCTTTTTCAATTTAGAGCTGTAATCAAGCCTCCTTCACTTGAAATTGTCAGACCTGCATCCGGCTCAGTGCTAACCAGTCCATTTGAGGTTGAAGGTATAAGCGAACCTGGGGTAAGAATATCCATTGCCGACGAGGTGTATGCCAAGGCAGATACCTCTGGTCACTTCATTGTTAGAATGTCACATGCTGTCGGCGAACTAAACTTAAAAATTGAAGCCACCAACCGCTTCGGTCGCACCTCTGAAGAAAAAATTCCTCTAACCATCATCAGTCAGTAAGGCCTTACTCTGCTATTATTGACTTATGTCACCAATGCAAATTGTTTCTCTTGTATCTACCGCTCTGCTTACAGTTATAGCAAGCATAGTCGGAGTGCAGCTTATTGTCTTACTAAAAGATCTTCGAGTCACCGTTAGCAAGCTAAACGACACCCTCGATACTGCAGACACTACTCTCCAAAAAATTTCCCAACCCGCAGTGGGATTATTCGCCATCATTGAGGGACTCAAACAATCAGGAAAAATTGTCGAGGTTGTCTCGCAACTTATCGGTAAAAAAAGGTCACATCCAGTCGAAGTAGACAGCTATGAGTCAGAATAAACATCAGGATAATACATACCACACTTTCATGCTCGGCCTAACACTTGGGGTCTTAGGGGCTATGGTTTTTGGCACAAAGGAAGGTAGATCACTTGCTAAGGAAATTATCGACTCCCTGCCCCTCAAATTAAACACTCTCGTTACTCACGAAAAAAAAGAGTCTGTTCCTGATTTCTTACCCCCAATTACCATGCCGGAAGAAACTCCCCATCATGTCACCTACACAGAGGAGCTTCCCCCTCCACCTCCAGCAATTTCTCCACAAAAACCAGAATATCTTCGATAACAAGGCTATAGGTTGACAAATTTTCAGCTATATATTACAATTCCTCAAATTGACTTTGCCGTCTAAGGCTGCAAGTTTGGAGGAGTATGGAAGTAGCACTTTTAGTTTCAGGTTTGGTCTTGATTATCTTGTCTGTATTTTCTTTCTATCAGACAAAGAAGGCCATTAGCTCCTATGATCTTTCTGTTTTGATTTGGGGGATTCTAACCTACGCCTTCGTGCCGGGAGCTATTTGCCTGATTCTTTGGGTGGTTATTTCACTCATAAACTAGAAACATCAGAGATCGCAACTGCGATCTCTTTTTTTATGCAATTCTTTAAGAGATGTTTGTTAGTAATTGACTAAAAACTAGTTATAGGATAAAATATTCCCACTTGTTCCTTTCAAATTTCATCTTCCGGAGGTGTCTGTGAATATCTGTATGTCTGTCTATTCCCCCCGTCCAATCACCGGGCAGTTGGTTATTGAATGCTTCGACGAAGCAGTTTCCCAACTGAAACTGGAACCATGCAAGGAAATCAACTACACAGCAGATCTTGAGGCATTCAGGTTGGTAGCCAAGGTTCCTTACTCTACCTTTGCCGTGGCAGTAAAGGTTGGCTTTCAATTTAGCCTTGAGGCAGTTGCTCCAACCTGCAGGTACATCTCATTTGCGATCAGTAACACGGAGACTCGGGGCGGCGGCATTGTCAAAGCCGTTCGCACTCGCGATGAGGACCTGGTGGACCTGGTTAAAAATTTCCGCCAAAAAATGATCGAGATACTCGCCTCCAAACTTGGGGTCTCCGTCGAGGCAATATTGGAAAACAGTCGCCGTTATGCCGGCAGCGGAATCTCAGAAATCCGTCTCGTCTGTGATCATTGCGGCACGGGCTTTACCCACAATCCTGGCTCTTGCACCAACTGCGGTGCGCCCACCGGGAAGATTATTCCCGTCTACTAAAATACAACCCACCTAACCGGTGGGTTTTTATATGCTCTATCAGTTATAATTTGTACTCAAATGGACATAAACTCTATTCGTCAAAAATATCTAGATTTCTTTTCCAAAAGAGGGCATGCAATCATCCCCTCCACCTCTCTCGTCCCAGAAGGTGATGCCACTACTCTGTTTACTTCTGCAGGCATGCAACCAATGATGCCATACCTTTTAGGTGAGAAGCACCCCCTGGGTAATCGTGTTGTCGACAGTCAAAAATGTTTTAGATCTCAAGATATTGAGGAGGTTGGAGATAATCGTCACACCACTTTTTTTGAAATGTTAGGCAACTGGTCACTAGGGGACTATTTTAAAAATGAGCAACTTGACTGGTTTTATACCTTCCTTACAGACCCCAAAGAAGGTTTAGGTATTAATCCAAATAAGCTGTACGTAAGTGTCTTTTCTGGCGGGAATGGGGTGGAAAAAGACAGCGAAGCCGTCGTTATTTGGCAAAAACTTTTTGCACAACACGGAATAGACGCCAAAGAAGACGAGAGAATTTTCTCATATCCTGCCAAGAAGAACTGGTGGTCAAGAGCTGGAACCCCAGACCAAATGCCAACTGGCGAGCCTGGTGGTCCGGACAGTGAGGTTTTTTACGATTTTGGTCCCGACGAAAATCTCCACCAAAAATCTATCTGGAAAGACGAACCTTGTCATCCAAACTGTGATTGTGGTAGATATCTAGAGATCGGCAACTCTGTGTTTATGCAATACATAAAACAGCCTGACGGTAGTCTTTCAGAGCTCCCAGCAAAAAATATTGACTTTGGAGGAGGTCTTACCAGGTTGGCTGCAGCAATAAACAACGACTCTGACGTCTTCAATACTTCTGCATTTTCATCCCTAATAAAGTCAATATCCAAGATTACAGGCAAGTCGTATGAAGATGATGCCAACAAGCCCCCAATGCGCATCATTGCCGACCACCTTACCGCAGCTACCTTCCTAATAAATGATGGAGTCATTCCCTCAAATAAAGCTCAGGGGTATGTCTTAAGACGTCTCTTGCGAAGAGCCGCGGTGAAACATTATTTCCTTACAGGCAGTAGAGAAGGCTTAGGTGAACTATCGACACTTGCCGGCTCAGTCATGGATATATACCAAGGAGTTTACTTTGATAAATCAAATCGTGATCAAATTATTCAAACCATCTCCGGTGAACTGGACAAGTTCTCAAAAAGCTTAGATCGTGGAATTAAGGAGCTAAACAAAAATCAAGATATTGATGGCAAAGGTGCCTTTGACCTTTACCAGAACTATGGCTTTCCGCTTGAGATAACTCTTGAAATTCTTTCTCAATTCGGTAAGAAAATAAATCTCGATCAGTTTAAGACTGAATTCGAAAAACATCAAATCCTTTCCAGAACCTCATCTGCCGGCATGTTTAAAGGCGGGTTGGCAGACCATTCTGATACAGTTACTGCCTATCACACTGCCACCCATCTACTTCATTCTGCTCTTCGCCGAATAGTTGGTAATCATGTTCAGCAAAAAGGCTCAAACATTACTGCCGAAAGATTACGGTTTGATTTTTCTTGTGAGGAAAAATTGTCTGATGTAGAAATCCAAAAAATCGAGGCAGATATAAATTCTTCGATAATTGGTAATTTTCCCGTTACTAGGACTGAAATGCCTAAAGATGAAGCTCTAAACTCCGGCGCATTAGCTTTTTTCGGCCAAAAGTATCCAGACACTGTTTCCGTTTACACCATAGGGGATGACAAAAAAACAATTTCCAAAGAATTTTGTGGCGGTCCCCATGTGACGAATACCGGTAAACTTGCTAAGATAAAAGTAGTTAAGCAGGAGTCGCTTGGTTCTGGCGTACGCCGCCTCTACCTGCAGTTTGTGAAATAGACCAAATCAAGGTCTGCCCTAATGAAGATTACTAACCTTTTTGGAAACAAAAAAACCACACCTCCCAAAGAGTATTTTTTGGCGATCGAAATCCACGAATCTTTAATCAAATCAGTTTGTTGGGAGATTGAAGAAGGAGAGCCAAAGATCACAGCTACAGGATCTTTTGAGATGTGGAAAGACGAAGAATCACTAATTTGCGGCATCGATGCCTCCATTAGCGAAGCCACTAAAAATATCAAGCCCGCCCCACACAGAGTGGTTTTTGGACTACCAGAATCTTGGCTATCTGATTCCGGTATCCATCCCACCAAGAAAAACTTAATTGCTCATGTGATTAAGGAATTGAGTCTTGAGCCCATCGGAGTTGTACCTACCACCCAAGCAATTACTCATTATCTTAAAAAGAAAGAAGGCATTCCTCCCACTGCGATCCTCCTAGAAATATTCCAGACAAAAATTGTAGTGTCAGTTGTTAAATTGGGTAAAGTTGAGGCAACAGAAGAAATTGGTGTCTCAGGGGATCTAGCAAGAGATGTTGAAGAAGGCCTGACCAGAATGGAATTTGATCGTCTACCCGCTCGTTTCATACTTACTGATGGTGGAAATCTTGAAGATGAGCAGCAACACCTACTGGCATATCCATGGCAAGAAAAACTGCCCTTTGTCCACATGCCTAAAGTTGAAGTTTTGCCTGTAGATTTTAGTATTAATGCAGTTGCTCTTTCAGGTGGGGTAGAGGCCGCTGGGCACTTAGGTGTAGAAATCAAAGAAGATGAAGCAGAAAAACCACTTTCGGAAGAGTCAAACGTATTCGCTCCTCCAGAAAAGGAAATTCCCAATTTAGACAAATTTGGCTTCCACTACGAAGAATCTTCCCCGCCAGAAGAGATTCCAGAGGCAGAAGTTACTCCTGAAGAAGTGGTTGGAGAAAGCAATGGCCCCATCATCAATGAGATGCCATCACTTACAAATGGTGAGGAAGTAGAATCTGACTCGTCTGAATCTTCAATAGTTAAACCTAGGCGCAAACTTTCTCTCCCCAGCATTGCTTTGCCCAAATTCAGCATTCCCTCAAAGTCTCCTCTAATTGTTGCAGGAGTCATTTTCCTGGCACTGATCGGCGCAGTCGCCTACTATTTCTTTGCAGGTACTGCCACCATAACGATTAAAGTTATTCCAGAAAATTTTAGCTCTACAATTGCCATTGCTGTCGCTGAAAAAGCTGCCACTACCAGTGCTACACTTATTGCTGTCAAACAAACTCTCACAGGCAGTACCAAAGAAACCATTCCTACCACGGGAGAAACCACGGTGGGTGAGAAAGCTACAGGCACAGTCACCATTTTTAACCGTTCTAGTTCTCCACTAACTCTAAAATCTGGAGCAATTATGGTATCTGAGACGGGTGGAGGTGGTTTTGTTATCACCGAAACAGTCACTGTTGCCTCAAAAAGTGCTGATCTCCTAAGTGGCAAAGAAGAGTTTGGTAAAAAAGAAGGAGTACCAGTTAGAGCTCAGAAAATTGGACCTGAATTTAATCTCTCAAAAAGCACCACTTTTTCAGTAGACAACTACTCCAAAACCATAGCCTATTCGGTTGCTGAAGCAGATTTCACCGGAGGTACTTCTCGGGCTGCAAAAGCTGTTGACAAAAAAGACCTAGAAACTCTGCTTACCCAAGCTACGGAAAAGATAAAAAAAGAAACACAAGAAAAGCTTTCGGCACAAGATAAAACCAAGGGAGTCCTAGTCCTCAATGATCTTCAATTTAGTCAGAAAAAATTCAACCACAACCTGGGTGACGAGGCTGATGATGTCTCGCTGGATTTAGCTGGGTCGATCGATGTGCTCGTATATACAAAATCCGATTTATTTGACCTTACCCAAAAAGAGCTTCAGTCACAGCTCCCCCTTGGGAAAGCTTTGACTGCCGAGAAAACTGAGATAAAGTTAGCCGAACCTGTCAGAAAGGACTCCTACTTCTTGGTAAAGGTGGTGGTTAACGCCCAAATATTTTCCAGTATCGACCAAGATAAATATGTCAACATTATCAAAGGTAAGAAACTTTCAGACGCCAAGGTAATCATCCAAAATATCCAAGGCTTTGACTCTGTCTTACTTTCTGTTAATCCAGCCCTTCCAATCATCAGCAAAATTTACCTTCCTCTAAACAATCTAAAAATAGTAGTTACTCCCAAATAAATGCTTTACGGGTATCGCAAAGCAACACCCAAAAATCCTCATCCAGGGAGAATGATTCCAACGTACCTAAAAGCTTTCCCAACCATAGTTTCTGCTCTTGGGTTAGGACTAGTTGCCTCAGTTGCCTACCCTATGGTTAGCTATCAGCTCCAAGGGATAAATCTACAGACTTTTTTTGAGGATACTGGTCCACTTTCACCAGCTTCTTTTGAGTTGCTCGCAGAAGACACTCAAAACACCGGTCCATCAGTCATAGGTGCCTCCAGTATCGACTCTACCAAAGCCAGTTCCTGGTTCCCTGGCAGTCTTCAAAATGATCTTTTTGCCCAGGCCAGCTACACTTCAAATGTCACCGACGGAAAGGCTCCAGAAAATTACTTAATATCCATACCCTCGCTTGGGTTAGAAGACTCTGACGTAAGCTTAAAAAACGAAGATCTTACCAAAACTCTAGTTCACTATCCCCAAACAGCATTACCAGGTCAGTACGGTTCACCTGTGATATTTGGTCACTCTACTCTTCCACAGTTTTTTGATCCGCAAAACTACAAAACGATCTTCACCACTCTGCCCAAAATCAAAGTCGGATCAGATATTTTTGTAAGCTTCGATGGAATTGAATACACATATAGAGTTATAAAGACCTACGAGGTCAAGCCAAACGAACTCTGGGTACTAAGGCAGGACTACTCTCAAAAGTCACTAAAGCTTGTCACCTGTGTTCCGCCAGGAACGACACTTCGTCGACTTATCGTTGAAGCCCAGCTGATTAAGAATTAGAATACCCTATGAAATCTGTAGTTTGTCTAGACCCTGGAGCTGCTCATACCGGCATTGCCATCTCCAGGGAGGGAATACTGGCGGAGCCTCTGTGTACAATTTTCGAAAGAGATTTTTCATCGCTTGTGGGTAAGCTTATACCCATCATTAACAAACATAATCCATGTGTGATTGTCATTGGTGTTCCCGAGTCTGGTTCTACAGTCAGACTGGCAGAATCGCTAAGGGATCGCCTCCAAAGCTTTTTTTCAGGAGAAGTTGTGCTTTTCGAGGAAAGTATAAGCTCTAAAGAAGCACGACAAATATTGTTCCAAATAGAAAAATCCACCCGCGAGAGAAAGCAGAGAGAGCACATGACAGCAGCAGCAGTTATACTTCAACGATATCTTGACCAGTCTGGGTTGCAAAAATAGTCCTTCTCGGTCAGAATAGCTGTATGTTAAAAAACATCATTGCCCCAGTTCAAGCCTGGCTTCTCTCACGAGGATCTTGTGTTGGCTGCGGCACTGCCCTTGAAAACGGCTTTAAAAAACCGTCCACCAAGGTCAGCTCCTGCGAACAAGTTACTTGTAAATGTGGTCGAATTTTTATCTACGACCCCAAAAAGAAAACCTATCGCAGAGCACTCCTTAGTGAAGTTTAATTATGATTAAAAGATTATTCTTTGCCCTTACCGGCATTACTCTTTTTTGCCTCTTTTGGTACCTCCAAGCAGTCAGGCCTGTTACCCTACACTCATTTCCCGAAATCGAGGTAGAAATTGCCTCCGGAGAAAGTGTTGATCAAATTGCCAATAAGTTAAGTAACCTAAAACTAATCAGATCCCGCACAGCCTTTAAATTTACCGTAATTCGTCTTGGACTTGCCAGCAAGATTCAAGCTGGTTTCTTCAAATTATCTCCCAATGAAAGCACTGTAATTATCGCCAACAAACTTACCAAAGCCTCCACAAAACAAACCAGAGTTACGCTTCCTGAGGGACTTCGTCGCCATGAAATGGCGCTTATTATCCATAAAGCACTTCTCAAATCAAACCCAGAAACCACCTTTTCTGTTGACGAATTCATAAAACAAACAACCAGTCTTGAAGGCCAGCTCTTCCCCGACACCTATGACCTTGACCCAAAAACCGACACTCAAACCGTGATTTCACGACTTACAGACACACACAAAAGGGCTCTCGCCGATTTAAAAGTCCCCGTTGAAAAGCAAAAGGAAATCATAATCATCGCCTCGCTTCTTGAAAGAGAAGCTGGTGACGCATCAGAGATGAAAGAGATTGCTGGTGTAATTAGCAATAGGCTAAAAGCCGGGTGGCCACTCCAAATAGACGCTACCGTTCAGTACATAATTGCCACTAACAGATGTAAAAAAGCTGATTGCGATTGGTGGCCGGTAAGTATCACCAAACAGGACCTGCAAATCAAATCACCATTTAATACCTATGCCAATCCAGGATTGCCACCCGCACCAATATCAAATCCTGGTAAAGACAGTCTATCTGCTGCGCTGTCTCCCGCCTCCACTCCCTTCTGGTTCTATTTACATGATGCCCAGGGGGTAATTCATTTTGCCAAGACAGTGGAAGAGCATAATCAAAATGTCTGTCTATACTTGAAAAAAGACTGTCGTTAGACTTAAATTATATTGTTGACACTTGGGTGTAATTCACTGTATACTAACAACACTGCTATGAACTTGGCCTTTTTTCGGGCCAGGTTTTTGTACGTTTGCGCATTGTTATCATTTCTGCCCAAAAATACCAAAAAATACGGATGATTAAAAAAATCAATCGCGAAAACTGGGGAAAGATCACCCCAAAGTTAAAAGAGCTTGATCTCACTGAAATACAGCTAGACTCGTACAAACAATTCCTTGAAGAGGGAATCCAAGAGTCCTTAACCGAACTGAACCCAATCAGGGACTTCACCGGAAAAGTATTTGAATTCGAATTCCTTTCTTCTCGTGTCGGCTTGCCCAAAATCACTCCCATAACAGCCATGGAAAAGGGAGTCACCTTTGAAGCTCCTCTCTGGGCTACCGTCAAACTCACCAACCTCCATTCCAAAGCCACCCAACAACAAGAAATTTTCCTCGGAGACATCCCCATGATGACCAACACCGGTACTTTCATCATCAATGGTGTAGAACGTGTTGTCGTTTCTCAGGTTGTTAGATCTCCAGGAGTCTACTTCACTAAAGAAGTCGATCCTCACTCAGGAAGAGCCTTGTTCCAAGGGGAAATCAGACCTATGAGAGGTTCTTGGTTAGAACTGTTGGTCAGTAAAAATGACCACCTGTCAGTAAGAATCGATAGACATCGCAAGGTTTCTGCTACCACCCTCATTCGCGCTCTTGGATACTCAGACAATGATCAGATTCACAAACTCTTTGAGGATGTAGATTCTAACGCTGATCATCCTTACATCGCCACCACTCTTCTAAAAGACACCTCCTCAAACACTGAAGAGGCACTTTTAGAGTTCTACCAAAAAATCAGACCTGGTGAACCAGCTGTGCTTGAAAATGCTAAAGCTCTCCTTCACCAAATGTTTTTTGATTACCGACGCTACAATCTTGGCTTAGTTGGACGCTACAAACTTAACCGCAAGCTCGGTCTCTCAACTCCTATCGATAAGCAGCACGTCACTCTTTCAGTCGATGATTTTGTTGGAACCATGCGCTACCTAATTAGTCTTCAAAATGGAAAAGGAAAAACAGACGACATAGATCACTTGGCCAATCGCAGAATTAGATGTGTTGGTGAATTAGTAAACCAAACCGCCTTCAAAGTAGGTCTCCTGAGATTAGAGAGATCCATCAAAGAAAAGATGTCTCTATCCAAACCAGATGAGCTTCCTACCCCAGCCGCGTTTGTAAACCCCAGACCAATAATCTCATCAATCACCGAATTCTTCCGCCGAAACAGACTCTCCTCTATTCTCGACCAAGTTAATCCTCTCGCGGAAATTGACAACCTTCGCCGTATTTCTGTTATGGGACCAGGAGGTATTACTCGTGAGAGAGCTAGTTTCTCCATGCGTGATATTCACTCATCCCAATACTCTCGTACCTGTCCAGTAAGATCTCCTGAAGGACCAAATATCGGTTTGGTTACTTACCTCGCCTTATACTCCAAGGTTAATGACTACGGTTTCCTCGAAGCTCCTTACCTTAAAGTAGTAAAAGAAGAGAAAAACGGTAAATCAGTAATGCGTGTTACCGACGAGGTTGTCTACTTGGCTGCCGACGACGAAGAGGACGCATATATCACCCACGCTTGGGTGAAGCGTGATGGAGACACCATTTTAGACAAATGGGTTCCGGTTAGATATCAAGGAAAATTCATTGAAGCAGATGTCAATTTAGTTCAATACATTGATGTTGTACCTCGTCAGGTTGTGGGTACATCAGCCTCACTGATTCCCTTCGTCCAACATGATGATGGTACTCGTGCTCTTATGGGCACCCACCATCTTACTCAAGCTCTCCCTCTCGTCAAGCCCGCTGCTCCAGTAGTTGGTACAGGCATGGAGGCTTCAGTCGCAGAATCTATGGGTTGGGTTGTCAGAGCCAGACACTCAGGTGAAGTGGTTTCTGTAGATGCGTCTCATGTTTCCATCAAGCTTTCACCTGAAGATGCCAAAACCGCAGAGAATGAACTTTCACCTTATGAATATGGTTTTGTTGATGTTGAAAAAGGAATCGAGACCTATCATTTAAGAAAATACTTTGGCACTTCACAGGATACTTGCTACAACCAAACACCCGGAGTAGTAGTTGGTGATGCTGTAAATAAAGGTGACTTAATTATCAACGGACCAGCCGCTGAAGCCGGAGAGTTAGCTCTTGGTCAAAATTTGGTCATAGCCTATGCTTCATTTGAAGGACTAGGCTACGAAGATGCCATTGTTGTCTCTGATCGCGTTGTCAAAGAAGATTTACTTTCTTCCATCTCAATTCACGAGCATGTTTGTGATGTTATGGACACAAAGCTTGGCCCTGAAGAACTTACCCGAGATATCCCCAACGTTTCCGAAGCAGACCTCAAAGACCTTAGTTCAGACGGTATCATTGCCATCGGTTCAGTCGTCGGACCAAACGACATCTTAGTCGGAAAAATTGCTCCCAAAGGCGAAACAGAGCTTACTGCTGAAGAACGTCTTCTAAGAGCAATCTTCGGTGAAAAAGCTAGAGAAGTTCGCGACACATCTCTTAGAATGCCTCACGGTGAACAGGGTACTGTTATATCAGTCCAAGTTCTAGATAGAGACTCTGGAGATGAACTTGAGTCAGGAGTTATTCGCCAAATTAAGATTAGAGTTGCCCAGCTAAGAAAAATCACAGTTGGTGATAAGGTTGCAGGACGTCACGGTAACAAAGGTGTTATCTCCAAAGTTATCTCCACTGCCGACATGCCTTACTTACCAGATGGTACTCCAATAGACATCATTATCTCTCCTCTTTCAGTACTAGCCCGTATGAACCTCGGACAGCTTCTCGAAGCACAAGTAGGTTTTGCTGCTCAAAAAGTTGGCAAGAGAGTCGCTACTCCAGTTTTCGAGAATGTCGATGAGAGTACTATCAATGACCTCCTCAAAGAAGCTGGCTTACCCTTATCAGGTAAGATGCAACTCTTTGACGGGCGTACTGGTCTACCTTTTGAACAAGAAACCGCAGTTGGCTTGGGATACATCATCAAGCTTAACCACATGGTCGAGGACAAGACCCATGCCCGCTCAATTGGACCTTACTCCTTAGTTACCCAGCAGCCTCTTGGTGGTAAAGCACAAATGGGTGGACAGCGTTTGGGAGAAATGGAAGTCTGGGCTCTTGAAGCACATAAGGCTGCCTATTCTCTACAAGAAATGCTTACTCTCAAATCAGACGACGTGGTCGGCAGGTCTAAGGCATTTGAAGCCATCGTCAAAGGTGAAGAGATTCCCATGTCTTCTGTCCCAGAGTCATTTAAAGTGCTGGTTAAAGAACTAAATTCACTCGGTTTGGCAGTTGTACCCACTGGTAATGTCGTTTCTGAAGAAATTAATGAGTCAGCTATAAGGCCAGAAATTGCTCAAATAATGACCGAAGATACCCTTCCACTTGTGCCCGAAGAAGAACCAGACACAGCTCCAGCTGATCAGTATGAGGCAGAAGAGCTGTCGGAAGAAGCAGCTGAAGCCGGAGACTTCGGAAATCAAGAATCAATTGAAGCTGATAATCAGTAATTAAACGCAAACAAAAAAACAATGAATAACATAGTTGACTTTACCGGTTTGCAAATCAGACTTGCTTCCCCAGAGGACATCAAAAAATGGTCTCATGGACAAGTCACCAAACCAGAAACTATTAATTACCGCACCCAAAAACCAGAAAAAGACGGTCTTTTTTGTGAGCGCACCTTCGGTCCAACCAAGGACTGGGAGTGTTACTGTGGAAAATACAAAAGAGTTCGTTTTAAGGGTATCGTTTGTGACAAATGTGGAGTTGAAGTTACTCTTTCAAGAGTTAGGCGCGAGAGAATGGGTCATATCGAACTTGCTGCTCCTGTAGCTCATGTATGGTTTTTCAAGGGCGCTCCTAGTAAGCTCTCTCTCCTTCTAGACATTTCTCCTAAGGCTCTTACGTCAGTTATCTATTTCTCTAAATACTTAGTTATGAGTGTTGATGAAGAGGGTAGAGATGAGGCTAAGAAATCAATTGCTACCCAACTTGAAGCCAAATTAAACGAAGTTAGAGCCAACTTTGACAAACAAATTGAAGACTTAAAGGACAAAGGTAAAACACAACTCACCGAGCTAAAAAAGAAGGTCAAAGTTAAGGATGAATTAGAAATGAAGTCCGATGACCTTAAAGTAGAAAGCAAACAAAAAATTGCTCAATTAAGAGAACAGATGGTAGTTGAGCTTTCTGTTACTGAAGAAATCTACAGTAAACTTGAAGCTTTAGTCGACAGAGTTAGAGCCAACTCACTCCTTTCGGACGCAGAATTCGCCAAACTTGAAGAATACAGCGTTGCTGGTTTTATCAAAGCCGGAATGGGTTCAGAATCTCTTCTTAATGCACTTCAGCAGATCAATCTTGATAACTTAGTTGCAGATCTCAAAGAAGATCTACACTCAAATTCAGAAGCCAAAAGACTCAAGGCTACCAAAAGACTTCAAGTTGCAAGAGGTTTACTTGATTCTAAAATCAAGCCAGAGTGGATGATCTTAAGAGTTCTTCCTGTCATTCCTCCAGATCTTCGTCCTATGGTCCAGCTTTCAGGAGGTAGGTTTGCTGCATCAGATTTGAATGATCTTTATCGCCGCGTCATCAATCGCAACAACCGTTTGAAACACCTTATTGACCTTGGTGCTCCAGAAATCATCTTAAGAAATGAAAAACGCATGCTCCAAGAAGCAGTTGACTCTCTTATCGATTCTTCTCAGGCTAGATCCTCTCGAAGATCCAGGACTGGAAAGACATTAAAGTCTCTCTCTGATATGCTTCGTGGCAAGCAGGGTCGTTTCCGCCAAAACCTTCTAGGTAAGCGTGTCGATTACTCAGGTCGTTCAGTTATTGTCGTAGGTCCTGAGCTCAAGCTAAACCAGTGTGGTTTACCAAAAGACATGGCACTTGAGATGTTCAAACCCTTCGTTCTCCACGAACTAATTAAGCAAGACATGGCTCCCAACGTTAAAGCCGCCAAAGCCATCATTGAAAAGAGACAACCAGAAGTCTACGACATCTTGGAAAAAATCACCAAGAAGCACCCTGTTCTCTTAAACCGTGCTCCTACGCTACACAAACTCTCTATTCAAGCCTTCTGGCCAAAACTAATTGATGGTGCAGCAATAAGACTTCACCCGGTAGTTTGTGGAGGTTTTAATGCAGACTTCGACGGAGACCAAATGGCTGTCCACGTACCTCTCACCAAGAAAGCTATTCTTGAGGCTAAAAAGCGCATGCTTCCTCAATACAACTTATTAAAGCCAGCCCAAGGAAACCCCGCTTCAATTCCTGACTCAAAGGAAATGGCTATCGGTGTTTACTATCTCACCGCTCTTGATGAAAATCTCCCTGTTTACTCAATGCCATTTGCTAGCCAAGCAGATGTGCTTACCGCTTATCAAAATAATGCCATCAAGGTTAGACAGACAGTAAACGTAAGACTCTTCCCAGGCGACAAACAACTTACCCAAACCACAGCTGGAAGAATCATGTTTAACCAGATTCTGCCTGCTGAGTGGGAATTTATCAACCGCAATCTTCCTCGTAAAGAAATTTCATCACTCTTCCACCGAGCTATTGAAGAGCTTGAGGTGAAGCGTGTGGTGAAATTAATCGACGCCGTCAAGAATATCGGTTTTGAATATGCTACAGTTTCCGGTTTGTCATTTGCTATCTCCGACAACGAAATGTACGCCGACAAAGAGTCCGTCATTCAAGAAGGAAATCAAAAAGCAAAAGAAATCGAAGACAACTACAAGCTAGGTTTGATTACCGACGATGAAAGAAGAAAGCTCACTATCCAAATGTGGATGGACACCGCCGAAGATCTCGCCGAAAAGACTTGGAACACCTTCTCTCCCACCAATCCTGTCAGATTGATTATTGACACAGGCATGGGACGTATTACCAAGAACACCATCAAACAGTTATCAGCCATGCGTGGTATCAACGTAGATCCTCTTGGTAACTTCGTTGAACTTCCTACCAAAGGCAACTTCCGTGAAGGTCTCTCAATTTTCGAGTACGTTACATCAGTTAGAGGTTCTAGAAAAGGTCTTACCGATACCGCTCTTCGTACAGCTGACGCAGGTTACCTGACCAGACGCTTAGTTGATGTCAGTCACGATGCCATCGTTAGAGCTGAAGAGTGTGGTACTGATGAGTTCCTAACCATAAGTTCTGAAGACAGAACCAAAGTCTTTGCCAAGAGAATTGTTCACCGCCTTTCAGCCAAAAAAGTTCTCAATCCAACCAATAAAAAAGTACTCGTAGAGGCTGGAGAAATGATTACCGAACCTATTGCAGCTGCCATCGAAGCCGCAGGTGTCAAGGAAGTTGAGGTTAGATCTCCTCTTACATGTAAATTGAGATTTGGTCTTTGTGCCAATTGCTACGGTCATAATCTAGCCAGCAATGTAATGGCTAAGATTGGTGATCCCGCTGGTGTTATCGCTGCTCAATCTATCGGTGAGCCTGGTACACAGCTAACCATGCGTACCAAGCACTCAGGAGGTGTCGCAGGTGTCGACGTGACCCAGGGTTTACCTAGAGTTACCGAGCTATTTGAAGTCAGAACACCCAAGCTCGCCGCTCCTGTTGCCGAGGTTTCTGGAAAAGTAAAAGTAGTAGAGACCGACAATGGCAATCTAGTTACCATTACTCCTACAGGCAAAGGCACCAAAGAAGACAGAAAAGAGTACCTTATACCTCTTGCCATGCCTCTCAAAGTTGAAGATGGAGACATTGTCGCCATCGGCTCAATCCTCGCTTCCGGAGGTGTCGATATTAAGAACCTTCTCAGAGTTAAAGGCTTGAGAGCCTCACAGGTATACCTCATTGGCGAAATTCAAGGAATCTACGAATCCCAGGGTATCGGTATCCACGACAAACACTTTGAGGTCATTGTTAGGAAGATGTGTGACTACGTACGCATCGACAACGTGGGAGACACCTCTCTCGTTGCAGGAGATGTAATCTCCAGAGGTGCATATGAAATGGCTAATGAAGCTGCCATAGCTCAAGGTGGAGAACCAGCTACCGCTACCAACCTTATCCTTGGTACGATAAGAGCCGCTCTTCACACCGACAGTTGGCTTTCTGCCGCCTCTTTCCAGGATACCACTTCAGTACTAACCGACTCAGCAGTTCAAGGCAGAATTGACCATCTAATCGGTATGAAAGAAAACGTTATCATTGGTAGATTGATTCCTACCAGCAAAAACCGCGCAAAGTTGGAAAATATCTGATAAAATACACACGCAAATATGCCTACAATCAATCAACTAATCAAAACTAGACGTCAGTCTAACGCTAAAAAAATCAAGGCCACCGCTCTGCGCAAGAGTTTCAACTCAGTCAAGAGAAGAATGGTCACCACCCAAAACCCTCAAAAAGCAGGTGTCTGTCTTCAGGTCAAAACCATGACTCCTAAGAAACCAAACTCGGCTCTCCGAAAGATTGCCCGTGTTAGGTTATCAAATAAGCAAGAAGTCACCGCCTACATCATGGGTGAGGGTCACAATCTAGCAGAACACTCTATCGTCATGGTTCGTGCTGGTCGCGTAAGAGACTTACCAGGTGTCAAATATCACATTGTTCGTGGCAAACTCGACTGTGCTGGTATTGATAAAAGACGCACTAGTAGAAGTAAATATGGCACCAAGAAGCCATCAGCCAAATAATTAGTCCAAAAAATATATGAGATCAAAGAAAACCCCACAAAAGCTATCCGTGAAAGATCCAGTTTATGGTAGTGAATTGGTGGCTAAAATCATCAATGGCTGTATGTACGATGGTAAAAAATCTGTTGCTTCCAAGCACGTCTACAAAGCCATAGATATTATTGGTGAACAAACCGGTAAAAACGGACTTGAATATCTTACTGAAGCTATTGAAAACGTCAAACCCACTATCGAGGTTAGATCCCGTCGTGTTGGAGGCGCTTCATACCAAGTACCAACTCCTATAAGACCAGAACGCCGCGACTCCCTTGCTGTTAGATGGGTCATCACCGCAGCCAGAGCTAAAGGAAACAACCCTTACCGCACTCTTGCTGAAAAGTTAGCCGCAGAAATCATGGAAGCTCATGAAAACCAAGGCACTTCAATCAAGAAGAAGCTTGATACCCACAAAATGGCCGAAGCCAACAAAGCTTTCGCTCACTTTAGATGGTAACTTGAATTACAAATTCAACCAAAAGAGCGCCTTATGAAAAAGGCGCTTTTTTGTTATCACTTAATTGATAAAACCTATAACATATGATAGGATAGCCAGTCAGTACATTTCAAAGAGGAGGCGTAATCCATGAAAAGCAGGTTTTATCAGATCGGCTTCTATATTCTGCTCACAATTCTTATGGCGATTACCGTAGCTAGCTGCTCAACACGTGATCAGGCCCGTTTCGAGGGCACCATCAACCTTGGCGACCTGCCGTCGGACATGCTCTATGTCGATGGTATTCCCCAGGCAAACATCAGCTCCGAAAGCGACGGTGACGTGATCCTCTCTTATGTCAGCAATGACCATAAGCTCGTCGGGCAGCTCTATGGCTGTGCTTATATCAGCCTCAACTGCGGCGAGCTTTATAAGCAAGGCCGCTACGAGTTTAATATCCCCAAAGAACACTGGCTTGTAGAAGAAAAATAGTACCCAATCCCTCCACAACGGAGGGATTTTTTATGATAAAATCACCACTGTAATATCTCTACCTGTCTTTGGGTAGGGTTAATACGCCCAAGAGTTATTAAACAATTATTTAATATATGGCCGCTGGAGCCTCAAAAATTATTCCACTAAACCGTGTAAGAAACATCGGTATTATTGCTCATATCGACGCTGGTAAAACTACCACCACTGAGCGTATTCTCTTCTATACTGGTAAAACCTACAAAATTGGTGATATCGACGAAGGAGATACCCAAATGGACTGGATGGAGCAAGAAAGAGAGAGAGGAATAACCATCGTTTCAGCAGCCACCACCACTTTTTGGACCCCAGTTTTGGATGACGCCAACTTAAAAGAGGAATGTCGTTTTAACATCATCGATACTCCAGGACACGTAGACTTTACCGCAGAGGTAGAGCGTTCCCTCCGTGTTCTTGATGGAGGTATTATCGTACTTGATGCCGGTTCTGGTGTTCAGTCACAGACCGAAACAGTCTGGAGACAAGCCGACAAGTACAAAGTTCCTCGCATTGCTTTCGTTAACAAAATGGACGTCTTGGGTGCTGATTTCAGAAACACTCTTAACGACGTACATGTCAAACTTGGAGCCAAAACCGCTATCATGGCACTTCCTGTAGGAGTTGAAAACACCTTTAAGGGCATGTGCCTTCTTCTTGAAAGAAAAACTATTATCTGGCAGGGCGATGAAACTGGTGCAAAATACGTAGTTTCCGAAGGCTTCCCAGAAGATATGAAAGATGAGTGCGAAGCTGAAAGAAGCAAACTTATCGAGGCCATAGTCGAAACCGACGAAGCCTTGATGGACAAATTCTTCGCTGGTGAAGAACCCACTATGAAAGAGCTAAAAGATGCCTTGAGAAATGCTACCTGTAAAAATGAAATCGTTCCTGTTTTCCCTGGCTCCTCCCTAAGAAACAAAGGTGTTCAACCTGTTCTTGACGCTGTTGTCGATTTTCTTCCCTCTCCTCTCGATAAGAATGTAACCACTGGTTCCAATCCCAAAACTGGAGAAGAAGAAATTAGAAAACCTGATCCTTCAGAGCCTTTTTCAGGTTTAGCCTTCAAAATCCAAGCCGATCCTCATGTGGGCAAACTAACTTATGTCCGTGTTTACTCCGGCAAAATCACCTCCGGTTCATACATATACAACGCAGGCAAAGATGAGAGAGAGCGTGTTGGTCGTCTGATGCTTATGCACGCCAATAGTCGCGAAGAAATCAGCGAAGCTGGTGCAGGTGAAATCGTCGGGGTAGTTGGTTTGAAAGCCACCAAGACTGGTGACACACTTTGTGACGAGAGCAAGCCAATAATCCTAGAGTCAATCAACTTCCCAGAGCCAGTTATCTCACTTGCTATCGAACCAAAAACCAAGGCTGACCAGGAAAAACTTGATTTAGCTCTCGGTAGACTTGCTGAAGAAGATCCGACTTTCAAGATCAAAACCGACCACGAGACAGGTCAAACTGTTATCTCTGGTATGGGTGAGTTACACCTTGAAATCCTAGTAGATCGTCTACGTCGTGAATTCAAAGTCGAAGCCACTACCGGTGCTCCTCAAGTAGCCTATCGTGAAACCATCTCCAAAGAGGCTCGAGGTGAAGGTAAATATATTCGTCAATCAGGAGGTCGTGGACAATACGGACACTGTATTCTCGATATCATGCCCAGAACTCGAGGTGAAGGTTTTGCTTTCGTCAACAAGATCGTCGGAGGCACCATCCCACGCGAATTTATTGCTCCAATCGAAAAAGGTGTTCGCGAATCACTGGAAAATGGTCTTATTGCTGGTTTCCAGATGGTCGATCTAGAAGTATCAGTAGTCGACGGTTCATTCCATGAGGTTGACTCTTCTGAAATGTCCTTCAAGATTGCCGGATCCATGGCTCTCCAGGACGCAGTCAAGAAAGCCGCTCCTGTCATTCTTGAACCTATCATGAAGGTTGAGGTAACCACTCCAGAAGAAAATATGGGAGACATTATTGGTGACCTATCTTCTAGAAGAGCTCAGATTGCTGGTTCTACCCAAAGAGGCAATGCCCGTGTTATTACCGCTCAAGTACCTCTTTCAGAACTAAGTTCTTATGCTACAGCTATCCGCTCCTTAACCGCTGGAAGAGCTTCTTACTACATGGAACCAAGTCACTACCAAGAGTTACCCAACAGTTTAGCTGCTAAATTGTTGAAAACTCCTGCAAATTAGCTTAAAATCTGATACAATAGCAAACGCAAAACAAATTAGTAATTACAAAATAATAATTAAATAAATATGGCTGCATTTTCACGCACAAAGCCTCATATTAATATCGGTACTATCGGTCACGTCGATCACGGCAAGACTACTCTTACTGCCGCTATTACTCAAACCTTGGCCTCCCAAGGATTAGCTGAAGCATTAGCTTTCGACAAGATTGACTCATCACCAGAAGAGAGAGCCCGTGGTGTTACCATTCAGATCTCACACGTCCCTTACGAGACTGCTACAAGACACTATGCTCACATCGACTGTCCAGGACACCGTGACTACATCAAAAACATGATCACCGGTGCCGCTCAGATGGATGGAGGTATCTTAGTTGTGGCTGCTACTGATGGACCTATGCCTCAAACCAAGGAACACATCCTTCTTGCTCATCAAGTTAACGTTCCCAGACTCGTCGTCGCTTTAAATAAAGTTGATGCCGTTTCAGATCCAGAACTCCTTGAATTAGTTGAGATGGAAATCAGAGAGCTCTTAAAGAAATACCAATTTGAGGAAGACACCCCAATCGTCAGAGTATCTGCTCTAAAAGCCCTCGAGGGAGACAAGGAAGCTCAAGCTGGAATCATGAAACTCATGGAAGCTGTAGACACTTGGATTCCTACTCCTACTCGCGATCTAGACAAACCTTTCCTTATGCCTGTTGAAGACGTTTTCTCCATCAAAGGTAGAGGCACAGTCGTTACCGGTCGTATTGAGAGAGGTATCGTCAAAGTCGGTGATGAAATTGAAATAGTCGGTATTAAAGCCACTGTTAAATCAGTCGTCACTGGTGTTGAAATGTTCCACCAATCTCTCGACCAAGGACAAGCAGGAGACAATGTCGGTCTTCTCCTCCGCGGTATTGAAAAAGATGATGTCCAAAGAGGTCAGGTTTTAGCTAAGGCTGGATCTATCACTCCTCACACCAAGTTCGATGCCGAAGCTTATATCTTAGGCAAAGACGAAGGTGGCCGCCACACTCCTCTCTTCACAGGCTACAAACCTCAATTCTTTATCCGCACCACCGATGTTACTGGTGAGGTTAAACTCCCAGAGGGTGTAGAAATGATCATGCCTGGTGACAACGCCAAGATGTCTGTCGAACTTATCGCTCCTATCGCCATGGAAGAAGGACAACGCTTCGCTATTCGCGAAGGTGGACTTACCGTTGGTGCAGGTGTTATTACCAAAATTATCGCGTAACCAAAAAGTTACTAGTTAGCACTTTTTAAAACTTCATATGCAGGACCAACCACGAATTCGTGTCAAACTCAAGTCTTTTGACCACAGAGTCATAGACGAAGCTGCCAAAAAAATTATTCAAGCTGCGCTCGTATCAGGAGCTCAGGTGGTTGGTCCTGTCCCACTGCCCACCAAGAAAAAGGTCATCGTCGTCCAGGCCTCCCCACACACTGACAAGGACGCACGTGAACAGTACGCAGTACTGACTCACAAGAGACTCATTGATATTGTTTCTCCAACTAATAAAACCATCGACTCCCTCCAGCATCTCGATCTCCCTGCCGGTGTCGGTATCGAAATCAAGATGTAAGTCTTGCCTATGCAATCAATAAATTAACAAAAACTGCCCTCGCCGATTCTCGGGTCCCCGAAATCGGGGGCGTTTTTTAAAACTAACATGCTTAACAAAATATACGCAACCAAAGACAGCATGACTCAAACCTTCGTAGAAGGTAAAAGAGTCCCTCTTACCACTTTAGTGGTAGATTCTCACGTGGCTGTTTCCAACAAGACCGCCAATAAAGATGGCTACAATGCACAAATAATTGGCATTGGTGCCAAAAAATCAGCTACTAAGCCTGTTAAAAGCTTCTTGAAAAAGTTAGGCATTGAAGTTACCCCCAAATACTTAAGAGAAGTCTCAACAGAAGAATCAATTCCTGCAAATACCACCATCAACTTAACTGAAATTTTAACTCCAGGACTAACTGTTTCCGTCACCTCCATGTCAAAAGGTAAAGGGTTTGCCGGTGTTATGAAACGCCATGGCTTCCATGGATCTCAAAGAACTCATGGTCAGTCAGATCGCAAACGTGCTCCAGGATCCATCGCCAGAGGTACTACTCCAGGACGCATAGTTCCAGGTAAAAAAATGGCTGGAAGAATGGGTTCAGATAATATTTGCATAAAGAATCTCGCTATTCACTCTTACAACCCCGAAACCAACCTCCTTACCCTCACAGGTCCTATTCCTGGGTCAAAGGGAACTTTAGCTCGAATTACCATTAATAAAAAAGCCTAAATAAATTAATATGCCAGCTAAAAAGACTACCACTAGTGCTACATCCTTCAGTCAGATCGACTTTGAGGTATCACCTAAGCTAATAGCTCAAGCTATCTACGTTTATCAGGCCAACTCTCATCGAGGTATCTCTAAAACTAAGACCAGAGGAGAGGTGTCAGCTACCACCAAGAAAATCTACAAACAAAAAGGTACGGGTAACGCTCGACACGGTGCCAAATCAGCTCCAATCTATGTAGGAGGCGGTGTTGTTTTTGGTCCTCAAGGAATTGTTACTCCACTAAAATCTCTAAACAAGAAAATGAGACTGAAAGCTCTTGCCGGACTTCTCACTACCTACAAAAAAGAGGAAAGACTTTCTCTTATAGACGCCACTGAAATCAAATCACTATCTACCAAATCAGCCGATAAACTTCTTCCCAAAGATTACTCCAAAGTTTCTTGCGCTCTAGTCCACTTTTCAGAATCCTCTGACTTCCTTAAGTCGGTTTCAAATTTAAACGGTCTCGAACTCCTATCTGCCAAGAGACTAAATGTTTACAATCTTGGACAACACGCCAAAGTCGTCCTAACTCAAACAGCCTTAGAACACTTACTTTCTAGATTAGCAGTTCTCAAATCAGCTAACACTAAATAACTATGTCTACTCCACTCATTCACCAAAACACCATCATTTCGCCAGTAGTCACAGAGAAAAGCTACGGACTTGCTGCCATGGACAAATATGTTTTCAAAGTTGAGCCATCAGCCAGCAAATATCAGATCAGACAAGCTATCAAAGACCTCTACAAAGTAGATGTTGTTTCAATTTCTACGGTCAAAAAGGCTTCTCGCAAAGTCAGATCAATGAAAACTGGAAGATATGTGAATACTCCTCTTATTAAAAAAGCAATCGTAGAGATCAAGAAAGGTCAAAAGATCGAGATCTTCTCCGCTCTCAAGTCATAAACTATTATGAAACACACACTTGCAAGACATCTCAAAACCATAAACCCCAAGTCTTCTGGAAGAAACCATTCTGGAAAAATCACAGTTAGACATCAAGGAGGAAGGCAAAAACGCTACTTAAGACACATCGACTGGAAGAGATCAGTTTCTCTTACTGCAAAGGTCGTAGCTATTGAATACGATCCAAATCGCACTACCGACATTGCTCTGCTTTCTTACGTCAATGGCCACAAGGACTACATCTTAGCTCCAAAAGGCTTGAAGGTTGGAGACATTGTATCCTCATCGGAAACTTCTGAAATTAAGGTGGGAAACTGTTTGCCTCTAAAAAATATTCCTATCGGAGTTGAGGTTCACAATCTTGAGATTACCCCTGGAAAAGGTGCCCAGATGGTTAGGTCAGCCGGCAACTACGCCCTTGTCCAATCCAAAGAAGAAACTGTTGTTTTAATCAAACTTCCTTCAGGAGAAATTAGATCATTCAACCCATTATGCAAAGCCACTGTCGGTACCCTCGGCAACGAACACCACAAAGAAGAAATTCTTGGTAAAGCAGGTAGAGCCAGACATATGGGTAGAAGACCTGAAGTTAGAGGTGTCGCTCAAGATCCAAGATCCCATGCTCACGGTGGTGGTGAGGGTAGATCAGGTATTGGTCTTAAATCACCCAAGTCAGTCTATGGCAAGAGAGTTATGGGTGTTCGCACCAGAAACAGAAAGAAATACAGCAATTTACTCATTATCAAGCGTCGCGCAGGTAAATAAATACTATGTCAAGAAGTTCTAAAAAAGGACCATATGTAGATGAGAAGCTCATGCTCAAAGTCGAGAAGATGAAAACCTCAGGTAAAAAAGAGGCTATCAAGACTTGGGCAAGATCAAGTCAAATTCCTCCAGAATTTGTCGGCTTCACCTTCATGGTTCACAACGGCAAAATCTTTAAAGAGGTTTTTGTCTCAGAAGACATGGTTGGACACAGATTAGGTGAGTACTCTCCAACTAGAAACTTCAGAGGCCACGGCCGCATTGTTAAGAGAGTCTTAAGCAAAACCTAAAAGAATATGGCAACTGCAAAAACTACCAACAAAATTATCACAGCCAGAGCCCAACACGTCTTGGTTACTCCTCGCAAGGCTAACCTTCTTCTCAAAGCTATGGTTGGTCAAAGAGCTACTACTGCCCTCAAGCAGTTGGAAATCATTTCCAAACGTGCTCAAGAGCCAGTCATCAAGCTTATCAAACAAGCTATTGGAAATGCTG